>JAIOPU010000235.1 GCA_021413725.1 Armatimonadota bacterium | reverse complement strand
GTTGGGTGAGTGGCTTTGGCGAAATCTTAGCTTCTGATATGCGCCAAAAGCTCTTCGGTCTTCGCCTTCATGAGTTCCATATCACCTCGACTCTCGACATTCAGCCTGAGCAGAGGCTCTGTGTTTGAACCGCGCAGATTGAAGCGCCAGTCGTCGTAGGCGACGCTCAGTCCGTCAATCGTGGATCGAATACCTCCCGGATAAAGCTGAGAAAGCTCCTCGATTTTATCAGGGACGCTCTTCACCGTCGTGTTGATTTCCCCGGAACACGGATACGCCGCGATCATTTCGGCGACGAGTTGGCCGAGGGTTTTGTCGGTCGCGCTCATCAGACCGCAAAGGAGCATGAACGGAATCATGCCGCTGTCGCAGTACCAGTTCTTCTTAAAGTAGTGGTGGGCGCTCATTTCGCCGCCGTAGACCGCGTCTTCGGCTCGCATTCGCTCCTTGATAAAGCTGTGCCCGCTCTTACTCATCACCGGTCGCCCGCCGAGGCGCTTGATGATTTCTTCGGTGTTCCAAGTTAGGCGCACGTCGTAAACGATGGCCTGATCGGGGTCGATGGCGAGAAAGGCTTGGGCGAGAATTCCTACCATGTAATAGCCCTCAATGAACACGCCATTCTCGTCGAAGAAGAAGCATCGATCGTAGTCTCCATCCCAGGCGACGCCAAAATCATAGCATTTGCCGACCATGCGTTCGGTGACAGGGGCTTGAGCTTCGAGGAGGATCGGGTTGGGCACGCCATGAGGGAAATGGCCATCGGGCTCGAACCACATCTTCTCAACCTTCACGGGAATGTGGGGGAGCAGGGCTTCCATCGCGACGCCGGCGGCCCCGTTTCCGGGGTTTGCCAAAACTTTGAGCGGCTTCATCTTCGCGACATCGGCGAAGCTCAGAAGGTGCTGGACGAAATCCGCGTAAACGTCGCGCTTCTCGTACGTACCTGCACCGGTGCGCTCCCACTTCTGCTCGTGGACGCGTCGCTCGATGTCGAAAAGCCCAGAGTCCCCAGAGACAGGGCGGCTGTCGGCCTTGACGATCTTCATGCCGTTGTACTGCGGCGGGTTGTGGCTCGCGGTGATCATGATTCCGCCGCCATAACCGTAAAATGCCGTGGCAAAGTACACCATTTCGGTGCCGATCATGCCGAGGTCGATGACGTTTACGCCAGCGTCCCGAAGTCCGTTAGAAAGGCCCTCAGCGATGCCGGGGCCGGAAAGACGAATGTCGTATCCTAAACAGACTGAATCGGGTTGTATTTCATCTGCAAATGCACGTCCTATGCGATAAGCAATTTCGGGATTGATTTCATCGGGCACGATGCCGCGGATGTCATAAGCTTTGAAGCAGGGGAGGTACTGAGCCATAACGTTTTGTGAGTTTACCTACTTGACAAAGTTGTCAAGATTCCTTAGGAGTCCAAGATGCCGGAGGCCGCAAGCAGGGTCTGCGCGAGTTCCTGACGTACGACGCCCACATACCAGCACTCGTCCTCGTACTCTGGAGTCTGGTGCCAGTCGTAAAGAAATCCTTCGACCAAACTGGAGTCGTGCAGGCGCGTGTCGAGCCGATGTTTCGGCATCCAAGTTTCCTGCAAAACGGGGTAGCACTCGTTGGGGAGTGGGGGTTGCATCAGTTCGTAGTCGTCGGTGACATCTAGCACCACAACCCGAGCCAAGTTGTGCATCCATAGCGGACCTTCCATGATCGCTGACATAAGTTCGTTCGTCGCCTCCTGCTGAGAACATCGGTAAGGACGAACGAGTTCTTTAGGATGGTGCGAACAAAAATCTCAGAGTCTGCGGCGGCTCACCATGAGTGAGTCCGTAGCCCTCTGAAGTTGACAAAAATAGCTACGGACGCCATACACTTTTGAGGCAGGGCGGATTTGCCACCCTGGAGTTGACTAAGAACTTGAAATTAAGGCAAATCCCCCGGCGACATTCACAGTTCACAAATGAAAATGCCCAAAATCTACCCCGGCCCCACTCAAGTTGAACCTAAACCTATCCCCAAAATGGCTCCCCAGAGGGAAACAGGCATTTGTGAATGAGAATGTCTCCCTATGGTAACAGATCATTCTCCCTCAAAAATGAGCCTAGGTTCATGTAGTATTCTGCCGGGAAAATCCAGCGACCCTCCGAGTGATTGCAACCCGGATAGATATCGAGACGAATTCCGTCTCGGGCGGCGGCATTTTTGTGAGCTTCGGAAATGGGAACGAGCACGTCGGCGTCGCCATGCGGCATGAGAACCGGGCAAGATGTCTGCTTCAATGCCTCTGTAATGTTGGCGGAGTCGAGGTCCACTCCCGCGATCAGCTTTGAGAAGACTTTGGCGGGACTGAGGAGCATTCGCAGGTAGTTTCCTCCGAGGAACTCCCACCAGCCATCGCTGGCAGTCCTGAGGTCGGTGAACACGGAGTCTAAGATCATCGCGTCCACCGGGATTTCGCGGGCGGCAAGAGAGGTGGCGGCGGCGCCCATCGAGCTACCCCAGACGACGATCTTGGCCTCGGGCATTCGGCTTCTTGCGTATTCGACGGCGGCGCGCACGTCTTCACGCTCTCTGATTCCGAAGGTGACGTTTGCTGAAGGACTCCGACCATGGCCGGGAAAGTCGAAGAGCAGGGCGGCGTAGCCGTCTTGCCAGAGATTCGCCGCAACGGCGGCGGGTTCAGAGCTGTTCATCAGGTAGCCGTGAGCGAAAACGACAACGACTTTGCTCGTCGGATTTGGCAGCCACCATCCCTTGAGGAGGAGGTGGTCGCGGCCTTCGAATTCGATGTTTTCCTGAGCAGTGCCCATGAGGCCGGGCGAGAGGAAAAGGGGAGTGCGGATGGGCCGAACGCTGAATCGCGCCACCAAGAACAGCCCACCAAAGTAGAGCAGAATGAGGACGCCGAGGAATATCACAGGCAGGTTCTACCCGGATCGGCTGACTTTAGTTCGCTCGAAGGTCGTTTGGCCTAAGCCGCCATGCCCACTTCTGCGAATTCTAGCGACTCAGAAACCTTTGCACGGAGGGCGAGGGGAATTTTGGCTCGTCCATCGGGAGTTTTGACCCCGATCATGGAGGCGTTCGTCACGGCGTCATTCGCCCAGCTGCGCGCAAATTCCTGAGTGGCGGCAGGGAGAAAGACAACGAAATCGCCTTCGCTTCTGCGGCAAATTCTCGCGGCAGAGGGTAAGCGTTGCTTCATGCGGCGCGTGAAGGTCTTGAGAGCCATTTCGATCGCAGGGCGACCGAATTCTCCTTCGAGTTCTTCCTTGCGAACCGGCTCGATCAGGATAAAGCAGCCTTTGGCACCACCGACTTCGCGAGCGAATTCGGCTGGGGTCATGATGCCACTCGCCCGGTTGAGGGGGGCTTCGATTCTGCCGATCGCTTGAGTGAGTTCAGCGGTGATCACTCTCAGAGCTTCAAGTTCGGCACTATCGATTCCGGCGTTTCGATGTGTCGCGGCGGCGACGAAACCAAAAGCCTTGTCGCCAAATTGGATGGGGAGCATGAGGAAGCTGCCGATTCTGCGTTTGATCGCTTGGACTCGGTCCACACGGGTGTCTTCGCTCGTGTCGAAAATCATGACCTCAGGGCAGCCTGATGCAGCCCAGCCCTCGGGACCGGGACCCGCCGGGAATTGAATCATGTCGGTCAGACTCGCGGTAGCCCCTGCGCGGGCGGCTTGGATCGTGCCGTTTTCGTCGAGGATGTGGACGGACAGGTGGTCGAGGGGGAGAATATCCCACATTTCGCGCACAACTCGACTACAGAGCGAGGTCGGGGTTTCTGCGCCGTCGGTGACGGTGCTGATTGTGTATAAGAGTTCGGCTTGCTTAAGACGTTGCGTTAGGTTAGTGTTGTCGATGTCCTCGCGAAGCATGGAGCCGATGGTGGTAGCGGCGGTGTCGCTGAGGTCGATGGCTCTCTGGATGCGCTCGGGGTTAGAATCCACGAGGCAAATTGCCCCGTAGAGTCGGCCTCGGTCGCGGATCAAAACCGTTGCGCTACGCTGGTCGGTGCCATTGGCATCCCTAAGTGCCTTCACGAGTGAGTCCACGCGCCGCTTGATGAGGCCGTCGGTGTGAACGCCGGAAATGTCAAAGGATCGGGTGTCCATGCCGATGGGCAAAGTGCCGCTAGTCGCGGTGACGACAAGTTGGTCGGCCATCTGGGCGACGGTATAGAGGGAGACTCCTTCGACACTGGTGAGGTCACGAAGCTTATGGGCGAGCCGTTGCTGAATCGCTTCGCCGGTGCCGTGGGCGGCATCAAAAAGCGCGGAGACGATGCGGTCTCGCTTAGTTTTTCGCTCCATGCTTTCGGCATAATCCCGAAGTTTACGGAAGCTTTCGCGGAGGGCGAGGTACTGGGTTGTATCGGAGGCGGGGGGTAATTCGATAACCTCAGGAACGGGTGCCATTGCGGCGGGAACGGGCACTTCGATTCTTTCCGTGATCGTCACGACGGTCTTTCCGAGGCTAAGAAGCAATCCGACAGAGAGGATTCCGAGGGCTTGGACAAGAAGCATGCTCTGCCCCACCGGTACCGGTGAAAGATTCGCGGCAGCCAAAATCATGCTCGCGGCAAGCGGTGCCATTGCGGCGGAATTCGCTCCGTGGCGAGCAGCGGCGTAGGCGCAGGGGGCTAAGACTAAGAAACCGTAGTGGTCAATGGACCCGCCGAAGGCGGCAAGAGCGGCAACAACTCCGGCATCAAGGACGCCCAGGATTCCTGAGACACCTGCATTGCGCATGTCGCGGCGTTCCAAAAGGTAGGCGGCGATAGCGTAGGCAGACACACCCAGGCTCAGTTTCCAGCCCCATTCTCCGGGGGGCAACTTCATGAACAGCGAGGAAATCATAATTCCCGCCGCCCAAATCAAACGTACAATAAGTTCAGCCATAGTGCTTCACTTTAGGTTTTCGGATTGAAAACCCTGGAGCAATAGGGTGGGGTAGGAGTTTTTTGAAGAATTTGGAGCGGGCGACGCGATTCGAACGCGCGACTCTCTGCTTGGGAAGCAGACACTCTACCACTGAGTTACGCCCGCAACTCACTGTCTATACTATACGCCAAAAAACGCAAAGCGGGGTAGGGGTTTGGAGCGGGTGGCGAGAATCGAACTCGCATGATCAGCTTGGAAGGCTGGAGCTTTACCACTAAGCTACACCCGCGCTCAGGCAACAGTATACATCCTTCTTGTCTCGGAGTCAAAGCCCCAGGTACGCTTGTACCTATGCGCCGTTTGCCCGTGGTATTGCTGGTATTGCTTCTGAGCCTGATGAGTTCTGCTCAGAATAAACCCGTTGCGAAGCTGAAACAGGGCGATACGCTGAGCGTTATCGTTTTTGATCATAAAGATTTTTCCGGCAAATTTGTGGTCCTGGATGATGGTTCGATCAATGGGGACGGCTTCGGGCGGATCATCGCCGAAGGCAAAAGTCTGGGAGAAGTAACCCGCTTGATTACGGCGTCGTTGCGAAAAAGGCTTGTTGATCCTCAGGTTTCGGTGAGCATCGCTGCCCAACGAGATGAGTTTGTTTTTCTTTTGAACGCGGCAAGTTCGGCGACTCAGGCTACTGTGACCCCAGGAGCGGGAGTCGGTACCGGCGGAATCATTCCGCTGACGCCGGGGTTAACCGTGCGGCAGGTTTTGGCTAAGCTCGATTTCACCACGGACACCGACCTGATTATGCTCACGTTGGTTCGGGGCAACAATAACCTCCCCAGTGCCAGTGTTGCCGCCGTGATTCAGGGTGGGAGCAAGATTGGCAATATGCTGCTCCAGGGGGGCGATGTGATCATGCTCGTTCCGCAGGCGCAAGTTCGGGTTTGGGTTGTGGGCGAGGTCAAAAAGCCTGGTTCGTATTCGATTCCGAGTGGCTCTGATGTTCAAAAAGCAGTCGCTGTAGCGGGCGGGACGGAACTGGTTCCGAATGAGACGCGTGTATTTATCCATCGCGGTCCCGAGACAATTCCGGTGCTCTTGCAACTTGGGTCGTCAGGACAGCCGGTCACTTTGGAACCCGGAGATACGGTCAGCGTTGAACGACCTAAGCAGATTAGGGTGGTGGTTGATGGTGAAGTCAATAAGCCAGGTGAATTCCTCATCAATCCAGAACTCGTCGGGCTCGACCAAGTCGTTGCCCTTGCCGGAGGGGCGGACAAGACGGCGACTCTCTCGAACGTTCTGGTGTTGCGCAAGGGTTCAGTGATTCGACGGGATTTGAGCCAGTTGACAACCAATGCGCAAGGTTCCCAATTCCAACTGGAAGATGGGGATTTGGTTGTCGTGCGCCGCAACGATCGGCAGTTCTCCGTGGTCGGCTCTGTGAAGGAAGCGGCCACCGTCTCCATGGTGGATGGCAAGGAATACCGCCTTGCCGACGCGCTTTCGGCAGGCAAAGGATTATTACCGTCAGGGACATTGCTTCGAGTCGCCGTTGCCAGACCGAATAAAGACGGTGTGTTTCAACTCCAGAAGTACAATTTGGATAAGTTCCTGAAAGACGGGGACAGGACTCAGAATCCGGTTCTGATGGCGGATGATGTCGTTTTCTTCGGAAACTCGAAGGGGTTTGCGATTGCCGACATTACGAGCGTACTGTCGTCCATTTTGATCGTTCGATCGCTATCTCGGTAGTTTCAAGGACGTTTCCAGAGAGCTCGTGCGAGCGGGGGACCGATGGCGATGCCCAAGAGGCCAAATCCAAACAAACTGCCGATATTGATCCAGGCTGTCTCGCTGAATCCTGCCCCGAATCCGTATCGGAGAACGCCGATGCAGGCGGCAGACTGCGGGAGCAAGAACGGCATGCTGAGGACTCCAACGAGTAGCCAGCGGCTTGTCGCGCCCATCACAACCGCGCCGCAGAGGACCACAGCGCCAGAAATCGCCACCGACTCGGCCACGAGCCCGAGGGCCAGGATACCGGGATGCACGACGGAAAGACCCGCAAAGGCAATGTATAACATACACAATACAAAGCTATTGATGAATTGCATCGCAGTAACAAAGAGCAATTTGCCGTAATAGATACTTTCAGGCTCGAATCTTAATCGAAGTAGTTCTAAAGTTCCCTGCTCATCTTCCACCAGAAGAGAGCGCGGGAGCGAGCTCACGCCCGAGAAAAGCAGGACTGCTGTGAGAATTCCGGCAGCGAGTTCGGGACCCGGCTTCTCGCGCGCCGAGGCGAAGCCAATCGCGCTGACCGTGGTGAGCGCAAAGAGGGCGGCAGACCAGAAGCCGGTCGAATTGCGCAATTCGCTCGTGATTTCTTTTTGGAAAATCGCCTGGGTTTCAGCCCAAATTGAGTTCGTGCGTGGCATAGCCCAGGTCCTCCTGTACATTTGTGGCAAGGATCACCGCCCCGTTCTCGCGGTGTTTGGCGATCAGATTTTCAACGATTTTGCGACCTTCGACGTCAAGTGCAGCGGTCGGTTCATCAAGGATCAAGAGCTTCGGATTCTGCGACAGTGCCAGAGCTAGTTTGAGGCGGGCTCGCATTCCAGTCGAGTAGCCCGAGGTGACCAAGTCGGCGGCGTGCAACAGCGAAACGGCCTCCAGTTCTTTGTCGGGGTCCACCGCGCCGAAGAGCTTGAGATGTTCCCGTCCACTCAGCGTGGGATAGAGAGCAAGGTCTAGTCCGGCAAACCCGATGGGCTCTTCGCGTTCTACTGAACCTTCTGTCAGCGGGAGAAGGCCGGAGATACATTTGAGCAACGTTGACTTGCCGGAACCATTTCTCCCAGTAAGGGCAAGAACTGTGCCCGTTTCAACCTGAAACGAAAGTGAGCGAAAAATCCACCGCTCTCCGTATTGCTTTCCGACCCCCTCCGCTTTGAACACCATGGATACCACTTTATTGTGGGCGATTTGGGTTCTCGGCGACTTGGGAACCGGTTACAATAGGCTATGACTGCCGAGATTATCTCCGTGGGCACGGAAATCCTTCTGGGCCAAATTGTCGATACCAATGCCGCGATTCTCGGTGAACTCTTTGCAAACCTTGGAATTCGACATGTTCATAGACAAACAGTTGGCGATAATCAACTGCGCCTGACGGAGGCACTGAAGTTGGCGCTTTCACGCGCGGACATTGTAATCACGATCGGTGGGCTCGGGCCGACGATGGATGACATGACCCGGGATGGGATTTCAGCGGCACTGGGTGAAGAGATGGTTCTGGATGAAGGAGTCCAAACCACTCTCAAAGAGCTTTTTGCGAGTCGCGGTTTGACTTGGACGGAGACTCAGAATCGGCAAGCGATGCGCCCGGTTTGCGCAACGCCCATTCCCAATCCGTTCGGGACTGCACCGGGGCTTATTTGTAAGAAAAACGGGAAAACCTTCATTGCAATGCCCGGACCCAAGCAGGAATTTGAGCCAATGGCAAAGACTTCCGTCCGCGAGGCGCTGATGAGTGCAGGGGGCGGTGAGCAAATCATTCACTCGGTTGTGGTTCGGGTTGCGGGTATGGGCGAAAGCATAGTCGAGGAGAAGCTGAAAGATCTCATGATGGCGGAGCAGCCAACGGTTGCGCCTTATGCCAAGCAGGCCGAGGTTCATTTGCGCGTGACGGCTTCCGGGTCGGACATTGCTGCCGCAGAAAAGCTGATTGCCCCCACAGTGGCTGTGATTCAAGCGCGGCTTGGTCATCATGTTTATGGCTTTGGTGATACGACTTTGGAAGAGGCGGTGGTCAACCAGCTTCTCGAGAGCGGAAAGACCTTGACGGTTGCGGAATCCTGCACGGGAGGGCTTTTTGGGGGCCGAATCACCTCGGTTCCAGGTTCGTCCAGTGTGTTTCTGGGGGGATTTTTGACTTATTCGAATTCTTCTAAGCAGGAATTATTGGGGGTCGGGGCACTGACCTTAAAGGCGGTCGGGGCGGTGAGTCCGGAGTGCGCTTCAGAGATGGCACTCGGTGCGCGGCGACAACTTGATGCCGATTTTGCGGTGAGCATTACCGGGATTGCGGGACCAGGCGGAGGCTCGGAGGAGAAGCCGGTCGGGCTGGTGTACATAGGGATTGCAGATCGTGAGGGCTGCGAGGTGAAGGAATTTAAGCTCCGGGGGAGTCGGGAGACCGTTCGGCTACGGGCGACTCAGGTGGCGTTGGTGTTCCTTAGGAGTCGTTTGATGGGGTCGTGACATCCTCATTCACAGTTCCTGTTTCCCCCTGGAGCGGTCGCGGTCTTCACGCTCATCTCAGTTCCCTTTGGTCACAGGCCTAGTCGCCCGGGGAGAGGGAAAAGCACAACACTATCACAGTAACCGTTGCATCTCCCCGAGTGAGAAGCCGAACGCCGAAGTTGCCGAAAGCACCGCAGCCGCGGTGATCAAAATGAATCTCATATTTGCTCCTTTAAGTCAAATGGCAACCCGAAAGCGGGCCGCACTGCTTCTATCTTAACAGAAAACCTGAAAAAGCGTATGAGGATAACGATCCAAGCGACAAAACCAAGAATTCTTGCGAGCTAAGCGACCATTTTAGCGGTAAAGACGCCGATAAACGTGTGTAGAATGCCCATTCTCACGGTAAGAACGTCGATAAACGTGTGTAGAATGCCCATTTTCGTGTGTAGAATGGGCATTTTACACACGAGAATGAGCATTCCTACGGTAAGAATCACGATTTTAGTGACAAAGATGCTCATCTTTGTCACTAAAATGCTCATCTTTATCGCTAAAATGGTCATCTTTTTCGCCGTGAAAAGCGAATTTGAACCTAGGAGAGTGATTTTTGCCGTATTTTTCCCTCTCCGTGAGGGAGCGGGCCTGTGGCGACACTCCCGGAACGCTTTATCATGCGATGAATTGTGCCACCCCTCCAGGGTGCGAGCCTTAGCGCGCCAGTTCCGGGGGTGTCGCTCCGCTCAACCCCCGGCTACCTCTGTTAAACCCCTCCGGGGTTGGGCCTTCCGAAGGCGTGTTTTTCAATTCTTAATGAATCGAACAATCGAGATTTCCACCAGGGCCACCAGGTCGCCGGTCTTCAAATTGGTAAACCCACCATCCCGGAGGGGTTTAACAGAGGTAGCCGGGGGTTGAGACCTCGCTTGCGAGGGCGACACCCCCGGAACGCTCCCAATCCCCGCACCCTGGAGGGGTGCAACAATCTTCTTGCAACCCAAGACTTTGCCCGAAGATCAAAATTCCTGCAAATTCTCGCCGAATGGCAACCATTTCAGCCGGGAACATTGTATAACGGATACATCATGTTTTCACTTCTTGCCCATACCGCCATTCTTTTTGCCACGGGGTCTTGCGGCGGCACTCCAATAAAAAAGGTGATGCAAGTTCCGCCACCTAAAGTCTTGGCGAAGGCCTGGACGATGTTGGCAGAACAGGGGCCGATCGGTACCGACGAGTCCACCAAGGTTGCACTCCATTGGAAAGACGGCGCGTTTTATATGCATATTGATGGGGGGCGCAAAAGGCACTGGAAGGTTGTGCTCGCTCCGCCGTTGCGTGACATGGATTGGCGAATCCGGATACTAAGTCCTAAGAAAGGACGAGGTCAAATACTCCAAAGGAAGGGAAATCACAAAGATCCGCGAGTGGCTTGGTCACAGTCGTTTGCGAATGCGATGCCAAGCCTTCCTTTGCTCTTCGCCGACGCCGCGTCATTCAGTGTCAGGGCGATTCCCGAGGCTGAGCGTGTCGTATACTTCCTGGAAATTAGTGCCCCGGCCGCTTGGATAACCTTCACTGTGAAACCTTCGGGGGAGTTTGTGCATCTCGACCAGGGGTTCTAATGGACTCAGAAGCTACAATTGTTGAACCCCTCCGGGTTTGAGGGGCCATGTTGAAAAATAATTTGACTATCTTATTGGGTCGAGCCCACGAACCTGTACAGTCCAGTATTCTAACATTTCTCCGCAACAGCAATCGTCCTTTCTACCAGTTGCAGGATGTTGCAACGGGAGATTTCGAGAAAATACACCAAGGGACTTTATTTTTGTTGCTGGATCGTGAGTTAGCATTTTTGGCACTTTCGGATCTAGCCGATGAAGTACTCGTTGAGGTAGTTGACCTCACCTGTGTATACACTCCCCAAATGCGTTTCCCAGGAATCAATAGCCTTATTCGTTTATCCGGGGCGCCCGACTCCGACTCTGAGATTCTCGAGCAAGTCTTTAACTATTGGGAGAACATCGACAAGTTATCATTATTTTGGGAAGATCCCCTCGCTTGGGGAATTCAAGAAGTGGTAAAGGACATTCCTCCATTATGCCTAGCCTTAGCAGAGCAGTTCCTACTTACTGCCGAGGACTGTATAAATTCTTCCATTAAGGGCTATATCGCATCTTTCGGACCGATTCTCCTGATTGAGGCGGATTCTCCCATCATAGATGAGCCCCCGCGGGTACTTGAATCGATTCTACTCACTGACGCACAGGGCTTAGCAAAACATGTGATCGGAATTGAACCCTCTTGGTACTTTGAATCAAAAAGTTCTTCATATGCCCTACTTTTGCTATGCAGGTTGTGGAAGGACATAAGTGATGAACAAGCCAGGACTTTGTTGCCCAGTGTCGATATTTATTACATTGAGCATTTACTCATTTCTGAGTTATCTGCCTGCGTCAAGGACTTAGTCCTAATGTATCTTCGTTACTGCTTAGAAATAAGCCGATTCTATTTAGCAGGAGGAGCAGTTGAACAGGATTTCGTCGAAGATTACGAGAAGTTATTGCTGAAAGTTGAGAACAGTTAGGTTTTTGGAAAACTCGATTCCGATTTCAGTCCCACGAATGCAGCTCGCGCATTGAAAAGTGCAGTTCCATCCCGGAGGGATGAAACAAAGGTAGCCGGGGGTTGAGACCTCGATTGCGAGGGCGACACCCCCGGAACGCTCCCAATTCCCGCACCCTGGAGGGGTGCAACAATGCCCGGAATCACCCCGGAACAACCACCCGCCCAAACAGGATGTTTCAGGTTGAATTTATTGAACCGGTACGGTAATCCTTAATGGCTTAGCCGATATTCTCCCAACGCACCTCATCTTATACTTAGAGTCGAACATTATCGCACGGCTGTCATCGTAAAAGATTTGGAGGTTGTAAGTGCCTGGTCGGAGCTTCTCGAATATGAGGTTTGCTTCGAAGCTAAACTTTAGCGACTCACCTTTTTTAATTTTCACAGGTCGTGGCACCAGGGTTCCATTTCTGTAGTACATTAGGCTTGTCGGGCTAGAATCCTTAGGCAGGGAGTCTTCCCAGGTCAACATATACGTGCTGAAGAGATTGGGTGGCCATACCCAAGAGAGCTTATCCCCCTTCAAGCACTTTAGTGCAACAACGAGAGTTTTGCCCTTGGATTGAGTAGTCAACTCAAACTTTGCAGTAGAGGCACTCGTCAATGGATTGGTCAAACATGCAAGTAACGTCAATAAAATCACTATTTTCTACGCCATATTACCCCGAAACAACCAATTGACGGACCTCAAGTAATCCCGTGCTCTGCCTGTGAAGGGGCGGCTATCCTCCATAATAGAACCCAAGATTAACCATTGCGTGCGAAGACGTTGAAACTAGGGAAATCACAGTGCGATGGGAGTAAACTGAAGGAATTATGCAGGACATGCCTGCCGTTCGATTAACAATCGCGATCCTGGACCTTCTGGTTCTGGTGGGGGTTTGGGGCGCGGTTGGGATGCTTTGGCGGAAGTGCCCGGGTTCGCACTGGTTCATGTGGATGAAGCGAATTGCACTTGTCGTCACCGCGCTTTGCGTGATTCTTGGTCCGATCTTTACGAAAAGTCGCCGTGAGAGACATTCCATTAGAATGACGTGCTTCAGTAACCTTAAGCAACATGGACTCGCTTTGAACCTGTACTCAGCGGACAATAACGATTTCTTTCCGACTCCTGCCACGTGGGAAACGGCATCGAATCCTTACAGAAATTCCAAGCTAACGTGCGTTTTGAAAGGCATTAAGACTGGATATGCCTTCAATGCCAACGTCTCAAGCCCCATTAGCAGTTCAAGTGACGAAGGAATGATTCTTGTAGGCGAGAGTGCGAAAAACGACAACAATATGCTGATCCGCGATGATTCCGACATCGTCGCCAGACACAAATATCCGATCTTCGGTTTCGTGGACGGTCACGTGTCGTCACCGGGCAGCACCAAAAAGGTTTTCCTTAATGCAAAGGATACAGTGCCAAATAAGGTTCTTAGACCGCCTCTAACCCAGGCGGAAAAA
>JAIOPU010000273.1 GCA_021413725.1 Armatimonadota bacterium | reverse complement strand
TTGCAGATACTCTCGTGTTTTGATTCGCAGTTCTTGCTTGTCGAGGAGGCAACCGAATTTGCGGGGCTCGCGGCCCAGAAAGACATTTCCTGCGACATCAAGGTTGTCGAGGTTCGAGAGTTCTTGGTGAATGACGCCGATTCCGAGTTTGGTGGCGTCGGAGGTTTTGGAGAGACTTACGGCTTTGCCGTCTATGAGAACCTCGCCTTCGTCGGCGGCAACTATGCCGCCCATGATCTTGATGAGGGTGGATTTCCCCGCGCCGTTCTCGCCGATGAGAGCCAAAACTTCTCCGAGGCCAACCGTAAGGTTGACCTCGGAGAGAGCGGTGACGCCAGGGTAGCGTTTGACAAGGCCTCGCGCCTCTAGCATCGGTTAGCGTCCGCGGAGTTTATCGAGCTTGGCTTTGAAGTCATCGACCGTATCCTTGCTCAGCGCGACTGTGCTGATGATATGAAGTTTGTTCTCAGGGAATACGGTTTTGTCGCCGTCGAGGAATTTGTTCATCATTAGGATCGCTTGGTAGCCGAACTCAAATGGCTGTTGGACGATGGTGGAGTCGATCGCTCCGCTCTTGACTCCGGCGAGGGTGTCGTCTTCTTCGTCGAAGCACACGATTTTGACCTTTCCAATCTTGTTGGCATCAGTAACGGCGCTGAGAATGGCGGGGCCGTTGTAGCTCCAGATTCCCACCAGAGCGGCGATATCACCTTCTTTGGTGAGAACGTCGGCGGCGTTCGACTTGGCGCGGGCGCGGTCGGTGTCGTCGGTTCGGACGTCAAGAACGACAATCTTTGAACCTGCGATGGCTTCCTTGATACCGCCGATACGGTCTTTGGCATTTTGCGCGTCGGCTTTACCGACGAAAATCATGATTTTGCCCCCGTTAGGCAGGGCTTTTTTGAGTTCTTCGCCCGCTTGCTTTCCGGCGGCGAAGTTGTCGGTCCCAATGTAACAACTTCTATTGCTCAGCGGAGCATCGCTGTCTTGAGTGATCACGAGGGCTTTCGCCGCCGCTGAGTTGATCATATCTGTTTGGTTAGCGGGATCGACGGGGCTGATCGCCATACCTTCGACTCCTTTTGCCATCATGTCATCGACGATGGCTCTTTGTGCTGCGGCGGTTCCGTCGGCTGGCATTTTGAAGTCAACTTCCACATTGGGCAGTTCGCTTTGCGCTTTTTCAACCCCTTTTCGGGCGATTGTCCAGTAGTCGGAGGCGTTGTTGGTAACGAATGCAAGTTTATGCTTTTTGCTCCCGGTGGGTTTCGAGGTTGTCGTGCCGGTAGTCGTCGCCGTTTCGCTGGGTTTGTCCCCGCTACCGCATCCGAAGAGGCCGAAGGCGAGGGCGAGCGAGGCGCTGAGGAAAATAGTCGTTTTCATCGTTGACATGATATTTTCTCGTTCATCGATGCCGTTTTCAGTGCATCGTTTGACCCTGAGATTACCTCTAATTGGGTGAGCTTGCGAGTTCTTGTTTCGTTGCAATCGGGACGTAGCCAATCTCGAAACCCTTGGGTGGCTTTACGATCTGGGCTGGGTCAAGGTGGGCAAGTTCTCCAACTGTCGGAGGTGCAAGGTAGTTCTTGTTCTTGAGCCAGGAACGGTGTATCTTTTCGACTTTTATCTGCATTCGCTCTCGCTCCGCACCTGTGAGATCGGCGTTGAGTAGCGCAGGTTGATCCGCAAATCGGTACCAGTAATAGGTAACGACACTGCCGTCTCCAAGTTTTGCCTTGAATGGACCGGCTACGGGGCCGGGCTTTTTCCAGGTGCTCCCGACGACATCTGGCGTTGTGTAGGCCTCTTCAGGATTCTCCTTCGGGCGGTCCCAGGTCAGTTTTTGGAGTCCGGTTTCTGCGGGTACTTGATCAACTCGGACTGGCTTCCATTTGCCTTGTTTCCCATCCTTGCCTTTTTCTAAAGCAAAGTACTCAGGCAGAGTGACTAAGTCGCCACTTGCTGTCTTTGTTTTTGTGACGTGGTCGAAGTTCCACGAGTATCCAAAGGTGTTTTGGCCCAAATCGGTCGGCGTTGCGAAGGCATTCCAGTCAATAGGAACTTTTTCCTCCTTGCCGCTCGCTCGGGGAGTCTTGATTTCCCAGGTGGCTGACCCCGTCCCAGGGTACTTGCGAATTGTTGCGCCTTTGGGATTGAAAGCGCCAGTGCTTGGGGTTTTTCCATCGAACCAAGCCGAGACTGAGTTCCAAAGGGCTTGATCGTTGTAGGCCGTGTCTTGGTGCACAAGAGAGGACTTGCCGCCAACCCCGAAGGGGAAGGCGGTTGGAGCGATGCGCGCGAAGGATTCGCCCTTTGAGTCTTGGGAAACTTGGCACGGAATGTACTGCGTCTCCATCTGCACATGCCGATTAGGATCGACGGGGCGGCTATCAAGGAGCAAACCCGCTAGGTTGGGATCCTTAACCGTGGCCTGTGACCAGAAGTGGGGTAGGAAGAAAGCAACGGGGCCTTTGAAATTTGCGGTGTTGAGAAAGAGGGTCCAACAGTTGTTGCCAGTCGGAATATTCTTGCCACTGGTCGTTGATTTTGGTTCGGTCAATGGGAGTTTCATATATCCGTAGCCGAATAGTTGCCCGCAAGTCCCTTGCTTAAGGTTTAGCCCGTCAATCGGAAAGAGTAGCCACGGACTCAGTTGGGCAACGCCGTAAAGTCCCCTTGGATTCTCCCAAGTGCCCCAGCCATGCGCTGGCCCGTTGGCGATTACTGAGAAATTTGGGCCGACTCCCCCCATGATGAACTTTGGAGTTTCGGTAGGGAAGCGTGTGTCGCGCCACCAACCAAGCCCGCCTTCCACATCCGAGTACATGTCCTTTGGAGGCTTGCCATCGTATTGTGCGAACATCCAGGTGCCAGGTAACCCGGTTTGGAATTGATGCCCCGGATAAGTGCGCAGCAGTGGCCAAGCCGCGACGTACATGGAAAACCCTGCGTTGTAGGAAGGGTCGGTTTTTTCCCCAGTCGGAATCATTAAGTAGCCCGCTAAGTATTCATTCTGTGCGGGGCAGAGTTTTGCCGATAGCATAAGCGTCATGAGCATAAACTGACGCAGGGACTTTTTCATTACTGTGATTATGACCCTGTCTCATTTGCAGAAAATTCGGCTAAGCTACCAGGCATGACGAACTTTAGTAAAGTCAGCATGACCGCCATCTTGATTGCAATTTGCGCGATTTCGGCGACCAAGGAAAAAGCTTCAATCCGTGTTTTTGTTCTTGCCGGACAGTCGAACATGGAGGGGTACGCCGTAGTTGACCTTGTGGGGAGAGACTACAACGGGGGCAAAGGTACCCTCAGGTCGTTTTTGAACGATCCATCAACTCGCCCCAGATATCGACATTTGCTCAACTCCAATGGAACTTGGAAGGTGCGCGACGATGTTTGGGTTCGCTACCGTCGCGAATATCAACCGCTGCTTGTGGGCCCCTCTGGACTCGGATTCTCGGTTTATGGCGATCAGCATCACTTTGGACCGGAGTTTCAATTCGGCAACGTTGTCGGGGATAAATTCAAGGAACCTGTTCTCCTCATCAAGACGGCTTGGGGTGGAAAGAGCCTGTATAAGGATTTTCGCCCTCCTTCCTCCGGTGGGGAGGTTGGCAAATACTACACGATGATGATTGCCCAGGTTCGCGAAGCTCTCGCCAACATCGGAACGGACTTTCCCGCCTTAAGAGGCCGTGGATATCAGTTGTCCGGGCTTGCGTGGTGGCAAGGCTGGAACGATGGGGTGGACCCCCAGAATGCTGTTCCAGAGTACGAGCAGAATCTGGTGAATTTGATTCGCGACTTCCGGCGCGAATTCAAATCGCCCAAACTTCCCGTTGTAGTTGGAGAGTTGACCGGGCCTTGGGTGAAAGCCGACGGGGGTTGGGACAAACTTCGCAAGTCGCAGGCGGCGGCCGTTGCGCGGCCCGAATTCCTCGGGAACGCAGTTTTTGTCCCCACTCATGATTTTGTGCGAAGAGCCGAATTGTCCCCGAATCCCAGCCATGGGCATCACGAATTCGGCAATGCCGAAACCTATTTCCTTGTCGGCGATGCCTTGGCTAAGGCAATGGTCGACCTGGTGGCCAGGAAGAGATAGAGTGCAGCCGAAAGAACTGGTCATTGCCTGGGTACAGGCCTTCAACCGAGCGGATGTGGACGCGCTTGTCGATTTTTACGCTGAAGATGCGGTGAACCACCAGGTTGCAAACGCGCCGGTGGAGGGTCTTTTTGCAATTCGAGAAATGTTCGTCAGAGAGTTTGTGACCGCTGAGATGGTCTGCATAGTTGAGAATATCTTTCAGGACGGGGAGTGGGCGATCTTGGAATGGAGCGATCCTCTTGGCGTGAGAGGGTGCGGCTTCTTTCACGTGATTGGGGGCAAGATTGCTTTTCAGCGGGGTTATTGGGACAAGCTGTCGTTTTTTAAAGCTCAGGGGTTGCCATTGCCCCCGGGAATTTGAAGATGGATCGACGTCCCGTTTTGGTTGTGATGGCTGGGTTGCCGGGAGTGGGGAAGTCCAGTATTGCGCGGTCACTTTGTCAAGAGTTTGGTGCCTATCACCTGCGGGTGGATGCGATTGAGGACGGCATGAAGGCGTTTGGAATCCTACCGGAGCAGATTGCGGGGTCGGGTTATGTGGCGATGGCGAATTTGGCTCACGAGAATCTCTCACTTGGGTTTTCTTCGGTGGTTGACTGTGTCAATCCAATAGCTGAGACTCGCAGGATGTTTTTGGAGATCGGGGAAGCCGTTCCTTGCGAGATTATTACGATTGAGGTTGTTTGCTCGGATATTGCAGTTCATCGAGAGCGGGTTGAGGCGAGAGGGCCGGAGCCGAGTTGGCAGGAAGTTTTGGATCGGGAATATGAGCCTTGGGTTGAGGCTGGAATTCGCATAGACACGGTTTCGGGTGGGGTGGAAAATTGGATCGTGCCGATTTGCGGAGTTCTTTGTGATTACGGGCATAATGTTCAATAGAACAATGATTACCTGTATGCTTGCTCTACTCCTGAAGCTTCCGGCTCCGGTTGTCAACGACGACAGGGACGTGATACAGACCGCTATGCTGTCGTACTTTACAAAATTGAAGCCGGGCGATTTCGGACCGAAGCATCACGTTGTCCTTCGGACGCAATTCGTCTCCAAGGACCGGGCTGAATTTCCGATGGCTCACAAAGGCATCCGAAGCAGTCTTCAGAGCCAATTGGGTTCTCTGACTAAATCCCTCAAATACGATAACGACGTACGGGCCGACAGGAAACTTGAGGATAGGGCCTCTGCTGAGAGCGTAAATCGAGAACTTGAGGCATTGGCACTCGTCAAGGGCAACTTCGGTGGCTCCGATTACGGCCCGCCGCCTTTGATTCCGCTCAAGTCAATGGGTTGGGATGAGAGAGTTAAAGTAACAGATCGGTCCAACGACGGACGTGTTGAAGAGAAAAATCGGGACAAATCGCTGGAACCAGACACTGTGTACGCCCAGGCGACTCGACCCTCATACTCGCGCAACGGGCGTTATGCGATTGTTAGCTTATGGATACCGTGTTATATACATATGGCCTGCAATACTTTTCTGTTTGAGCGACGGGTCGGTGGCTGGAGTCAACTAGTGGTTAGCTTGGATGTCCAATTGTGAATCAGGGAACTGGTTAACTGCGAACCGATGACAAAAGTCCTGACGGAGAACTGATTGAATGAGTGAGCGGATGAGGATCTTTACCCTTGGCATCGCAAGAACCTCGGTTTCGAGGACGCTTGCGTCTTTGATAAATCCGCCGACGAGCGGTACTATTCCAGGTCTTGTCCACGCCGAGTGCATGACTTCAATGCGGCTTGGTTCCTCGATATTCTCGCCCCACAGAATGCAACTTCGACATCTGATGATGTTTGCGGCTTGGGAGAGCGAGGAGGCGATTGAGGACTTCCTCTCGAAAACCCGTTTGGGCCAGGCGATTGGGTCTGGATGGCATCTCAGAATGTCTTTTCTTCGCAGGTGGGGTTCGATTCGTGCGTTTGCGGACCTTCCTCAGGAAACGGGGGAGTGCGATCCGTCCGCCCCGGTTGTCGCCTACACCCTTGCTCGACTAAGAATTCCAGAAGTACCTCGATTTATTCGATGGGGAAAGCCCGTGGAAGAGCTCGTACGAGACAATCCCGATGCGACATTGGCACTCGCGGCCATTCGGTATCCGCAGTCTGTAGCGACCTTTTCAGTTTGGAATTCGCAGCAAGCGATGACCGACATGGTTCAGGGACACAGCAATGTTGATCGGCCTGAGCGTCACGCAATCGCGATGAAAGAGCGGGATCGTCGCAATTTTCATCACGAGTTCACAACCCTGCGTTTCAAACCCCTGTCCGAACATGGGTCTTGGGAGGGCCGCTCCGGTTTCGTGAGGCAATTCTAATTTATGAGCAAATCAATATACGAAGAGGTCTTGGGAGAGGACTTCCAGCGGTTACACCCCAGAGTCCAAGAGCGATTCAGCTTCAACAGTGAGTCTCACAAAGGCGCGATTGGGCGCGGAGTCATGGAGCGTATTTGGCACGGGCGGTGGTATACCCGGCCGTTTTTGAAGGTCGGCGCTTGGCGCAATATTATGTTCCCGGAGCAGGGAACAAATATCCCTTTTACAATCGAGAATTGGGCCTACCTCGATTCTCTTGGCCGCGAAACTGTAACGTGGTTGCGGTCCTTCAAAGTGGGGCCGGGCCGTCGATTCGACGCCTATATGGTGCGCGATCCAAACCGAAACTTGATCGTTGATTATCTAGGTACACATCAGCACTTGGCGGTCGATATCCACATCAGCGTTGCCGAAAATGGTGGCCTACAACTAGACTCCGGTGAGCAGCGATTCTTTGAGGGCTGGCTGGCCTTCAAGTTCCCAATGCTTTTCTCCGGAATCGCGTCGGTTTGCGAGTGGTTTGACGACGAAACGGGCAAGCATCGGATTGACGTGGAAGTTCGCAACAAGATATGGGGGCCGCTTTTTGGCTATTCGGGAACCTTCGACGTTGAATGGGTGGATGTGCCTCCAGACCAGCTTTCGGCAGGAATTCGGCCGATCCGGGAGGAGCCGAGGTATTAGTGACGAATCTTGAAGGAGTATCGCCCAGAGCCAATTGGGACAATTACCGAGTTACCTTCTTGTCGGCTTGACCAAGTCAGCGGCCCTCGATTTTCGGTGATTTCTTTGGCTGACTTCGCAGGGAGATAAACTTGAGCTTGGGTGTTCGCGGGGATCGTTATCTCGAAGCGGATCGTTTCGCCTACGCGCGTCCAGTTGCTCACGATATTCCCGCGAATGCTACGGTAGCTTGAGTTCACCCAATCCAGTTCTTTGGGAGTTTGGGGGCGAATCACGATCT
Organism: Armatimonadota bacterium; assembly: GCA_021413725.1. Lineage (GTDB taxonomy): Bacteria > Armatimonadota > Fimbriimonadia > Fimbriimonadales > Fimbriimonadaceae > JAEURQ01. The sequence goes on along the minus strand of JAIOPU010000273.1, from coordinate 3,897 downwards.
GGTCGTATCCCACTGCCTCGGTTGCAGGCTGAATACCCCCCAGCCATTGCATCATCCACTGGCTCACAGAGCCGAACATGGGGTGATTATGCGAGAAAGTGTTGTCGCTAAACTCCCAATGTTCCCACAACGTAGTCGCGCCGTTTTTGAGCATCCAGCCCCAGCCGGGGAAGTCGGGTTGGGTGACGATTTTGTAGGCGATGTCCGCGCGGCCTTCGCGGGAAAGGACATCAAGCATGAACTTTGTACCGAGAATGCCGGTGGTCAAGTGTCCTTTGTGGGCGTCGATATCTCGAATGAGGAAGTCGAGGATTTGGGGGCGCGCGGATTCGGGGGCGATGCCCGTGTAGAGCGCGAACGCCTGGCTGGCTTGAGTTCCGGGGCCGACTTTGCCCGTGACCTTGTCGATGAATCTTGATTGGTACTCTTTGCGAATTTTCTGTGCGAGATTCTGAAAGTGTTTCTTATCTTGTTGTCGGTTTAGTCTTCCGGCTTGCGCGGCGAGGAGGTTTGCGCATTGGTAGTAGAGAGGCGTCACCATCTCTGGCGCGGAGGCGGGTGCGAGTCCTTCGTGGTCGCTGAGGCCGTCTTTCACGATGCCATCGGGGTATTGCTTTTGGACGAGAAGTAGCCAGCGTTTGGCGGCTTCATATTCCTCTTCACCGCTGCGGCGATTGCCGTAGTACTGGTTAAGTTGGTTGACGAGAAGCGGGTGAGCCATCGCCCAAATGGCCCCGCAGTATTGGATGCCCATAAAGGGGGCGGTGTCGGTGAACATTCCGCTCGGCAACGCACTGTCCGACCAGTCTTTCACAACTTTTTCATAGAATCCGGACATGTCGAAATTGCTCATCATCGCCTCGCTGGTTGCGACAATGTCTCCGCCGTAGCCAAGTCGCTCGCGGTGCGGACAGTCTGATTGAACGCTGAAGATGTTGGACTTGAAGGTCCGGCGGCACATTGACTGAATCTCGTTGAGGAGGGGGTTGGAGCTTTGGAACGCTCCGGCATCCTCGACGTCCGAATTGAGTCGAAGGGCGGTCACGGATTTGAGCGGGAGCGCCGATGGTAAGCCGATGATTTCAACGTACCGGAACCCGTGAAACGTGAAACGAGGCGTGTAAGTTTCTTCGCCGCCGCGGGCGATAAAAGTATCGGTTTGCCAAGCGATATCGGGTGCACCAGGGCCGCCAACACCCTTGCCTTTGATTTGCCCCGCGACGCTCGTCATGGGGTTGAGAGTGCCGTCTTTGTGGAGGAGTTCGCCGTAGCGCAAGTGGAGTTTGGTGCCTTTCTTGAGGTTGAGTTTGAGACTGACCCAGCCCGCAAAGTTGGTGCCGCAGTCATAGATGAAGGTTCCAAGCTTTGGTTCCGACACGCGGATCGCATTCCATTGGGTGGTCACTCGAATCGGGGGTTGGGCTTGGGCGAGGAGGGGGCCGAATTTTTCGGTGGCCAGGGCGGGAGTTCGCCAATGCGAATCGTCAAACCCGGCTTGATCCCAACCCGGCTGTTCGCGACGTGCGTCGTAGACTTCGCCGAGGTAGATGTCATTGCGGAGAATTGGCCCTTCGCTGACCTTCCAAGTTTTGTTCGAGGCGATGGTCTCGGTGGAGCCATCGCGATAGGTGATCTGGAGCTGAGCTATGAGGCGTGGTCGTCCGACGGTTAGGTGTTCACGGAGATTGAACGAGCCGAAAAGCTTGAGCGGGAGCGGGTTGTACCAGCCATTTCCGAGCATTACCCCCAGGCAATTTTTGCCTTGGCTGAGCTGTTTCGTGACATCGTAGACGCTGTAAAGTATCCGTTTGTCGACTTTTGTCCATCCGGGATCAAGAACGTGGTCCCCAACGCGGGCACCATTCAGTGTAGCCTCGTAATATCCTAGTCCAGTGATCGTGAGTCGAGCCTGGAAGACTGGGCCGCGAACTGCGAACTCCTTCCGAAACAGGGGCGCAGGATCTTCCGCGTACAAGTCTCTTTCTGCCGCCGGGTTCTTCTTACCATCGTTGATCCACATTCCGACCCAATCCATAGGCCGCAAGATGCCCATTTCCCAACTTGCAGGCTTGCTCCATATCGGCTTGCCAATACCGGGCCAGACTCTGACCTTCCAGTAACAGTTTTGTCCTGATTTCAGTGCCGCACCAGCGTAAGTGATGTTGTTTTGCTCGCGGCTGGGAACCTTGCCACTGTCCCAGAGATCGCCTCGATTTCTGTTGAGAAGTGCGACTGAACTCGATACCAATATTCGGTAAGCGGCCTGCACCTGGTTTTGCTGAGAACTGCTGAGAACCCAGCTTAGCCGGGGATGAACCGCATCTACGCCAAGCGGCTCCAACCGATACTCGCAGCGCAAGTCAGTGGCGGTCATATTCTTAGCCGAGGAATCTTTTGCCCACGATGCTATGGGAAGTGCCAGAATTGCGATCCAAGGAGTGAGCAACACAAGGACAACTATATCTGAATAAAGATTTTAAAGATGGTGTCGGGTAGCCTAGCGAAATGAGTCCGCTTATTGCTCTCCTCCTTGCCTCTGCCCTGACTCCTCAGACTAGCCCAAATCCGTATGCTAACGAAACAGTCACTCAGCGCGACGCTCGGATGAAGTGGTTTCGCGAGGCGCGCTTTGGAATGTTCATTCACTGGGGCGTCTACTCGGTTCCCGCCGGAGTGTATGACGGCAAGGAGATTGGCGGGATAGGGGAGTGGATTATGAACAGTGGCAAGATTCCGGTAGATCGTTATCGGGCTTACGCGAAGGAGTTCAATCCGGTCAAGTACGATGCGGACAAATGGGTTCAAATTGCGAAGAACGCCGGGATGAAATATATCGTCATTACCTCCAAGCACCACGATGGCTTCGCCATGTTTAACTCCGGCGCCTCGGATTGGAACATCGTTAAAGCGACTCCATTCGGTCGCGACCCCCTCGCCGAGCTTGCCAAAGCGTGCCAGAAGCATGGCATTCGACTCGGCCTCTACTACAGCCAGGCGCAGGACTGGAACAATGGCGGCTCTGCGGCGGGCGGACATTGGGATCCTAAGCAGGATCGTGATATGACCGACTACATTCAGAAAGTTGCTGTACCGCAGGTGAAGGAAATCCTCACGAAGTACGGAAAGGTATCGGTACTTTGGTGGGATACCCCGGTTGGCATCACCAAGGAGCAATCGGACATGCTGATCCCGCTCCTTAAACTTCAACCTGGGATCATCCATAACAATCGCCTGGGTCACTATCCCGGCGATACAGAGACACCGGAGCAATATGTCCCAGCGACCGGATATCCGGGACGTGACTGGGAAACGTGCATGACCATGAACGACACCTGGGGGTTCAAGAGCACGGATCACAACTGGAAGTCCAGTGAAACTTTGATCCGAACCCTGGTGGACGTTGCCAGCAAGGGAGGTAATTTCCTTTTGAACGTCGGACCGACTTCCTTGGGGGAGATCCCCAATCCGTCGGTGGAGCGTCTCGCAAACGTTGGCGAATGGATGAAGATGAATAGCTCTGCGATTTACGGGACATCCGCAAGTCCGTTCAAGAAACTCGCGTGGGGGCGTTGCACCAAAGTGCTGGGGAAGGATGGCGCATCGCTCTACCTCCACGTCTTTGATTGGCCCAAGAACGGAACCTTACTGGTGCCGGGTCTCAAGAGCAAAGTTGGTTCGGCCCAACTTCTGAACGGCGGAAAGAAACTCGCTTTCGAAAATACGCCGGGCGGGGTCGAGATCAGCTTACCAACGCAGGCTCCTGACAAGATATCAACGACGATTAAGCTCATGGTGCGGGGAGAAATCCAGATTGAACAGCCTGAGTTGGCTCTGAAGCTTGGCACCACGCTCACCCTTCAGCCTGAGGACGCGAAGTTGCATGGTGGGATTCAATCC
>JAIOPU010000272.1 GCA_021413725.1 Armatimonadota bacterium | reverse complement strand
CAGGGAATACGTCTTGAGAATCTGCATCGCATCGCCCTCGCCGCGGAAGAATCCGACGGCGAAACCGCCGATGAGGTTGATCACAATGATGAGAATCGAGGCGACGGCGTCGCCTTTCACGAACTTGGAAGCTCCATCCATCGCACCATAGAAGTCGGCTTCTTGCTTGACTTGCTTGCGGCGGACTTTGGCTTGGGCATCGTCGATGAGTCCTGCGGCGAGGTCGGCGTCGATCGCCATCTGTTTACCGGGCATTGCATCCAAGGTGAATCGGGCGACGACTTCAGAGACACGGCCTGCACCATTGGTGATGACCATGAACTGCACGACCATGAGAATAAGGAACGACACGAAGCCGACGACAAAGTCGCCGCCCATGACAAACGAGCCGAAGGTCGCGATGATTGCACCACCGTCGCCGGTTCCAAGAATCAGCTTTGTCGCTGCAATACTAAGAGCAAGTCGATAGAGGGTCGTGATGAGAAGCATCGACGGAAACACGCTAAGCTTCATCGGGTCATCCACGTTCACCGCGCTCAGAAGCACGATGACGGACATCGCGATGGCGACCACTAATCCCGCGTCCAGCGCCCAGTGAGGCAGGGGCAGAATGAGCATTCCGACGATGAGAAGAAGGCCCGCGCCGATCAAGAGATCGGTGTGCTTCAGTATTTTTTGAAAGAACTGCATGAAATCAAAGCCCAAGTGGGCGTATTGGAGTTATCGGCATTGTGCGGCGATTCTGGAGGGGCGTCAGAATAAGTTATGCTCACATCTCTGATTCTCGCCTACAACCTTGGCCCTGCGGTGGTGTTGCGCTACGATTTGAACGTGGTTTTTGATGGGTTCATCCCGATTTTGGGTGGGCAAACAGGCAAGGCGGAGGTTCAGTTGGGAGTTTCTGTCACCGGTGGTGCCGGGGATACCGTGGTGAGTGAGATCAAGACTTTCAAAGTCTTGTTTAACGAGACGGTTCTGCCTTTGACCCTTGAGAACCTGGTTGAGATTTTCCCGAAGACCACCGTTCAGATTTCGCCGTTTGGAAAGGTTTTGAAGACGGATGCGAAGGAGGCGAAAGTGCCGATTCGGTTGCCGGGATTGGATGCCATGCGATTCCCTGAGATCACGTATTTGCCCTTGGAGTTCCCCTCTGACGGAATTCCCGAGGGCGGGACTTGGAGCTTCAAGCGGGCGTTTGGCGGGAGTGATATGTCGTACTCTTGCAGCTTGGCTGCGGGTTCGTCGAAGATCACCTTTACTCAGGCGCAGACTTATGAGACTTTAGAGAATGAATCGCTGGAATTAGTGAAAGACCCGAAGGAGGCGATTTCTCGGGTGGTGACGACTTTGAACGGGAAGGGCGAGGCTGTTTTTGACCAGGCTCGGGGAGTGTTTACGTCCGTGAAAGTTGAGGGGACGGTGAAGAGCGCCGTGACGGATTTGGAGTCGGGTGAGAAGTCGGAGCGGAATTTGAAGACGAGTTTGAAGTGCACGTTAGTGCCCTGATGAGGTTGACCAGAACGCCAGTTGAATCCGAAGAACCTAAGGGTGCAATCCATCCGTTCTGCCAAAGTCGCCCCAACGCAATTCAGAATGGGTGAAATGCTACAGTAGTAATAGTAATTTCAGAATTAGACTCAAATCAAACCTTACTGGAAGGCATCACCCGAAGAATTACTTCCTCTCGAAACTGACGGAGTACCTTTCCCCGATGGCTAATCTCGTGCTTCTGTGATGCGGTGAGGTCGGCCATGGTGCAGCTCATTTCTGGGAGCCAAAAAATCGGGTCGTAGCCGAAACCGCCGTTTCCGCTGATCTCGGTGGCGATTCTGCCTTCGCAGGTTGCTTCAAAGATTTGCACGGGCTGATTTGGCCGGGCGAAGGCGATGCAACAGCGGAACCTTGCGCCGCGTATTGGTTCGGGTACGCCTTGCATGCGCTCTAGAATGATGCGCATCTTTTCCGGGAACGTGGTTTCTTCGCCAAGAAATCGTTTGGAGTAGATGCCGGGCTCGCCGTTGAAAAAATCGATTTCGAGACCAGCATCATCTGCGAGGGAGGGTAAGCCGGTGTGCGCGAAGGCTGAATCGACTATGATGGTGGCTTTATCTGCGTAAGTTGTCCCAGTTTCTTCGGGCTCGGGCGCGCCGGGAAAGTCCGCCAAAGTTTGAATCGCGAGAGCGGGGAAGTACCCGGACAAGATTTGAACCATCTCGCCCGACTTTTTCGCGTTATGGCTCGCGATGACCAAGCGTTCCATCAGTCTTCAATTTCGAGAACTTCCTTCTGGAGAGCGATCAATTCCATGATCCCTTTCTTGCCGAGGGAGAGCATTTTGCCGAGCGTCTCGGCGGTGAATGGGGCGCCTTCGGCCGTGCCCTGAACTTCGATGAACTTGCCCGAGCCGGTCATGACGACGTTCATATCGGTCTGAGCGGTGCTGTCCTCTTCGTAGTTGAGGTCAAGAAGTTCGGTTCCGCGCACCATGCCGACGCTGATGGCAGCGCAAGGTTCGTTGAGGAGAATCTTCTTGATCATGCGTTGCTTGATCATCCAGCGCATGGCGTCGTAGGTTGCGACATAGGCTGCCGTGATGGAGGCGGTGCGGGTTCCGCCGTCGGCCCGAAGCGCGTCGCAGTCAATGGTAATGGTTCGTTCGCCCATGGATTCCAGGTCAACAATCGCGCGCATGGAGCGGCCGATGAGCCTCTGGATTTCCATGGAGCGGCCGTTGGGGCCTTTGTTGGCATCTCGCTGGTTGCGGGTTCGACCCGAGCGGGGAAGCATTGAGTATTCGGCGGTGAGCCAGCCGGTGCCTTTGCCTTTCATGAAGGGCGGGACTCGATCCTCAACCGTCGCGGTGACGAGCATGTGGGTATCGCCCATCTTGATGAGGCAAGAACCCTCGGCGTACTTGCAAAAGCCTCGCTCAAGGGTGACAGGTCGGAGTTGGTCGGGCGCGCGCCCATCGATTCGCATGACCAAGAGGGTACCAGTAACTCGCAAGGTGAGGCTTTTGGGCTACTTGCGCAACGTAAGGACTGGCTGACTCGTCGGGATACTCACAATGCAAGCTCTGATTCGAGGCATAAAGCTCTCCTGGACAGACAAGAGGTTCCGGCAATTTTTCTGGAAGCCCCTGATTTGGTCGATTGTGGCGTTCATGGCGATCATGATTCCGCTGAGAATTTACTTGCCGCCCTGGATTCAGGGCCAGTTCGCGGAGTTTGGGATTTCGACCGGACCGGATTGGGTTTGGCGACTGGGGATTAATATTCTGCTGTTCCTGATCTCAGGAACCGTATTCTACGGTCTCAACGGCATTCTGTCGTCCTTTGTTTGGGAGGAGTTAAGCCTCTTCGCAGAGCAGACTTTATTCGGATCTGCTCCCAATCAGAAGGTGAGCTTTGCGACGAATCTCAAGGACACCTTCGCTCGACTACCGGCCTCCGTCGGGCTGAGCATTCTCGCCGTTTTACTGAGTTTTACTCCGATGGGAATCGGGAGCATCTGGCCAAACGGGCGGCTTTGCATTTTGGATTTTTCTGCCCCTGCCTTCTTGCGAAGGGGGATTCACTTCAAGGAGCAGAAAGCGCTTATTGCTAAGAACCCCAGGGCCCTAGAATTTCTGCTCTCAGCAGGGGTTGTGACACTGTTTCCATTTCTAAATCTCTTATGCCTCCCTGGGCTCGTGATTGCCTCGACCATCTTCGTCCGTGAATCTGAAGCGTCAGTCCCCCGAAGCGTTAAAGTTTGAAACTAGCACCGTGTAATCGGTCAGATCAACGATGGAGTCGCTGTTGAGGTCGGCATTGATGTTCCAACCTGGCTGCGCAGGGGCGGTATTGAAGGCGATAACCACGACCGTGTAGTCGCTGAGGTCAACAACGTTGTCGTTGTTGCAGTCGCCATTGGTAAGGTTCAGACTCGCAGTCTGGTCCGATCCAGATCCGGCCAAGGTGACTTTCTTGCGAAGCCAGTGGCTGAATTTTACGCTGACGTCATAGGTTCCCGAACTGGGCAGTGGTACAGCCACGACACCTGCACTGGAGGCGGTCAAGTTCCAACTTGTGAGAACTGTGCTCTGACCCGCATTTCGCACCTCGATGGTGTAGTTCTGGCTCGCGGGCAAACTTGAATCCTGAAGAGAAACCTGAAGAAAAACGGTCGAGCCACCGGCTCCAAGCATCTCCAATATGCTGCGATCGATCTCGTCAACATCCCCGTCTAGGTCAAAGTCATACAGGCTCTTGCTTACTAAATTCAATCCGGGTCCGGTGAAAGCGGTGTTGAATGCGGCGCGATCCGAGTCGCTTAGGATTCCGTTTTCCCCAATACGATCTTTGCGGAAGGCCTCTTTTACAAGGGCAAGGTCAGTCGAGTCAATTGTGCCATTGGAATTGATATCAAATCGCGCGTTTGACCCGTTCACTGCAACCGGGCTTCCTCCGTAGATCGTTGTAAAGCTCTGCCAATCTTCCCAGTCTATGCGTGAGTTGTTGTTGAAGTCCACCTTGTGCTTTTTTGCGGCCCCACGCCAATTGTTGATCGAAGTTTGGCTTATGCTGTCCGAAATCGAAGGGGCATCGAAGATGACAAAGTCCTCTACACCTGCGGAAGTAATAGCCGCAAGTTGATCGCCGACCAGAGGGTGCGAACTTGAGCCCGTTGTTGCGAGTCCGGCGAGAACCCGCTTCGACCCGGCAAAACTTAGGGCGGTCGTCACGTCGCTCGTGATACTGGTCGTGGTCGAACCGTAAGCCATTGGAACCACTTGGTCAACGTAACCATTGGCGCACCATGTCGGCCAGTCCTGGCATTTGGATATCTCGCCGCCGCTAGCGGCATTGGCAAAAACGGCGCCGCTGAACACCACGTCACTCGAGACTCCCGTAATTCCCAAGCGCATCTGATTCGCGGCTTCGCTGACGCCATTGCGGCGATAAGTGAGGAACTGGTTCCAATATTGGTGAGATGTTCTCGCCGCCTTGGTGAGGATATCGGCACTTTGGCCATAGATGGCTTTGAACGCAGTCTGCGAATAAGTATCGTAGCTCCAGGGGGCTGGATAATTATCGGAAGTCGTGTTGTCGACAGGCATCCGGTGGTAGTCGGTCTGAATTCCCCACAGGCCGGGATAAGTTGCGAGTTCGGCAGTGTAATTTCGTAGTTTTTGCTGAACTCCGGGGATGGTGAGGTTAGCAAAAACCTGGCCTATCCCGGTGTTATCTCCACCGATTGCGGTTGTGCTGACGTTAAAGACTCTCCATTCTGGGTTCGCCGTAAAGTTGTAGCCTCCCGTCGTGCCGTATTGCCAATAGCCTGACTCGACCCAAGCGTGGAGGCGAATGCCATATTTTGCTGCGGCGGGGATTGCTTGGGCTAGATAGTCAAAGGAGAATCTCGCGTTGAACACGCCCTGCCTGCCCGTGCTGATCCCCCAATAGAAGGTCTCGAGGTAGAGGTCAGTGATTCCGGCGCCCGTTAGGTTTTGAAGGACGCTATTGAGTTCCGAAATTGTCGTAGGAGGACGAAGCCACACGCCTCGGACCGGGCGGGTCAAGCGGTACTGGGCTTGTGCGGAGACACAGATCGCCAATGTGCAGAGGCAGGTGGTCGTCTTTGACATTATCCTAGACTTTACCCATCTACAAGCCGGATTGAAACTCGTGTTCCAATCTGGCTTTGTTTTGCATGAGGTCTGTCCTATTTCCGTCTGCGCCTCAGAATCAGCATTGATCCTGCGAGGGCTAGGAGACTTGAGGGCTCGGGTACAGCTCCCGCTACACCGACCGTGAATCCGTACCAGTCTTCCGACACCGGAGCGGTCCAGCTGAGGCTGGTCATTGTGTCGGCGAACATGATGACTCCGTGGCCTTCTGAGCCGGTCAATGTGTTGGGACTGGACTGCCCCAACGGACCGTTACCCCAGTAACCAGGGCCGTTGTTCTGAATTGAAAAGTCGTGATTGAAGGTGTAGCTCACCGGCCGACCGGCTCGACCGAAGGACAAAATGTCCATCGCGAGGTTGGTCACCGGGCGGGAAAAAGTCAGGGTCTTGACGTTGCTGTTGCCGCCAACCATCGTGATGATGTCTTTGGTGGTAGGCGCATTATCGATCAGAGCGCTTTGGTAAGTTGTAGGGATGTTCCAGTAGAAGATGCCTTGTGCAGAGGTTTGCCCCGACCTAACTTCGCCTGAATATGTCACGCCCACGGTTGTGGAGTCGGGGAGGGTTATGGTTCCCGTTGCCGAGCCGCTGGCACCATTCGTGATGGAATTCCATCTGACGTAGCTGTAGGGGACTGCCATGGCGGTAGCGGAGAACAGCATTGCTCCCGCGATGATTGATACCTTGCTTATTCGGTTTTTCATGATGTCCTTTCTTAGTTGGGAACCCCTAGTCGGAATCCACCAACTTGATTTTATCTCAAAATGAGGGCCAAGTCAAGTTTTTTCGGAAAATCCTAGTAATTTTTGCGATCTGCAAAATCTAAAACAGCCCCACGGGTACCCTATTGGCTATGTCAGTCCGAGTTCGATATGCCCCCAGCCCAACCGGCAGCCCTCACGTCGGGAACATCCGCGATGCGCTATTCAAACACCTTTTTGCCAAGCACCATAAGGGCGTCAACATCCTTCGAATTGAGGACACGGACCGTACCCGGTTCATTCCGGGAGTAGAGGAAGAAATTGTCGAGAGCTTGAATTGGATGGGCATCGAATTCCAAGAGGGATTCGGGGCTGGTGGTGACCATGGACCCTACCGGCAGAGCGAGCGAAAGGAACTTGGCATTTATGACAAGTGGATCAAGGTTCTGATGGAGCGAGGGCATGCGTACAAGGCCTTCGAGACTGCGGAAGAGCTTGACGAAATGCGCGAGTTCCAGAAGATCAACAAGCAGAATTTTGGCTATTTTGGCGGGATGTGGCGAGATGCGACTCCTGAGCAGGTTGAGGCGGCAGAAGCAGCGGGGAAGGCGTTTGTGATTCGACAGCGGATGCCCAAGAACTCCACCATTGTCATCGAGGACGCTATTCGCGGACGGGTTGAATTTGACTCGAACACCGTAGATGATGCGGTTCTCATCAATGGCGACGGGATGCCCACTTACCACTTCGCCGCGATGGTCGATGACCATTTGATGGGGATCACCCACATCATGCGCGGTGAGGAGTGGATCAGTTCCGCACCGAAACATGCGGCCCTGTTTGATTCCTTTGGCTGGGAACGGCCGATCTTTGTCCATTGCCCGGTGATCAATGGCAAGGATGGAAAGAAACTCTCGAAGCGCCACGGCGACACGAAGTGTCTTGACTTTCGGGCGGCAGGATATTTGCCGCACACGTTGGGGAATTTCATTGCGCTCATCGGTTGGGCTCCAGGTGGGGACCGGGAGTTGATGACGATGGACGAGCTTTGCGAAGCCTTCGATCTCGGCGGGCTTCAGCCTGCGCCTGGCGTGTTCGATATGGACAAGCTGAACTGGATGAACGGCCACTACCTGCGGCAACTCTCTCCATCCGAGATTGTCACCAAGGTTCGCGAATTTGCACTCGCGGAGTCTACGGCTGAGTACTGGGAGCGGGAGGCGAATGCGGATAAGTCGGTCATGCCCGGACTGTTGCTACTCAATTCTGCAGCAGCGACGGATTTGGAACTGGTTGAGCGAGCAGTTCAGCTAGAACAGGAACGTGTCGTGACCCTCGCTGAGTTTGGCGAAGCATGCGCTTTTTTCTTCCAGGATGAGCCTCCGTTTGATCCTAAGGCGATTGAAAAGTGGTTTGCCGTGCCACACGCGCGCCAGTTGTTGGAAGATTTGGTTACCCGTTTTGAGGGTGTGGTTTCCTGTACCCCCGAGGACTGCGAGAGCTTTATTCGGTCTTGGGCGGAGACGAATGCGATGGAAAAGATCGGCCCCGTAGTTCACCCTACTCGAGTAGCGATGACGGGAAAGACGGTGGGTCCGGGATTGTTCGAGCTTATGGCAGCACTTGGGCCAGCTCGAATTGTCAAACGAGCAAAGCGGGCTCTGGCCCAAATCTAAACCCGCGGAGGGCACAAAAAAATCCCCCACGGCTTGCCGTGAGGGATTTTTTGTAAAGTAGAAACTACTTGAGCTCGACTTTTCCGCCGGCTTCTTCGATTTGCTTCTTGATCTTCTCGGCATCGTCCTTGCTGATGCCTTCCTTGATCGGCTGTGGTGCGCCGTCGACGAGGTCCTTGGCTTC
>JAIOPU010000234.1 GCA_021413725.1 Armatimonadota bacterium | reverse complement strand
AGTGTTGTGAAGCTCTTTTACATGGCCTACGCCCACCAACTCATCGCCGAAGACAGACTCAAAACTTCCGAAGAGTTGGACCGAGCAATGTCCGACATGATCCGCGACTCGAACAACGACGCGACCGGCCTGATTCTGGACACGATCACCAACACCACCGGCGGCCCCGAACTCGGAAAAGCCGCTCTCAAAACTTGGATGGAAAAACGCCAGTCCGTAAACCGCTGGCTCGCCACTGTAGGCATCACCGGAGTCAACTGCTGCCAAAAAACCTGGAACGAGGGCCCATACGGCCGAGAGCGTCAAGGCTACGGCCCCAACTTCGAACTCCGCAACTCCCTCACCGCCGACGCCTGCGCGACCATGCTCCTCAAGATCATTACGGACACCATCGTGACGCCCCAGATGTGCGAGAAAATGCGCACCCTGCTAAAGCGCGATCCCAAAAGCCAAACCGATACCCAAGCCCTAAACTTCACCGGCTCCCTCCTCGCCGTCGGCGATCAGCTTTTTTCAAAAGCTGGCTGGACCAGCACCGTCCGCCACGATGTCGCCAACATCAAGCGCGGCGACCGAGAAATCATCTTCGCAATCTTCACCAAACACCGCCCAAGCGACCCGAAGTTCCTACAATTTCTCTCCTAAGAACTCCTTGCGCTACCGGGAGGATAAGCTTCAGCCTGTCACCTGGCAAAAAGGATTTAGCCTGTTAAGTCAATCTCCGAATCTGGAGGAGAACCCCGCGCCCCACCCAAAATCCTTCATAATAGACTCCTATGTCCACAGAAGCCGGCGCCACCGGAATGTTTATCAGCGAAACTCACACGGATGCCGCAATCTGGCAATTCCGCGTCTCGAAAATGCTCCTAGAGGGCAAAACCGAGTACCAGACCTATCAAATCTGCGAAATCCCGCGGTTTGGAAAGTCCCTGTTCCTCGACTACAACATCCAAACCTCGCTCATGGACGAGTACATTTTCCACGAGTGCATGAGCCAGCCCGCGATGACCCTCCACCCAAATCCTAAAAAAGTGGCGGTCTGTGGCGGCGGCGAAGGGGCAACTCTCCGTGAAGCACTCGCCCACAACACCGTCACCGAGGCTCACATGTGCGATATCGACCGGGAATTGATCGACATGGTGCGCGTCCACATGCCCGAATGGCATCAGGGCTGTTTCGACGATCCGCGTACCACGATGCTCTACGAAGACGCCCGAGGCTGGCTTGAACGCAACAAGGGCGCGAACTTTGATGTGATTCTAAGCGACCTGCCAAATCCCCACGAGGAGGGTCCGGCACTGTATCTCTTTACGAAGGAGTACTACCAAATCGCCTTCGACGCCCTCGGCGACGACGGCGTTTTTGCGATGCAAGCCGGTTCCGCGTCGGAAAACTATCCAGACTGCTTCGCCTGCTGCATGCAGACTCTGCGCGAGGTTTTTCCTTACGTGCGAGGTTGCTACGGCATCGTGAACTCGTTCTTCCAACCCTGGGCATTCATCGTGGCGAGCAAGAAGCACGACCCGCTTGAGCTTACGGAAGCCGAAGTAGCCCGACGTTTCGCCGAGCGAGGAGTGAAAAATAAGTACTACACAGCGCGATTCCACCAAGCCTGCTACACGCTCCCGGACTACCTGGAAAACGCGATTGTAGAGAAAGGGCGAGTTCTTACGGACAAGGAACCGTTCTTCTGGACAGCCTAAGGTAGCTAAGATATGAAATGGCCTTTTAAGAAGCAAGCGCCGGATGAGGCTTTTTGGGATTGGTTTCAAAGCAAAAATGAAACCTATAAAACCATGCAGCCCACTCGTGAAATGATGCACGCCTTGCACATGAAACTAAGCTCGGTGAATCCGAACTTGGTTTTTCAAATTGGGAATCATGGCGGGAAGTGGCAACTGGAGATCAGCGCGGACGGGCAGTCTGAGTTTATCCCAGCGGTCAAACAACTAGTTGGGGCTGCGCCAGCTATCTCCGATTGGGAATTCTTGGCTTTCCGGCAAAGGGCGTCTGCTCCCTTGTCGATACAAACGCCGACCGGAAGCCTCGATTCCGAAAGCATTTTCTATTCCAGCTCTCGAGCCGGTTCGAAGCTGGATATTGCACTGTTCATTCCTGGCCTAAATGAGCAAAACAAACCCGATCTCGGTGGGGCAGTTTTCCTGCTTCTGGACTCAGAACTCGGCGAATACGATGTCATGACCAAGCTCGGCGTGATTGACTTCCTTCCGCTGGAAGGACATAGTCAACAAGGCTTGCAGACCCTTACCGGGCTGAGAGCCGAGATTGACAGCCTCAATTAGCGATTCGAAATCTGAATCGGATTCCCGGCCGGGTCGGCGGCGTCGGCAAATCTCATTTCGCCGAATTCATTGACCTTTCCGAACTTCAGGCCCTGTGCCTCGAAGGCCTTCTTGGCCTCCGGGACATCGGCGCAGTAGAACACGATTTTGGCGGGGGAGTCGGGGCCGGAAGAACCGCCCCTGGCCTTATGGATTCCCAGATTGCAACCCTCCCCCGCAAGCTCGACCCAGTCGCTGCTCGCTCCGGGGAGTGCTTTGAATCCAAAGTGACGAACGTAAAAATCTGAGACTTCAGCAACGTTTGCGACAAACAAAATGACTCGACTCATGCGCATAGAAAAAAATCTTACCAGCAAGCAGCTTCGAGGTAGACTGGAAGTTAATGAAAAGTTCGGTTGATGGCCGAAATCGCCTACTCTGGGTTGTACTGCCCATCGGAGCTATCGCGGTTGTATTTTCCTTTTGGGCGCCGGGAGCGCAGAATTTTAACCGATCTGAACTGGCCCGAATCCTGTTTTATCACCTTCCGGCGGCGATGCTGACACCCGTCTTGCTCGCGATGAGCGGTTGGTTTGGATTCAAATATCTTCAAAATCACAAAGAGGCCGACGATGTGCGCAATTGCGCACTCCTCGAATTTTCGATGTTTTTTGCCTCGTTTACGATGATTACGGGCATCATTTTCAGCAAGGTTCAGTGGGGTGAGTGGTGGCACTGGGATCCACGCCAAACATCATTCTTGATGGTGCTGTTACTGCTCAGCGCCGCAATGGTTTTGAGAACTGCGTTCACTGATCAGGAGCGAAAAGCGACGGCGAGCGCGTTTTATAGCGTGATCTCAATCGTTCCGCTGATGTTCTTGATTTTCGTCTTCCCTCGGTTGCCCCAAGTTGCGAAGAATTCGCTTCACCCGAGTACGACAATCTTGAAGGGCGAATTGGACGGAACCTACTGGACCGGCGTCCTGCTGATCCTCACGACCCTTTGCATCATCATCCGATTTCTTTACCAAATGCGAGTCCGAGCCGAGCTGCTCGAACGCGAACTTATCAAAAAAAATGGACAACTGGAAATTCATCGCGATGGCTCCGCCACTGCTCCTGTGGTGCGGCCTCTTCATATATCTTCGAAAGATTAACACTCGTTGGGACAAGGTGGAAACTTTGGCCGACCAAGTGCTCTCTGGAAAAGAAGACTAGTGTTCACAGGTCTCGTGCAGACCGTGGGCGAAGTTGTGTCTTTTTCCGGCGGACAACTTTCCGTCCGGTTTGACGTCTCAGCTTGGCCCGACGACCCCGTCAAAACCGGCGAAAGCGTTGCGGTGAATGGCTGTTGCCTGACCAAGATTCACGCGGAATCGCTGGATTTTGAATTAAGCCCGGAGACAACGGAGCGAACCGCCTTCGCAAAGCTCGCAGCCGGCACCAAAGTAAATCTAGAACGGGCGATGCGCCCGATGGACCGTCTCGGGGGGCATATTGTGCAGGGTCATGTGGATGGAGTGGGGCAGATCGTGGGAATCCTACCCATGGGCGACCATACCGAGTTCGTTTTTCAGATTGACCCCGCATCCGACCGGTACTTGATTGACAAGGGCTCGATCACGATTGACGGCATCAGCCTGACCGTCGTAAATCCTGAGCAAGGGAGGTTCTCTGTGTGGGTGATTCCTCATACGTTGGCTCACACGAATCTAAAAGATGCAAAGGTTGGGGACTGCGTAAACCTAGAATTCGATGTGCTCGCAAAGCACGTGGAGAAGCTGTTACAGGTATCATCTTGAACCTATGTTGTCGCCCGAACAATTGGAGTCACTGTTGAGCGCCCGGGAGAAGCTCAACGCGATTAGGGGGCATCTTTGACCAGCCCAGACTCCAACAAAACATCACCGAATTAGAAGAGCAATCTTCCCAACTCACCTTTTGGGACGACCCTGCCGCCGCAAACAAGGTCTTGCAACGCCTTTCACAAATGCGAGCGAAGCTCGATCCGTACAAGAAGCTCACCAAAACATCCGACGATCTCATCGAGCTGTACGAAATGATCAAGGAGGATCCTAATCCCGAAATGGAGGAGGAGTTGATTCAAATGTCCTCGGTTTTCCTCAAAGACTTGGACGAGTACGAGTTGCAGACGCTTCTCAACGGCGAGTACGACGACCGCAATGCGCTTTTTGAGATCAATGCGGGGGCTGGCGGTTCAGAAGCTTGTGACTGGGCGGCGATTCTTTTCCGGCTTTACACGCGCTATTGCGAGCGGCATAATTTCAAATACGAAATTCTGAACGAAACGCCGGGGGATGTCACGGGCTATCGCAGTGTCCAAATGCTGGTCAGCGGCCCAAATGCTTTTGGGTTCTTAAAGGCCGAAGTTGGTGTTCACCGTTTGGTTAGAATATCACCTTTCGACGCCGCCGCACGGAGGCACACGTCCTTTGCCAAGATCGAAGTTCTCCCCGAAGTAGAAGCCACCGAAGTCAATATTAACCCCGACGACCTCAAAGTGGAAACCCTACGAGCAGGCGGGGCGGGTGGACAGCACGTCAACAAGACGGAATCGGCCGTTAGAATCACCCACCTCCCCACCGGGATTGTCGTCAATTGCCAAAACGAGCGAAGTCAGCACAAGAACCGTGCCGCCGCGATGACCGTCCTCGCCGCCCGCCTCGCGGAAGTACAACGTCTCGCCGACGAAAAGAAGATGAACACCTTTAAAGGTGACGGAGGTCCTGCGGAGTGGGGAAGGCAGATTAGGAGCTACGTCATGCAGCCCTACACGATGGTCAAAGACCACCGGACCGGACATGAGACGGCAAATGTTACAGCGGTCCTCGATGGCGACATTGATGGCTTCATTGAAGCCTATCTTAAGCGACCACCGTCGGACGACGACTTCGTCGAATAAAAAAAGTGGGCCGTGTCCAAAGACACGACCCACGCCAGCTCTATATTAGAACTTGTAGCCGATGAATGCGCCAACCGAGCTAG
>JAIOPU010000066.1 GCA_021413725.1 Armatimonadota bacterium | reverse complement strand
CGAAAACCGGTCGAATCCCTATGGTGTCTCCGAAGGCTGGGGGCCGATCACTTACCGAGCAATCGCCTCCCCTGAACCCGAGCACACCCTCTACTTCGTTGAGCGAATGGGGAATTGGTGGCCGGCAATCGCATGGACGATTTCGGGGTTCAGTGCCGTTTTAGCTGTGTTTCCATTCGTGCTTCTTGCCCGATATGGGTCCCAGTACGGCGTCAAAGGGGGAACGCCTCAGGGAGCCCTTCGCGATATGTTCGTAGCAACCGAGTACAAATTGGCGTTCGGCCTCTGCCTCTTTTTGCTCCTCCTCACCACGGTTTGGGCGGTGTTGGAC
Source organism: Armatimonadota bacterium (assembly GCA_021413725.1). Classification (GTDB taxonomy): domain Bacteria; phylum Armatimonadota; class Fimbriimonadia; order Fimbriimonadales; family Fimbriimonadaceae; genus JAEURQ01. Next base: position 14,669 of record JAIOPU010000066.1, on the reverse strand, counting down.
GTCCTGGATCGGGGACGTCGCGATTTCGTTTGGGTAATCGCGCTTTTTCTTTTTGCCATCCCTTGCTGTGGCATTGCCAGCCTCTCGTGGGTTATCATTCCGTTGTATATGCAATTTGGGCGAAAAAAATAGATTCGTTTCGCTCGACTTGTCGTCAAACTAAATATCATGATTTCACTCCTCGTCGCCACATCGCTTCTGACTCAGGGGGCTGCCCAGGTCAAGCCCATCATTGTGCCCTTCCACATGGCCGAAACCGCAATGATCGTGGACGCAACTGTGAATGGTGTTCAAGGTTCGTTTATGTTTGACACTGGCTTCGGTGGAACCTTTATCCTTGGCGAAGAAATGAACGTTGGAAAGGCTACCGGCACCATGACTTTGCGCGACTTCGTGGGAGAATTCCAAGCCAAGACCGTAAAAGTCAAAACTCTCAGCATCGGCGACGTGAAAATTGATCCGAAAGATAAGGTGATCGTTCAGCAGCCATCGCGCGACATGACAGATAGCTACGGCACCCACGTGGACGGGATCATGGGGCTCGAAGTTTTTCTTGGAAAGGTGTTCGAAATCAATTTCCAGAAGAGCCAAATGATTTTCTATCCTGATAGCTACGACATCAGCACGAAGGTGCCGGATGGCAAAAAGACATTCCTGTCGAAGATGCTCCCTCTGGGTCAAAACGCCATCGAGATGCAGGTGAAAACCAAAGCGGGTAAGAAATTTATCTTGGCTCTTGATACCGGCAACGGATTCTATGCAACGACCTATAAGGAAACTCTGGAAGAAGCTGGTTTGATGGTGGCGGGCAAGAAACCTGACTTCATGGGACAGTCTTTTGTGGCTTCAGGTGCCGTTGACAGTTTCAACCAGTATCTCGAAGAAATGACCATATTCGGGGTTCCTGTTCAGTCCAGCGTCTGGAATATCATTGATTTGCCGTCAAGTGCCGCCGACAGCCAAGGGACCGTGGGATTCGAGTTTCTTAGCAACTTTAATGTGACCATCGACATGAATCGGCGTCGAGTCTGGTTTGAGCTGTTTAAGGAATCTGCGGGCAACGAAGCCCCTGGCGATCTCGGATTGATCGCACAATACGAACCAACGTCAAAGCGAGTTTTGATTTACAACGTGATTCCCAAAAGCCCAGCGGATAAGGCAGGGATCAAGCGTGGAGACCAGCTTTTGAGCGTGGGAGATTCGGACATGCTCCGACAAACGTACCGACAACTTCGCAACATGTTTCAGGGCAAGAAGGGGACAAAGGTAAAGATCGTAACTTCCCGAAATGGAAGCCTGATGCGCACGGAAATGGAGCGAGAATATCTTATCAACGGCTGGAAAGAAACTGCTGCACCAAAGAGTCCAGCATCGGCTGGGTCAAGCGGCCAGTAAAAGTATTTTGCTGGCTCGGGTGGTAGCACCCAAGAACCCTCGTCCCATGGTGTTCAAACTGAGCGCCATGGGCGAATATGTTTTTGGGCTTGACTTCAAGGGTCCGATGAAGCTGATCCCACGCGATTGAGCCGAGGCAGAGGATAGCTTTCCAATTTCTAGATTGTATTGTTTCGGCGAGAAATGGACGGCAGTTTGCGATTTCGTCCGGCGTCGGCTTATTGTCCGGAGGGGCACAGTGACAAACTGCAGTAATCATCACACCGTGAAGAATCAACCCATCGCCTAAAGCAACGGATTCTGCCTGCGAAGCCAGTCCCGCTCGGTGAAGAGCCCGAAAGAGCCACAACCCACTCTGGTCGCCGGTGAACATCCGTCCCGTGCGATTCGCCCCGTGCGCAGCGGGTGCGAGGCCAAGGATGAGCAGGTCGGCTTCGGGGTCACCAAAATTCGGTACCGGCTTCCCCCAATAATCCTGATCCTGAAACGAAGCCCGCTTCTCAACTGCGACTTTCTCGCACCAGCCCCGAAGGCGCGGGCATTTCTCGCAGGAGATTATTCGAGAGTTCAGATCCATTCGGTGCAAGGTACCGCCTTTTCGGAAGATTCTTCTCTCCCTGGGAGAAGCAATGACCGAAGGGAATTGGATGAGGGTCGCAAGCGCAATTCTCAAAAGCGCACCCCCTAAAACCAAAATCCCCCCTCTGTTTCATCAGAGTTGGGGACAAAGCGAAATGCTTCTCAGTGAACATCCCTGTTTCTCAGGACAATTCGATTAGCATCCATTATTTAGTTTTTTGCTGTGAGCCTCTCTGGCTCGGTCAGCAGTGCTACGGTCCTTTCGGCCCGCTTGAGATTTAATTATCGGTGCCGCGCAGAAAATCTTTAGTGTCCGCGCAATCCGTATACTATATATAGGCGATCAAATGCCGATTTCGTTCCGTCAAAATTACTAGATTGCAATAAAATGCCTATTTACGAGTACGAGCCAGTAGACCGAGAGTGCCTGATGTGCGACGGGAAAGTCGCCATCATGCAGGGAATTCAAGATCCTGCCTGCGAGTTCTGCCCCCATTGCGGGATGGAGGTCAAGCGCGTAATCAGCCAGGTTTCCTTCAATGTGTCGAAGCGCGACAATATTGAAAAGGCAGGCAAAAAGGGATTCACCACGTGGAAAAAGGTCGAGGAAGGAAAGTGGGAGAAGATGTCCGGCGAAGGTCCCGACTACTTGATCGGCTCGAAGGAAGATATTGCCCAAGTGAAGGCGGAACAGGAGCCTCCCGCAAAGATTGTCAAACTCGATGACCCTTGAAAAGTGAGCGTCACAGGTTAAACAAAAAGCAACGAGATTGGCATGCAGCAAGCGGGTTGACGTGGCAATCGCGCGCCGCCGGAGCAGTACGTCGTTTCAAAACAAACACACGGTTCCCGACATTGTAAAATCGCTCCCGAAGGAGGAGAGTCTGTCGCACAAAAAACACCCCGGCCTCGTTCGAGGGCCGGGGTGTTTGGAAGCACGAAGTTTCTACCTATCCAAAGAAGGATCCACGGTGCCTTGATTCTTGGGAGGGTCTAGGGGAAGGCCGGTCTTGGTGTTCATGCCTCCTTCTAAGGTCCCGGAGGCTTGGCCCTTCGCTTCGCCACCGACTCCACCTTTGGAGATCATGATGGCGAGAGCGACTACGGCGATCACGATCACCGAACCAATAATTGCGATTTTCTTCTTGTCGTCGTCCATTAGCTCTTAAATGCCGCGTCGTAGTGAACCAAGTTCTTTGCCTTGTTCGTGACCGCGAGGGCGGGGTTGGTCACCCACAGTGGGTCCATGATCTGAGTCTGCTTAATCGACTTCACGTGGCCGTCAGCAAAACCCCAGTTGGTCATCCCAGCATAGCCGCCAATCGCACCGTAGCCGTCGTTGGCCGCACAATATGCAAAGGTGATATAGTCCGGGTAAACCGGCCAGCTTCGGAGGTTTGCCGAGTAGTACCGGTACCAGCTTCGGTTGTTCTGGTAGCTACTCGTCATCCACAGAGGGTAGATATGGATCGTCTGTGCTGGCTCTCCGAGAGCGGTTGCCGTGAAGGAGTCTCCGACATTGGCATCGGTGTCGTTCGCCATGCCATGGATGCCAAAAGTATCGGTCATAGGGTTATTGTTTGAGTTACCCGCAAGCGTAAATGAGTAGCTAATCTTTCCACCGGCCTTAGGAACCAAGCAACTCGGTCGAGAGTAGCTGTCGTTGGGAGCTTCCCAAATCTGCTCACTCTTCAGGTAAGGCTGGAGCATGACTTCCGGTCCATTTCTGAGCTTGGGGCCGGTCATTCTTGCGCCGTTCTGGAGTCGATGGTAGGTGTCGTCAGAGTCTCCTAAATACATCTGAGACGCAAGGGCAATCTGCTTCATATTGCTGATGTCTTGGGTCTTCTTGGCGGCGTTTTTCGCCTGCGTAAAGACCGGGAATAGAATCGCCGCGAGGATCGCGATAATTGCGATCACGACGAGAAGTTCGATGAGTGTAAATGCCTTCTTCTTCATTGAGGGGCTCCGAAAATATTGCTTCCCGCAAGTGCGGGAACATTATTGTACACCGAATCTGTCGGAATCGAAAATTTAACAGGGAGATCAGCTAAAATGAAGTTATGCCCAAGCCCATCAAGATGGTTGATTCTGCCTCCGTGAGTGGCAAAAAAGTTCTCGTCAGATGCGATTTCAACGTCCCCCTCGACGGAAGCACGATCACTGACGACCGAAGGATCACCGAGGCTTTGCCGACGATCAAGTATTTGATTGACCAAGGCGCGGCATTGATCTTATGTAGCCACTTGGGTCGGCCCAAGGGCATCAGCCTCGAGTTCTCCCTTGCTCCTGTGGCGGCTCGACTCTCACAGCTGCTTGGAAAGTACGTGCCTTTGCTCGGAGATAGCATTGGGCCGGAGGTTCAGGCAACTTGCGCCGGAATGAACCCCGGTGATGTGGTGCTCTTGGAAAACGTTCGCTATCACCCCGAGGAAGAGGCGAACGATCCTGCCTTCGCCGCGCAACTCGCTTCGCTCGCGGACATCTACGTCAACGATGCCTTTGGCACGTCGCACCGAGCCCACGCTTCCACCGAGGGCGTGGCTCACATCATTCCCGGCTACGCCGGATTCTTGATCAAGAAGGAGCTAGAATTCCTGGGAATGGCCCTCGAATCTCCGGCGCGCCCCTTTGTCGCAATCCTAGGCGGGGCAAAGGTGAAAGATAAGATTACGGTTATCGACAACTTGCTGCCCAAGGTCGATAAGTTGATCATCGGCGGTGGCATGGCATTCACTTTCTTCAAGGCTCAAGGCTACGAAATTGGTAAGTCGCTTTTGGACGAGACCAATGTCGCCTACGCCGCAGAACTTCTCAAGGAGCATGGCGACAAGATCGTTTTGCCCTGTGATACGGTGATCTCGACGGAACTATCGGAAACTGCCGCGACTTCGGTTGTAAAGGTGGACAGTATTCCAGCGGACAAACTCGGTGCAGACATAGGACCAGCCTCAATCGCTTTGTTCTCAGAAATCATCCTCGGGGCCAAAACCGTGGTGTGGAACGGCCCGATGGGAGTTTTCGAAATGACCCCGTTCATGGCAGGCACGAAAGCAGTGGCTCAGGCGATGGCAGATTGTGATGGAATCACCATCGTCGGCGGCGGTGACAGCGCGGCGGCGGTGGAGAAGTTTGATCTTGCTGAGAAGATGAGCCATGTCAGCACGGGCGGTGGTGCGAGTCTTGAGTTTTTGGAAGGCAAGGCTCTTCCAGGAATCGAAGCCTTGCGCTAATGGATCTCACGATTCGTTTGGATTATGTGCCTTGGGATGCCGAATCTGCGGCGGAGTTTGGTCATGCAGAGCCCGCCATGATTCTGCGACTCATGGACGTTGCCCGAGTTAACGGCACGAAATACCACTTCTTCGCTTCCACCCGCGCCCTCCAAGCGTTCCCGGCTATGGCGGATCTTGTCTTGAACGAAGGACATCATCTGGATTGGCTTTGCACCGAACCAGCAACTTTGGATGCCGAATTTATGATCGCGAAAGGGTTGCTTGGAGTTGTGGGGGTTACGCCCGAAGTCGTTGGACTGACTTTTCTAGACGAAACTCTTCAACTGGAGGGTGTCCGTTTTGCGGGGCCGGGTGAGATGAAGTCGGATCGAGACGCGATCCGGTCGGGACTGACGTTTCGGCTTTGGTCTGAACAGGTGAAATCTCACTTGCGCGCGGCAAAAGACTTGAAAAAATCGCAAACGATCGTCTTGCACCCGCAAGTTATCGGAAAATTTGATCCCCAGGGGGCAGTTTTGAGCGACTTACTTAAGCATGGACTCGGACTTGGATTCAAAATCCGAACTTTACGAGAAGATGTTGCGAGATGAGTTGGCTCGCGGACAATATTATCCGCGAGCCAAACTTCGGTTAGGCTTTTCGGCGTCGCGCGAGAGCGAAAAGTCCTACACCAATCGCGGCGATGCTTGAAGGTTCAGGAACAACCGTTAGGTTGTCAACGAGCATGAAGTTCAGGCGGCTTGTAGTTGTGGTACTACTCGCGTTTGAATCAAACATGTTGATCAGGATGTTGCTACCGCCCAACGTCACGGTGTTGGTGTCAACCGTTGCGATCAGCAAGCCATCAATTCGATAGCTAAGCAAATTGCCAATCCGTTGTACTTTCCATTGGCGCCACTTGAATCCCGTTGATCCTGCTGCTGTAGTACCAGTCTGAGTTGTGAAACCATTTTGCGATCCTGGAAGTGCTACGGCCGGAAATGCTCCGGTGTAGTAAGCGCCAGAGTTATTGATTGTTCCTCCAGGGGAAGCATAGACCGCGTTTCCAGAGGCATAGCTTGTAGGAGCCGCTGAAGAGTAGGCACGGTAGTCCGAGCCAGAGCCGCCATCCAATGTAGTGCTGAAGTGGACGCTGTCTTGCGCGCTTGCAGAGTATTGGGCAGTTGTTCCAGCCGTGCCGAAGCCAATCCCAGCGAGTTGGGTTGTGCCGTTTCCGCCGCCAGGTCCTGGTCCAACATAGTTTAGCCAGACGTCCGCCGTCATGATAAAGTCAGTTGTGACGGAAAGTCCAATTGGAGAAACGCTGAATCCACTCAGGGGACTGGTGGAAATACCACCTGCGATATTGGCTTCCAGCATCAATCCTCGGGTGGAACCGCCTGACGAACCTGGAGCGGATGCAATGCCGTAGATCGAATAGTCCTTGGCAAATGTCGCGATGTTGTTCGCTTGATTGAACGAGGACTTGTTGACATTCCAGCTGGCGGACGTGTCGACGTCAAAATTGTCCGAAAAAGTCAAAGCCGATGCCGATTGAGCTCCGAAAAGCAGAATTGCACCTAGCGTAAGCATGGGTAAATGTTTCATATAACTCCTTTAAGATGCCCTCCAACTAGAGGAACTCTTGTATTCTACACCAGATTTTTCAGATTCGCTACGTAAAATTACTAGGTTGTGCGAATGAGTTACTCATTTTCGTAGATCTGTGGCTGGCGAGTTGCGAAAGTGTCGGTAATGTAGTTATGGGGTGGGGTGACTTTTCGCTTGTCTCTGGCGCGCGATAGATCAATTGCCGCCAGAGGAAGGTCTTCCTCGGCGAGAACGTTTCCGTCCAAGTCGTAGATTCGGCTTCGTCCGAAGAACTCGACGCCGTTTTCGACTCCAATTCTGTTGCAAGTCGCAACAAAAACACGGTTTTCCGCAGCTCGGGTGAGGGAAATGTGTTCTGCCGAGATGATCGCGCCGGTTGGCCAGTTTGTGGGGATTGCAATGAGCTCTGCTCCGCGCAGCGCCAGGGTTCGCGCCGCTTCCGGAATTCGTAGGTCGAAGCATATCAGAATGCCGACTTTGCCGATAGGCGTATCGAAGACCGGCAATTCATTGCCCGGAGTAGCGAATTGGTCAAAACCAAGCTCGGGGAGATGGGTTTTTCGGTAGTAACGAATGGGGACTTCAGGGCATAGTAGGGCGGCGGTGTTGTACAGCAGATTGCCATCGCGTTCGGCGAATCCAACAATTGCGCTGACCTTTGCCGAGTTGACGGCCTCTTGGATCTTGGCGAGCGATGAGTCATTCGAGTCAATCGCTATGCGGCGAGCGTCCTCAACGGTGTTCACACAGTAGCCGGTGAGGAATGCCTCCGGGAAAATGACCATGTCGACGCCGACTTTCGAAAGACTCACGAGTGCCGCGCATGCCTTCGCTGCGTTCTGCATCGGCTGATCGAACGCGACATCGGATTGGTAGCAAGCGATCTTGGCCACAACTCTACTGTACCGAACAACTCAGAACTTGAACTGCGATCGAACGGTGAAGACGCGATAGTTTTGCACCGACGTCCGGAACAACTCGTAGGACAACGCAATTTTTGCGGTTGGGTTGAGGAAGTACTGGTAGACGCCTCCGTAGACCTTGACACTATTTCCTGTAGTAGCCGTGTTCGGGTCAAACTCCTCTAGGCGCACGGAGAGGTCACTTTTTGGACTGAGAGCGTAGCTCAGTTGCCCGTGCCAGCCACGCACACTTACCGCAGAATAGTCCCTCGCCGCACCAGCGTTAAGGGTGTAATTGCCAAGGTTGTTGCGATCGCGCCCCGTCATGAATTCGCCTCGAAAGCTGAGTTGGGGAACGATGAAGCTGGGCAGGAACGCGTCGAGGAAAAGATACTCGCGCTTGATATCCGGAGCGACCACCGGGGCTCCGGCCACCGAAACGCTTGTAGTATAAAGGGGTCTGCGACTTGCCAGTCCGGACACCCCGACGTTGCCCTTGCCGACTTTCATTCTGAGACCAGCCATCGCACCTACTCTGCGCCCGGCGGTGCTTGAGGCAACCCCGGCTTGTTCGGGATCGTTGATTGTCAGCGAATTCACTGCGGCTAAAGTACCGGTTAAGGCAGGCGTCAGTTCATAGTCCGCCATAATGCCTTGGCTACGCTCGGCCGCAAAATTCTTCTGGATATACTGAGACCGCTCCATTTGTTCTCGATCCGAGGAGCTTCGCGCCATCTCGTAACCGAGTCGCACCGGGAACTGGCCCGCCCTGAGGGTTAGTTTGGGATTTGGGGTGTAGATGAGTTGGGCATCCCGCAGGGTTGGGGTGCTGGATGCGGCACCGGCGGCGGCGTCGAAGGAGAATCGCATTGTGGTTTTGGGGTCAATGACGTAATTCGCCCCGATTCGGATGCGTCGAAAGTTGAACGAATCCTGCTTTGCCGCCAATTGATCGGAGGAGCGATACTGGAACTGCTCCCATCCGAATGGCTGGAACTTCTTGAGTTTATCGACATCCTTGGACTTCGTGTCCAATTGTGTTTGGAGGGCTTTGAGCTTTTCGTTGATCGCTTTGAGTTCGTCCGCCATTTCCTGCAAAAGCCGGACGGACTCGTCGTTGACGGTCATTTTGCCGCTGGCAGCGAGGTCGGCCATTCGCTGGATCACTTTTTGCGACTGGTCGCGCAGAGAATTGATCTCGTCGGCTTGACAAAAAGCCATTCCGGGCAATAGCGATGAGGCAAAAACGAATCCGCGAATAAATGTCTTCATTTAAGAATCCCTTAACAATCTCTTAACAAACTGCCCAGATTGTACTATGATGCGGGATCAAAAGTAAGCGATCCCGAGGTTGAGAGTTTGCGCCAAGCTAAATACAGATATCCTGTCTCCGCGACAAACGCGAGGAGGTTAGAATAGCAAGCTGTTTCGATGGCGGGCCAGTTCAGCCAGAGTCCGAGATTGAGAACTAGGAAGAGTGCGCCGACGCTGACGCCGATCGAGAACATTCGTGCCCGTGTCTCGTGCGCTGCTGTGAGAAGGCCTCTGTAGTACGCCGAAGTAGCGGTTGCAATTGGGGCGATGCTCATATACAAGATAGCGACGTGCGCGGCTCGGGCGACCTCCTCTTTGGCATTCAGCACCTGAGTAAAGATGATCATGTCGAGGCCAGTAAAGCCCATTCCAACCCCGATCGCCATACAAATCAGGCCGATCTTGATCGTGAAGTTTCTGAGTACGGGTAGCGTGTGGTCGCCGATGGTCTTGATAATCACCTCAGGAATCGCGAAAGTCATCGCACGCAAGGGCCAACTCACCGTCAAAGCGACGGACCAAGCCGCACTGTTAAGAACCGCATCGGTCGGATAACGCGATAGAAAGCTCGCGACCAACGGCATCCCGGCAAAAGCAATCATGGTTGAAGCGGTCATGGGGAGATGAAAGCTCATGAGTTGTTTCATGCTGAGCGGCTGGTCTTCGATGTTATCGATTTGCGCCTGCTTGCGCAGATAGGAATTGCAAGCCCAAGTCGCAAATGTGGCTTCTACCACCACGGAAATATTCAAGCAAAGCGCCACGACCATGAGTCCGGTCAGATTTCCGAAATGAGACAGAAGGATGCCTGACAGGAGCATCGTCGCCAGTCGAAGCATCGTTCCTTGCCCGATGCGCTTCGTTTCGCCACTCCGAATAATCACGCCTTGATGGAAACGACGCCAACCGACCGCGGCGGTCCAAGGAATAAAACAGATGGCCGGGCCGTGCATTGCGGCTGTGATTTGCGGGTTTAAGTTAAGAATCGTCTGAGTAACAAAATCAAAGAGGGGGGTGAGCGCAAAGAGAATGTGGACGACCGTGGAGACGGATGAGAGCAAGAGGTTGAAGTTGCGAATCGAAAGGTAAGAGCGCTTGCCCTTCATCAACGTGGTTGCCGTGCTGATAAAGTCAATCGCCGGGCTCTCGATGAAGAGCGAAATAGACAACAACGCAAAGAAAGCCGCTTGCTGAACCTTAGAATCGGGCATTCGGCTGAGGATTCCGGTCGAAACCGGCCCTTCCAGCGACATCATCAGCCACGATAAAGCTAAGGGAAGATAGAGCTTGGTGAGGTCGGTCGGCGCTTTGGTGATGTAATTTGCGCGGACAGACATGACCCCTAGGGTACCCCTTCGCGCCGTTTCCCCCCCCCGATCAAAAGCATGAAAAAACCACTCCGGCGAACCGGAGTGGCTATTGGGAAGGCAGCTTCCTTGGGTTTACTTGCCGGCTCGGGCTTCTTCGTGAGCTTTGGTGAAGGCCGCCTTTTGCTCCGGAGTCCACGCCGCGCCTTCTTGAGTGGCTTGCGCTTTAGATGCTTCGGGTTCCGGTTTCGCGGCTTCTTCTCCCTTGCATCCAAACATCGCCGTCATCGCCAAAGCGCTGACCAACATCAGAGCGAGCTTGGAAGTGCTCAATCTTGCCACCAGACTACGCCGTTGGCTTCGGGGAAGGCGACGAAAGTCTTGCAAGCGATGTAGCCGAGCGGGAATCCACTGCGTGGGAACGGGTGGATCAACGCGTCTGGATCGGCGCAATATCCTTTCACTCGAAGGTCGAAGTTCTTTGGCGTCGCGATTCTCGAACCACCGGAGGTTCCACCCTTGTAAGCGACGGCTTTTGCGTGGCCATCGGCGTAGACGTGGGTGACTTGGCCGCCGAAATAGATGTTGCTGTTCTTGTTTCCGCCTGGATAGTCGTCGAAGAACCAGTCAATGCCGCCGATCGTTTGGCGAGGCGTGTCATAAGTGTTTCCAAAGGCAATGAGTTCGGCGGGATTGACGAGTTGTGTGTTGGACTTTCCGGCGTTGAATCGTCCGCCTCGGGATGCACCGCAACCGACGACGGCTCCACCGTCCGCACATCGCTCTTCGTTCAACATTGCTTCGGCGCCGCGGATTTCCCAGCCCCAGTTGTATCCGATGTCGTTGTTTCCATAGGAAGGTTGTCCGTTGACAACGGTCGCGTTGTCCTTGTTCTGTCGGAACTGAGACCACATCGAGACGTTCTTCGTGTAGGGGTACAGAGTGGTGATCGGGTCACCGCCGTTTCCGCCGTCGTATACGGATGGGAAGAGGTCGTCATTGTCGGCAACGTAGATCATTGCGGCAGTTCCGATCTGTTTCATGTTACTGAGAGCAGTGGTTTTCTTGGCAGAAGCTTTGGCTTGTGTGAAAACAGGGAAGAGAATGGCAGCAAGGATGGCGATAATGGCGATCACGACAAGGAGCTCGATGAGCGTAAAGGCGCTTATGTTAGATTTTTGTCTCATGACGCCCTTAACTTTAAGGCGCGATCATTAAGGATTTGATAAGAAGAGATTATGCTTTGAATAATTAACGAAACGATAACATTTGAAGCGAACATTCTGATTTTTGCGGGAAAGTTAAGCGATTGTTATCAATTTAGATTTCGCTCGCTTTTGGACATTTGGGGTGAAAGAGCAGGGGTACGCTTTTGCGATGCTTCCAGCTCTGCTTGCTCTCGCACACCTGCCGACTCCTGTCCAAACCGCGCGGCCTTACCTCCACATGCCTTCGGTAACCACGTTTGCCCAGCAGGATCCTGCGGGGTTGACGATCCTTCCCGAGGGAAGATGGCTGACTCCTGCAGGAACTGCGACTCCGGTTGCCAGAAACCCCTACGGAATGGCGTTGAGCCCGGATGGATCGCAGGCGTTTGTCGCAAGTGAAGGGAGCGGACAGTGGATTGATAACTGGAATTCTTCGGCTAAGGTGAGTCCGCAAGAGGCGAAAGGCGGGAACACGGGCGCGTGCGCTTATTCTTCTGATGGGAAACAGTTTTATTGGGGAAGTGGCGAGAAAGGGGGAGTTCGGATTATGGACACTGCGACGCGAACTGTGTTGGAGGAAGTCTCTCTGAACGGAACCGTTGGGGGGAAAGTGTACGCCGACAGTTATGTGAACGACCTCGCGCTCAGTCCTGATGGGCGATATTTGTACTGTGCGGATGTCACCAACTTTCGCCTCGCTGTGATCGACCTTTCGAAGAGGGAAGTTGTCGGTTCGGTCGCGACCGGACGCTATCCCTACGCACTCGCCCTGGCGGGTAACCGAGTTTACGTTGCCAATATCGGGCAGTTTTCGTATACACCGATTGGCCCTTCGAATGATCCGAAGTTTGACAACCGGGGCCTCACGTTTCCGCCGTTTGCTTACCCGAGCAAGGAAGCGGTTCACGGAGTTGAGGTCGAAGGACGCAAAGTTGCCGGATTGGGCGAGCCTCTCGCCGAGGAAGCTTTCTCACTTTATGGGTTTGATAGCTCAGAACCGGAGAAACCTGTGTTGGCTTCCGTGACGAAGACGGGACTTCAAATCGGGGCAAAGGGACCCTTCGGGACGATTGTCGGCGGAAGCGGCCCGAGCTTTGTGTTCGCTGTTGGGAATGCGATTTATGTTTCGAATTCTAACCAGGACACCGTGGATGAAATCGACGCCAGGACAGGAAAGATCGTGGGACGCATTTCGCTTGAGCCATCTCCTTTGGTGCGGGGTTACCGAGGCGTGCAACCGACGGGGATTTCGGTCTCTCCTGACAAAAAGACTCTGTACGTGACGCAATCCGGCTTCAATAGTATCGCGGTGATCGATAGAGCGAGTCGAAAAGTCCGCGGACTTATCCCCACCGCCTGGTATCCCTATCGAGTTGCGCCGACGGCGGATGGAAAAACTCTCGCGGCAATCTGCTTTAAAGGGTATGGCAACGGTCCGAGCGCGGGTACCAACGCGGGCAAGAATCCGTTTGCGTTCATGAAGGGCAGTTTTCACGCGATCCCCGTTCCTTCTGCGGAAAAGCTCAAGGAATTAACCAAGACCGTACTCCAGAACAACGGCATTGTCGACTCAACCAAGAACTACGCGGCAATGAAATCGCCGGTTTGGTCGAATATTGTCGGGAAAAAGTCCGACCAAATCAAGTACGTGGTGTTCATCACCAAGGAAAACCACACGTTCGACACGGTCTTCGACCGCGTCCCTGGGACAAGGAACGATCCTAAGTTGCTCAAGTGGGGACTTAACCAAACCATCGGCGACAAGGGCCAACCCACGTTGCAATATGTCGCGGTGATGGTGAACCACTACAAACTCGCGCGAGACTTTGGGGTTTCGGACAACTTTTATATGCAGCCAGAAGGCTCGGGTGTGGGACACCGCTGGCTGGTAGGGATTCAGCCGAACAACTTCTGTCAGATGCTCTATACGCTTGGTTGGGATTTCAAGCTCAAGACCGAAGCGAAAGGCAGGCTCTCATCGTTCGGAAGCAATGGCTCTATGGCTCCAGAAGACTATCCTGAAGCGGGTTCCATGTGGGAACATTTAGAGCGCGGAAAGATTAGCATGAGGAACTACGGCGAAGCGTTTGAGTTCGCCGGCGTTGGGGAAGACGAGAACCAAGAAAAGACAGGAGCCCGTGAGGTGATCAATATGCCGATGCCCGCTTCGATCTACAAGCACACGAGTCGCGATTATCCCATCTTCAACATGAACATCCCCGACGTGTATCGCACGGAGTGGTTTATTGAAGAAGTGAAGGAACGATACTTAAGCGGCAAGCACCCATTCCCTCAGTTCATCAACGCGACCTTATGCAACGACCACGGCGCTGATCCAAAACCGGCCAAGGGCTATCCATACCGAGCGTCTTGGATGGCGGATAACGACCTGGCACTAGGCAAGATGGTCGAGTTCCTATCCCGCACTCCCCAGTGGAAAAACATGTTGATCCTCGTCACAGAAGATGATGCGGGCGGGGAACCCGATCACGTCGACGCGCAACGAAGTGTTCTTCTTGCAATCAGTCCTTATGTGAAGCGCAAATCGGTTTCTCACCGCCACACAACGATCACGAGCATGCACCGAACGCTCTACCAAATCTTTGGTCTCCCGCCGCTCAACTTGTTTGACGCGACATCCAACGACTTTGCCGACTTCTTTACAGACAATCCCGACTTCACTCCTTACACTGCCCTTCCGGTCGACAAGCGACTGTATGACTGGCCAAAGGCTCGCGACAAGAAGGACCCGGACTACAAGTTGGCACGAAAGCAATCCACGATTGAGCGTGACACTTTCGACCGGATCGAGAACAGGGGGAAGAGCTAGTTTCTACTTCTTGCGTCGAAGTAAAACTACAAACCCCAATCCAAGAACCGCGAGAGAAGCAGGTTCAGGCACAACTTGAACTTCAAGGTCAACGAGATTGCCGTTGGCATCCCGCGCCTCGAATTGCAGCCCTTCCGTATTGCTCAAGTCCGCAAAGGCGTGAGTTCCGCTGGCATAGTCGATGTGGGAAGAGGCTGTTGCTCGGTATCTGATCGCGATAGTCTTGGCCCTGTTTGGTTCTCCAAAACCTATAATCATCGAACTTAAGGAGGCTAGCTCGAATCCGTCACTCGTCCCGAATGGCGTGG
>JAIOPU010000249.1 GCA_021413725.1 Armatimonadota bacterium | reverse complement strand
TGGGTTTTCGACCTCAAGGATAGCGATATTTACTGGTGCACTGCGGACTGCGGCTGGGTTACTGGACACAGTTACTTAGTCTACGGGCCTCTTGCAAACGCGGCGACCGTAGTCATGTACGAAGGCGCACCCGACACCCCCAACAAGGACCGCTTCTGGCGGATGATCGAAAAACATCGTATTACGATTTTGTACACTGCCCCTACGGCGATCAGGACCTTTATGAAGTGGGGAGAGAGTTACCCAAACGCTTGCGATTTGACTTCCCTGCGCTTGCTTGGTACAGTGGGTGAACCCATCAATCCCGAAGCCTGGATTTGGTATCACAACGTCATCGGCGCGGAGCGGTGCCCAATTGTGGACACTTGGTGGCAGACCGAGACCGGCGGAATCATGATCGCCCCTCTCCCCGGAATCGTAAGCACCGTTCCCGGTTCCGCGACCCGCGCATTTCCTGGAATCGGCGCAGCGGTGGTCAACGAAGGCGGCGATGACATCACCCCCGAACTCGGCAAGTCCCAAGGCGGAATCCTGGCGATCACCCATCCGTGGCCAGGGATGACTCGGGGAATCTACAACAACCACGAGCGCTACGTCTATACCTATTGGTCGCAATTCCACGGTCTCTACTTCCCTGGTGATGGGACCAAAGTGGACGTAGACGGAAACTTCTGGCTGCTCGGACGAGTGGACGATATTATGCTCGTTGCCGGTCACAACATCTCGACCATGGAAGTAGAAAGCGCGCTCGTCGACCACCCCTCGGTGGCGGAGGCTGCCGTTATCGGCAAGGTTCACGAGATCAAGGGGCAAGCGATTGCCGCGTTCGTGACTCTCAGAGCCGGATTCGAAGAATCCGACGAACTCATCACCGAGATCAAAGCCCACGTCGCTCACAAGATCGGTGCACTGGCACGTCCAGACGACCTTTTCTTCTCCGCTGAACTCCCAAAGACGCGAAGCGGCAAGATCATGCGGCGCCTGTTACGAGATATCGCAGAGGGTCGGGCTTTAGGAGACACAACAACCCTCGCCGACCCATCTGTTGTTCGGTCGCTCAAAGAGCAATACGAAAACGTAGAGGGCTAGCCCTTAGGCAAACTGAAACTCAGGCGAACCGAAAATCAGTTTGCAAACAAAGGCTGCAACCTTGTTGGCGTTGCCGGGTGTGATAGGCTGTCCTTCACTCGCCAGAGACGCCGCTTCTTCAAGTTGCTTCACCTTTGCGGGCGGGAGTTGAACATCGAAGACGCTCATCAGTGCGTGCGCTGCTTGGGCGTGATTCATACCGATTTCGAAGAGATCAATCGCCGGAAATCGCAGACCAAACTGACCCTTGCCGCCCCCACCAACTTCGAACAGCCTTGCCGCCCACTTAATCCGCTCAACCATCGTCGCCGAGCTAATCCAGTACTCGGCGTCAGGTTTCCAGCCCGAAACGTCGGGTGGAAAGAGAATTTCCATTCCCATCGCCTTCGTGGCCTGGCTTACTGCCGCCACCGGGGCAAGGTAGCGCGCCGCGTTCTTCGGGTCCTCATTCCCGTTATTGGCGATAATATTTGAAAGCATTGATGCTCCCAATCCCAGTTGGCGAATAGTCGCGACCGTGAAATCGATCGGGTTCTTGATATGGCGCCGCACGCAACCCTCTGAGTAGAACTCGGGAGACTCCATGATCGCTCGGACTAGAGTCTTGACCTCAAGATGCGAGTCTCGAAATTTCTTTGCAAGCCGCTCTACGAGAGCCTCATCCGGTCCAACGTAGGCAAACCATTCACACATTTTTTTAGCAATGAATCGCGAAGTCTGAACATTCGCGCAGAGAACGGCAGCGACATCTTCGCCGTTGAA
>JAIOPU010000065.1 GCA_021413725.1 Armatimonadota bacterium | reverse complement strand
GAACGACTTATGACCTGCTAGGACTTCAAACCTACTTCACCACCGGCCCCAAAGAGACTCGCGCCTGGACCATCATTAAGGGCATGTGCGCTCCGGCGGCGGCAGGCGTAATCCACTCTGACTTTGAGCGAGGATTTATTCGCGCAGAGACAGTTGGTTTTGATGATCTGATCGACGCGGGCTCGATGAAGGTCGCCAAGGAGCGCGGAAAGGTGCGTAGCGAAGGAAAGGAATACGTGGTCGCCGAAGGCGACATCATGAACTTCTTGTTCAACGTCTAGGACTCGACGTACAGCCAAGGTTCGCCGCAAACCACGAGGCCGCTTCGGGGGCCTTGTCCGGTGATAAACAATCGCCGGAGATCGCTGGCGACAGTGCTATCTTGTTTCTTCGCCGAACCTCCTTCTTTTTCAGGTTCGCCGATGTTGAGGATAAGGCGGTGCTGGGCGCGGGTCATGGCGACGTAGACGAGACGGAGCCATTCTTCTGCTTCCTTTTGCCGTGCAGAATCGGTGAGGAGGCCGTATGGCCATGCCATTCCTTCGCCGAGTCGGGTTGCGATGAGACCGCTTCGAGCATCGATTTTGATGTCGGGCATCGCCTTTGAAGGCCCCTTGTCGCAGTCAGGCATGATGACCACGGGGAATTCGAGTCCCTTGGATTTGTGGATGGTCATCACCTTCACGACGGGGTCGTCCATGTCCACCGTCATCGCCTCGCCTTCGTCGTCGCCGAGGGATTGGAGTCGGCGGATTTGGTTCGCGAACTGGTTGGGGCGCAGAGATTGGCTTCCGGCAGCGAGGAGGAGGAGCTTTCGCGCGTTCGCGAGATTTTGGTCACGATTCGGTTGGCGGGCCAAGTTTTCGAGATAGGGCGAAAGTCGGTAGACCTCGCTAAGCGCTTCCCAAGCCGAGTAGCGATCTGCGACTCGGCGGAGAGGATCGTACCATTCTAGGAATTCTTCAATGCGCTTTGACGAGTCGGAGGAAATGGTTTCGGGCGAAAAGTGAAGCCAGTCGTAAAGACTCTGTTCGCCGAGCCCAAGCACGATTTCATCGAGCGAAAGCCCCACTAAGGGGCTTCGCAGGATGGCGAACATGGTGAAATTATCGTGCGGATGCAAAATGGATTCGAGGAGGTTGGCAATGTCGCGGACGACGAGCCGGGTGTGGAAAGACTTCCCGCCACCTAGGATTTCAGCGTCGATCCCTCGAGCTTGCAAGGCTCGGACAATGAGCTTATCTTGCGGGGCGCCTCGGACGAGGATACAAATATCGCCGGGGGGCACGTGCTCTCCGTGGATGAGAGTCTCGACCCCGCCGACGATCCCTTCGGTATTGGAGCCCGCCAATTCCCAAAGTTCCACGCCCCTGAAATCGTCGTCTTGGAGCGCATTGTTCTCGCCCATGGGCTGGTACCGCTCTTGCCAAACGTGGGAGAAACTGCCTTTTGACTCTTTCTTGTACGGCTGGATGCGTCTTGAGCAACTGCACGCTCATTCGCTCGAGTTCCGCCATGTCGTACTCCTGCTCCCGCGCCATGTCAAAAGAAAGTCTCCCCCACGCTTCCGCCGCAAGGTGGAGAATTCCACAAATGTTCTCTGCCATTTCGAGTCCGCTGGAGCGGCACTTTCGGATTACCGTCGCCACCTTGACCTTCTTTGCTTCCGGAGTGATGGTCTCTTCACACAGCTTTTCGAGGCCGCGAATGAGGTCGCCGTCCCCGAGTGAGGCGAGTTTATCCAGCTCGTCTTGGCCGTGGCATTCGCGCAGCATTGGAAGGAATCCTTCCAGAATTTTCTGGGGGTCTTCGCTCCACGCGAGCAGGTCGTTCAGCCGGAAGCGAGAGCTTCTCAGTTCTCCGAGCAGCCGCTGTATTACCGCCTCTAGCTTTGATTTTTGCCCTTGTTGATTGCGCGACCAGGCGCGTTCACCGGCGAGCTGGTCGATCAGGGCTTGGGCGTACGGATTCATCTGCTCTTGCCCGATTACAAAGCGCACATGGTTTTCCAGAGTCAGCGCGCTTTGCTCCATGATTTGGAAGTCAGGGTCGATCCCCGCTTCGACTGAGTTCTCCCGCAAAAGGCGGTCGCAGAAGCTGTGAATGGTCTGGATCGGGCCGGTCTCGGCAACTTGCGCCTCATGCATCAGACCGCGCTCGGTGAGCATTTCGACAATTCGAGTCTTCATTTCGGCGGCGGCCTTACGCGTAAAGGTAATCGTGAGAATTTGGTCGGGGGTGAGTCCGTGTTCGGTGATGTGCCGAACGTAACGACGAGTGAGGACGAAAGTCTTGCCCGAACCCGCCGAAGCACTGATCGTGAATTTCGGAAGCTCTGACTCTATCGCCGCGAGTTGCTCGGCTGTGGGAATCGGGGGCGGCTTCATGGCGATTCCACCACTTCGCCGAATTGGCTCGAGACGCGGCACAGTTCGCCAAAGGCGCATGAATCGCAGTACTGGCCGGGTTCCGCCATCATGGTGCTGCCGATGACTCGGCGGACCGCCTTGCGAACCGCCTCTCGCCATTCCCCGGCAAGGTCGCCCCGGTCTCCGAATACCTTTTGTCCCACGTCAAGTACCGTACCGATTCGGTGCTGGGGGAAGGCAGGGCGAATGGCCTGGCGATCTTGGATGGCGTCAATCTTGGCATACCCTCTCGTAGTTGCTGGGCCATCGACCTCGACCATGCTCAACGGCGACCCTGAAGCTAGCCCGAGGAAGGCGAGTCGAATCCAATCGTTGTCTTCCAGTCGCATTTCTCGGGGGAGGTTGGAGAGGTCAAAAGTCCGGACGATCTTGAATTTTGAGTAACCCACGGTCGCCCAAACGAGGTCGGAAATGAGGTCAAAAACGGGTTGGGAAACGCCATCCACCGGGATTTTGAGTTCGATGCGATTGGCGTCCGGGTTATAGGTCTTGGTTTCGGCGGTCTCCGAGGGCAGTTCTGCCCGCGCTTTGGTTTCCTTGTTGAGCCATTGCTCGCAAAGACGCTTCGCTGCGAGTTCCCAGATTCGGTACTCCCATGGCTCAAGGTCGCCGTAGAGGTCGAGAAGTTCGTCTTGGGCGGCGGCGTCTAGTGCGCTTTTTACTGCCTCAGTATCGGTAGCTTGGGCGATTTTGGCCTTTCTCGGGATGCGATCGAGGCGCAAACGAGGGTCGCGCTGTCCGCCCTGCTCGACTCCGAGACGGTATTGAAGCGAGGACCGAAAAGTGCAATCCATCGCACGGACGAGTTCGCGGATCGACACTGCCTCTTCGGGTTTCAAGCGTATTTTTGCGAGAGCATCTTCGGTTGTGAGTAGTGCGGGGGCATTCTCTAGCACGGGTTCGGTCAGGGCTTTGGCGAGCCTCAAATCGGCGCTCGCCCGGCACGCGCTCGGTTCGGGCACGAGTTGGCGGCGACGATGGTGGAAGCGCACCACACTCCCGCCGAGAACACGATTGAGTTCGTGGAGATAGAACGCGGGGACGTTGTCGCGGTTGTCCCCAGCGGCAGGATAGCTCAAAGTCAAAGTTTGCCGAGTATTGGCAACTAGGCGAATGAAGTGGTGACGCTGGTTCGCGGCGACATCATGCGAACTGAGCAGGGGCGGATCCAGGTTCAGTTTTTGCGAGATTTCCGCACGATCCGAATCAAACAGTACCGGGTCCTCGCGGCGGCGGCGGGGCATGATTCCTTCGAGCATTCCGAGGACGAAGAGGTGATCGTAGGTACGCAGGAGGTCAGTTTGGGAGAAAACGGGGATACCGGATGGGTTGCTGCCGGGCAAAACGGTGAGTTCATCGCTCCAAATTTTGCGGCATAGCCGAATAAACTCACGCAGGCTTTGGACTTCCGAGCGGGCGGATTCGAGGATCGAGCCGTAGTCGCGCAAGCAGTTTGTTAACGTTGCGACAGCGCGTAAGTCTCGCTCCGAAGTGGGCCAAGTATCATCGGTCACGGCGAGCGGAAGCGGTTCGAGCGCAAGAAGCTGCTTGAGCGCGACCGACCAAGCAGGAATCGAGAGTGCGCGCTGAGAGAATTCCTCCTTCCAACCCAAGAGCTGCGCCAGCCACTTTTGGGCGGGATTGTCGCCCTGCGACCACTCCGCCATTCTCGCTTGCGAACCCGCCCGGAGTTTGCGCGCTTCCTTTACTTCGGCCTGAAGCTCGGCAACATCGGCATCGGTGAGGCACCAATAACTGGACTGAGCGATGCGCAAGAAGTCGCGAACATCGTCGCTGACGAGTGCTTCAAGAGTGTCGAGCACGAGGCTTGCGAACGCGTTGGACAGGAGTTCAGCCTTCGGAGACCACGAGAGAATGAGGCCGAGGTTATCGGCGCAGTGCTTGAGCAGCGGGCTGTACTCTTCCGAACTAGGCGCAAATATGGCGATTTGGTGAGGTAGGGCGCCGTTGGAAATCTTCTCTTGGCAACCGCGAAGTGCCCACTCGACTTCGGAGAGGACGTCAGGAGCGCGGACGATATTGGCTTGAATCGGGGGTTCAGTTACCACCTTTGCTGTAAACAGTCCCGTCCACCAAGCATCGCCTTGCATTGAATAATCCTCGATCAAAATTTCGACATCTGTTTTTCCATCGACAAGCCACTGGAGAAACTTTTCTTGCAGAGGATAGGGTTCTTCGGCTCCGAGAACGATGATTCGGCCCAGGTGGCCGAGGCAGACGGGTTCTTGGCTGAGAATCCAGAGCAAGCGTTCGAAGAGGAATTCGCGGTTGACGGCGTTGAGATGAGTTTCGGCGCGCTCATAGATACCGGCAAGCTGGTCCATGCGGGGCGATTCGCATTGGCGAAGATCGGCGGGTGAGACACCCCAGCGATGCAACTCGGCTTGCGCCTCTCCCAGCGCCACATGAAGGCCCCGGAGTTGAGTCCAGCTTAGGGCGGAATCCATTTCGTCGGGGCCAGAAATTTCTATGGAGGCTTGGATTTGGCCGCGGTGAGGGACGCGCATTCCGGGCGAATTCAGGAGTGAAAGCGCTGCTGAAATGAGGTCCGAAAACCGGCCGCACTGGATGCTCGAATCTTGAGGCAAAAGGTCCCGAACTAGACCGAGGCGGTTCTCACTGAGGCTTGTCGCGAACGCGAGTTCTTTACCGAGCGACGCAAAATGCGCCGCAACAGCATCGCCCGTCGGTGAGAGGTGGGTCCGAATCATGTACTATGGTTTGAGAAGATTATGCCGGAGACTCGCACCCCCGTTTGGAATAGTTCAAAGAGGCTCCTAGGAAATCTCGTCCCCGCACTCTTCTGTATACCCTTTCTAGTCGTCGCAGTTCTACAATTTAAGCCGGATAAGCCCTGGGCGAATTGGCCGTTTTGGATGGGGGCGTTTTTGGTTGTCGGCTGGGTGGCGTTGGCGGTCTTTGGCTACTGGGGGAATGACACGATGCGCTCGGCTATTGGGCGGCGATTTGATCGTAAGTATCCGCCCGGAACGGTGGATTTGCCTCGGTTTTTTGTGGGCATAGCTCGGCCTGGATTTAAGAACATTTGGGACCCGCATGAGGATGTAGGGTTTTTGGTTCTGCACCCCGATCACTTGGAGTTCTTCGGCGATAGTTTGGCGTTAAACATTTCTCGTTCGAGTTTTCAGAGCGTTCGGTTTCGGGCGAATCCGCATACGTTGGTTGGGATTGGGCGGTGGGTTTCTTTGGAGGGCGAGTCGGATGGGACGGTGATTCGGCTCTATATTGAGTCTCGGGAGAAGTCGGTGCTGGTGCTGAATCGGGCGATCGGGACGAAGATTAAGGGTGTTTTGGAGGACTGGCTCGGGGTGGACACACAGACCGATATCCCGAAGGGATGAAACAACCCCAGCCGTGGGTTGAGCGAAGCGACACCCATGGAAAGGCCCACAAACGCCCCGATCCCGGAGGGATCGCACAACCAAATCTCCTATTCAAAATACTGCATATTTGGCTCAATTCCAAACTCCTTGAAAAGCGCAAGCAGTTCATTTCTGGAGTTGACCTTTCTATGATGTTCTTCCTGATTCTGAATATATTGCCGAGTGGACTCGAAATTCTCCGAATGAACAGAAAAGACTGAATAACCCTCTTGCCAGGCAAAGCTCGGATTCGCCTGCTTCATTTTTATTGAGCTAGACTTCTTTAAGTCCCGCATAAAATCGGAAATTGAATGGCTGGGAGTGATTCCGCACAGCAGGTGCACATGATCGGCGACTCCGCCAATTGCGTATGGATCAGCTTTTAGACCTCGCACAATTCCTGCAAGGTAGGCATGAAGTTCGGGTGGATTGGTAATCGTGGGCTTTCGTTGTTGCGTGGCAAAAACTATGTGTACGCGCAAGTAGTGGTAGGTTCCCATATTTGAATTTTGGCATGGGCGGTGAGATTGTGCGATCCCTTCGGGATCGGGGGATATGGTCGTGCTACCATGGGTGTCGCTTCGCTCAACCCACGGCTGGGATTCTTTAATCCCTTCGGGATAGGACTGTGGCGAATGTGGAATTCTCCCGAGTGAGGATGATTCAGAGCAGGCTAACCCTAGGCGGACATGGTGGGAAGATCACTCCTTTGCCCGCCGTCCGCAGGAACATGAAGAATCCCAGCGGATGGCTGTGGGCAAGCGAGAGGCGGCTTTTGAATCCTAGTCTCAGTCGTCGGTTCGCTTTGATCTGCGGTTGATCCAGAAGGCGATTCCGGCGAGGGGGATCCAGATTGGGCTGTAAACGAAGACGAAGATCAGCATCTGACCAATGAACTGTCCGACCGCTTTCAAGCCGTTTACGGCACTGGCAAACGTCTCCGAACCCCAACCTTTATCGGACTTGCTCTCGTCTTCCAAAACTACTTTTTGCACAAAAGTGGTCGTGATAGTGGACATCGAACTCATTCGCTTGAGGCTGTCGCGCTGGGCTGTGATTTGCTCAATTTCCTGACGAACGCTGTACAGGCGATCCCTGACCGCAAGGACTTCGCCCGTCCTTCGTGTCGTTTTGAGAATCTCGATGTACGAGTATTCTTGGGCGCGGAGGGTCTTCAGCCTCGCCTCCGCATCTACGACCTGCCCGGTCACGTCTTCACCTGAGGTGCTTTCGCTCAGGATTTCGCCGAGTCCGCGCAGTTTGACCATCGCGGCATCGAACTGCTTTGACGGCACCCTTAGAGTAACTGTGGCAGTCGACGAATAGCTATTTGATGAATCAAAGTTGCTGTTCTCGACATAGCCGCCAAGCCCTTTGGCAATGTTTACGGCGCCGATACTTGCTTCGGCAACCTTCTCAACCTTTATTCCCAGCGCACCGTTACGAATGATGTCGCGGTTAAGGTCAAGCGGGGGAGCAGTTTCTGATCCACTAGGTGGAGCAGCTTTGGACCGATATCTCATGTCCGCCTCATTAGCTGGTCCAGGGCGCGACGTTTCCACTTTAGCCATGTCGGCATCCGCTGAAGGCGTACTCGTCGCTCCTGCAGATTCTCCGGCGATTCGAGCCCGGTACTCTGCAGACATCGCTTCAGTTTTCTTACTCGCTTGCTTCGCCTGGGTAAACACCGGGAAAATTGCAGCGACAAACAGAATAACCCCGACTGCCCCCACCGGGACCAGGAGCCAGTTCTTTCTCTTCTTAGGCATCTTCTTGGGCACAGACACTGGACCAAGAACTGTGATCATGCTTTCGGTTTGGGTGGGAACAGTAGCGTCTTTGAGACTTTGGAATGAATGAGTGATTTTTTTGAGCATTTCTACCTCCTGCTGGTAATCCGGGGAGGCTTCGATGGCGAGGCGGACCTCGTCGGCGCGGATTACGTCGAGTTCGCCGTCTAGATAGGCTTTGAGATCTTCGTTGATGTTCATCGAGTTTCCTCCTGGACTCCCAGTTGTCGTCGGAGGTGGGCAAAAGCGTGGTGCAGACGTGATTTGACGGTGCCTTCGGCGATGCCGAGAAGCTCGGCGATCTCCGTGTAAACGAACCCGTGGAGCTCATGCAGAACGACCACCTCACGGTGTTCGTGGCTGAGTTTTCCCATCGCGGCTTCGAGCGTGATCTTATCGATCAGGTTCGGATCCCGGTCGGTTTGCTCTTCGAGGACAAGGTCCTCGGAGAAACATTCCCGCTTTCGGGAGCGATTGTGGGCGCGGCACAGATTTTGACCAATCCCGAAGAGCCATGTCTTGGGGGTCGATCTTCCTTCGAATCGGTGCCATGTTTTCTGAGCGGTCATAAACGTTTCCTGCGTGATGTCGCCGGCGTCTTCCCGCCCCACCCAGCGGGCGCAGAACCGCCAGAGCTCGTCGTAATGTTTTTCAACGAGTTGGGCGACTTCTGCGTTTGCAGATCGGGGCTTTAGTAACCATCCGCGCATCTTCTTTTCGCGCACTTCCGAGAGGTATGTGATTGGGGACGCGCCAAGCGTTCAAAAGAATTTCAAAAAATTCTTCGGGCAGGTAGGATAAACTCGATGCTGACCCTTATCGCAGGACTCACCCTGACCCAAACGGCCGTTCAATCCGAGCATAAGTTCACAAAAGTGATTCGACAAACGGTGACATTGAAGTACCTCGCCTCGGTCCCCAAGGATTATGCGAAAGCTAAGACAAGGTTCCCAGTTCTCGTCTTCCTGCATGGTTCTGGCGAGCGTGGGGAGGACATCAGCAAGGTCAAGTCTCACGGACCTCCGATGCTGGTGGAGAAGGGCGTGGAACTTCCCTTCATCATCATTTCGCCGCAGTGCCCGGATGGGCAGTGGTGGGACGTTCGGGCACTGTCGGCTCTTCTTGACGAGGTCGAAAAGAAATATCGAGTTGACACAGACCGCGTGTACCTGACCGGCCTCAGCATGGGCGGGTATGCCACTTGGGAGTGGGGCGGTTTGGAGGCGGATCGCTTTGCCGCATTGATTCCGATTTGTGGGGGAGGATCCAGAACTTGGTCCACAACCTTTACCAATATGCCAATCTGGTGTGTCCATGGTGACGCGGACGGGGCAGTTCCCATTTCCGAAAGTCAAACGATGGTTAAGCGCGCCAAGTCCGCCGGGGCACACCTTCGCTTTACCACGGTGCAAGGGGAAGGGCACGGGGTCTGGGTTGACTTCTACGCCCGCAACGAGTGGGTCGATTGGCTCATGCAATTCAAGCTATCCGACCGCAAAGCGGGCAAGATTACCCCCGAATATCTTGAGGAGCCGGTCCAGAAGGGCTGGAAGTGAGTTCCCAAATTTCCTGAGCGGTTTGCTCGACCGTCTGTTTTGTAGTGTCCAGCATTATCCATTCGGGGGTGCGGTCCTGGGCCATGGTTGGGTTCATGCCGTAGATTATTGGTTCCAAGAGCGTTTGATCGAAGGACTTGCTGGTGCGCTCCAAGTTACGTTTTAGGTTGGTTTCGAGGTTGGGCAACAGGCAAACTCTTACAATCTCTTGGTCCGCAAGCCTCTCCGCGCAAATCTCGTTCCAGCGCTTAAGGTTTCGGCAGTGGTCAATGATTACGGCGAAGCCCGCTTCGGCGTAGCGGACAGCAATATCCATTGCCCCATCCTCCGCGAGGGTGAACTGGCGTTCGGTTTCGTCGTTCCAGTCGACCGACATTGCGTTTCCGGTGCGAACCCAGTTGTCGCGGATATCGTCGATGGGGATCACCAGGCACTTCTCAAAGTGCTGGGCAAGGGCGGTGGACACAGATGACTTTCCTGCGCCGGGCGGACCGGTGAGAATGACAATCATGGCTAGACTTTTGTACCAGACCCTGTTTCTAACTGGTCTGAGAGTTTGAGGGCATTAACCATGTGGTGACGCTTTCCCATGAGGAAGGCCCGTCCTTCTACGGATTTTTCGTCGACGGTGGCGATGTCGTGTTGTAGCACCGCATCTCGCAAGAGACCCGCCAATTCCATATCCTTACCTTTCCCCTGGCACGCCGGGACGATTTCGTACAGAACGGCAAGAAGGATGCCTTGCTTAGCACTCGCAGGCGCGGTGAAAGTTTGGCGCGAGAACTTAATCGCCTCGTCTACTTTTCCGAGGTGAGCAAGGGCCTCGGCGTAGCGCAAAGTCGCATAGACCGTAGATTCGGGTTCCCGGGCGGCCTTGATGGTCTCATAAAAAGCGGCAGCGGAGAGTTCCCAGCGTCCGGCGGTTCGGAATATTTCGCCGTATTCGGAGAGGCTGTCGCTCGGCAGCTTGTTCATATCGAGATGATCGACAATGTCGTTGGCGAAGGCCTTCAGGCGCCTCTTGGATTCCTCTTCCGTGATTTGTTTTTTTGCCACTCGTGCCGACAAGGTTTCGTAGGCATTTCTCAGAGAAATTTTTAGCTGGGCAATGTCAACTTTTGATGCGTTCACTGGGTCGTTAGGATTGATGAGTTGCGGTTTCATGCAACCTACGCAGATCATCAGGCAGCAGAGGGTGAAAAACTTAGTCAAAAGTTTCATAGCGATCTGCGCCGAAATGCCCGTCGTAATAGACCTCGCCTCCACAAAATGTGAGCATCGCCTTGCCTTTAAATTTCATGCCGTCGAATGGCGAAAGTTTAGCTTTAGTTGCCGCATGGCGGGCGTCAAACGTCCATTCGCAGTCAGGATCAATGACCGTCACTTGCGCCACCGGCGTTTCCCCGGGCTTGAGGCTTCCGGCATCGAGACGCAGAATCTGCGCGGGTGCGGTGCTGAGTTTTCGGACGGTATCGAGAGGCGAAATGATGCCCTTGTGGGTGAGATGAGTGAGGGTTGCGCCGAGCATCGTTTCGAGCCCCGGCATTCCAAAGGGTGCTTCTTCGAAGGGCACCAAGACTTCATAGGCCGCGTGGGGCGAGTGGTCGCTCGCGAGGCAATCAACGGTTCCGTCGGCTAGCGCCTGATTGAGAATATCGATGTCGATTTGAGTTCGGAACGGCGGTGTAGTCTTGAATCTTGGGTCGAATTCTGCAACGTCCTCATCGGTGAAAATCAGATATTGAGGACAGACTTCGCACGTCACGGGCGCGCCGAGATATTTAGCTTGGCGGATCATTTCGATGGCGCCCCAAGTGCTTACGCGCAGAATGTGAACGCTACATCCCGTGTGAAGGGCGAGCAGGCAATTCCGCATCACCATAATCTCCTCTGCACTGCGAGGCATTCCTTTCAGGCCAAGAAGCGAACTCGTTGGCCCGTCGTTCATCACGCCCCCCATGGTCAGGCTGCGGTCTTCGCAGTGCGCCATGATGGGGATGTCAAGCTGGCGACAGAATTCCATTGCCTGGGTCATCAGCCGAGAATCTTGGATCGGGTCGCCTTCGTCGCTCGCAGCAACAATTCCGGCTTTTTTGAGTGCGGCAAGGTCGCTGATTTGGTTGGGATACCCGTCGCGGGTCAAAGCTCCAACGGGGGCCACAAAGATTCCTCCCGCTTCGGCCGACGCCGCCCGGTCCAGGATGAAGTCAATCAACTGGGGGCGATCAAGCCGAGGCGAAGTATTCGGCATGCAACAAATCGTCGTGAAGCCTCCCGCAGCGGCGGCTTTCGTGCCAGTGATAATCGACTCTTTATGGTCTTCGCCAGGTTCGCGTAGATGCGCGTGGGGATCAACGAGGCCGGGGGTAATCCACATACCCGTGCAGTCATAAATTTCCTCTGCGCCCGTGCCATCGACGATAGCGCCAACTTCGACGATGCAGTCGTCTTCGATGACCACCGAGCCGATGATGTCCATGTTCTGCGACGGATCGAGAATTCGGCCGTTCTTCAGGATTGTTTTCATTTTCCGCCCTCCTCAAAGACCCATTCGAGTGCCGCCATGCGGGCGAAAATGCAGTTTTCGACTTGTTGCTCGATCACCGAACGCGATCCGTCGGCGGTTGGGTCATCAATTTCAATGCCTCGGTTCATGGGACCGGGGTGCATGACAATCGCGTCTTTTTTGGCAAACTGTAGGGTCTCACCATTCACCTGATACATCTTCCGGAATTCGTTAAGACTCGTAAGCAGACCTTCTTCCATTCGCTCCTTCTGGAGTCGCAAGCACATGACAACATCCGCACCTTTAAGGCCGGATTCAAGGTCGTTGTAGACGGTGCCTGGTAAAAGGGCAGGATGACTGGGCATCAGAGTTCGCGGACCCACGAATCGGACTTCGTTGCCGAGTTGAGACAGGAGCCAGGTGTTAGAGCGAGCCACCCGCGAGTGGGCAACGTCCCCGACGATGGCGACGGTGAGTCCCGTAACGGTGCGTTTTCTTTCGGAGATTGTGAGTGCGTCACCGAGGGCTTGAGTGGGGTGCTCGTGTTTGCCATCACCGGCGTTAACGACGGGGCCACCGAAAAACTCCTGCGCGAGATCGGCGGAACCGCAGGCAGAGTGGCGGATCACGAGTCCGTCGAGTCGCTCATTTTTCAGGGTGAGAATCGTGTCCCGAAAAGTCTCTCCCTTTCCCATCGCGCTCCCGTGTTGAGAGAAGTTGATGCAGGAGTGCCCGAGGGAATGCGCAGCTACCTCGAACCCGACTCGAGTTCGGGTGGAGCCTTCGAAGAAAAGCAGTCCGATGAGTTTGCTTTGCTTGGATTTAGTTGCAGTGCCCGAGCGGATTGCCTCTCGGTGAAACTGGGCGCGGTCGAGGAGGTGCTCGATCTCGGGGAGAGCAAGGTGGCGGATGGCATTTAGGGCGCGGCTCATACCGGTACCCTGCGCTCACTGGCAAGTTCGTGAATCACGACGTCCTCGCCGTCAATTTCGTGAACCTTGACAATAACATGGTCATCCCGTTCGGTGGCGATGGCCTTTCCTAGATAGTCCGGTTGAATGGGCAGTTCGCGATGCCCCCGGTCAATCAGGACGGCGAGCAGAACTTTTCTGGGACGACCAAATTTGATCACGGTATCTAGGGCAGCTCGAATGGTGCGACCTGTATAGATGACTTCGTCCACCAGGAGGACAGTTTTGTCCGTTACTTCGAACGGAACTTCGCTTTCGTCAAGCGGTGCGTTCGCTTGGTCGTCGCGATGGCTTCGGACGTCGATTTTTCCGCAAGGGATCGTTTGCCCTTCAATTTGGGTCATTTGGAAGGCGAGGCGCTTTGCGATGGGGTAGCCGCGGCGAAGAATGCCGACGACGACCAGGTTTTCGGCCCCTTCATTGGCTTCAAGGACTTCGTGTGCAATTCGTCCGAGTGCCCTTTTCATGGCATTCGCGTCGAACAAGACGGAACTCATGGAGAGATTATGGTCTATGCGGGACTGGGTTGGGAAACGGGTGCGGCTAACCGACAATAAAGGAATGGAGCTTTTTGCACCAAAAACCACACAAGCCGAAATTTTGTCCGCGCTGAGTGTCGCTCTCGACCTAGTAGAGGGACAGCCTGAGGGGCATTGCATGCGCACAGCTTGGATTGCGCTGAGAATCGGCGAAGTGCTGGGCCTTCCGGAAACTGATTTGAGTCGACTCTATTTCGCAGCGCTGGTTAAGGATGCCGGATGCTCGAACAACTCTGCTCGAATTCATAAGATGTTCGGGGGCGACGAACACATTTCCAAAGGTGCTGTGAAATTCGTGGACTGGTCCGATCCTATCGAATCATTAAGGTTTGCTTATCGGCAGAGCGAAGTGGGCGGGACGGTGGCGCAAAAATTGCGCCGGATGGTTTCTAATGTTGGCAACCCCCGCAAGGTCATGGACGAGGTGACGCAAGCGCGATGCGGCCGGGGGGCAGAAATTGCCGGGCTACTCGGTTTCGATTCTGCGGTTTCCGATTCCGTTTTATACCTGGATGAGCATTGGGACGGAAATGGCTCACCGATGCACGCCGTCGGCGAGGAAATCCCGGTGATCGCAAGGATACTTTGCTTAGCTCAGACCTTTGAGGTGTTCGCCTGCGCTTTTGGTGTTCCTGCTGCTTATGCAATGCTTGCAAAACGACGGGGCAAATGGTTTGATCCCTCGTTGGTTGATGCGACCTTCGGTTTGGAAAATGAGACGGCTCTCTGGCAGCAATACCGAACACTGGTGGAGCAAAAGGCGAGTGTGATCCATATTCCCGATGCGCAGTGGGCGGATGAAACCGCTGATATCGACAAGATTTGCGCGGGGTTTGCCCGGGTAATTGATGCCAAATCTGCGTTTACGGGTGAGCACTCGGCCCGGGTGACAGGCTATGCATTAGAAATCGGGCGGGAATTTGGAATGGAATCGGAACAGCTTACTATCCTTCAACGCGCCGGGTTGCTACATGACGTGGGCAAACTGGGAGTTCCGACCGCAATTTTGGACAAGAACGGTCCTCTCACCGACGATGAATTCTCTATCGTCAAGCGGCACCCCGAGTTTAGCGAGCGGATTATTTCGATGATTCCGAGTCTGCAGCGTGTGGCTCAGATTGCGGGCGCGCACCATGAGCGACTGGATGGCAAGGGATATTATCAAGGGCGTGGCGCGGATCAGCTGGATTTGGAAATGAGAATTCTGGCCGTCGCGGACGTCTTTGATGCGCTTTCGGCAGTGCGCCCCTATCGAGGTGCGCTGCCGATGCAGAAAGTCTTCACGATTATGGATGGGGGCGCCGGGACGCATCTGGACGGTGAATGTATTGAGTCACTGCGAGGGATCTACGGTTCTGCCGAGACTTTGGCCGCGTAGATTTTGGCTCGTTGGTAACATTTTCCGAGGCAGTTGCAGTAAGATACGAAAAGGTAACGACCATGAAAGGTATTCGAACATCTATTTTCTGCGCATTCGCGCTTGTTTCTTCGTTGAGCTTCGCTCAAAAATCAACCGGACTCAGCATTGGCGACAAGGCTCCAGCTTTCTCAGTAGAGGGATGGGTCAAGGGAAGTGTGGACTTCACACCGGGCAATGTTTATGTTGTCGAGTTCTGGGCGACTTGGTGCGGTCCTTGCATCTCCGCCATGCCGCATTTGAGCGATATGGCCGACAAGATGAAGGGCAAGGTTGACTTTATTTCGATCAACACCTGGGACCGTCGTCCCGAAGGCGAGAAGAACGCCAAGGATGCTGGCCACGTTAAGCGCGTCAGCGAATGGGTCGCTCAGAACTCGGAAAAAATGCGCTACAACATCGCGCTCGACGATGAGAAAGAGACGATGGCGAACACCTGGATGCGCGCCGCCGGACGCAACGGCATTCCCTGCGCCTTCGTCGTGAACCGAGATGGTGTGATCGCCTGGATTGGGCACCCGATGAGCGGAATGGACAAGGTCGTCCAAGAGGTCTATGACAACAAATTTGACATCGCGGCGGCAAAAGCAGCTTTCGACAAGGAAGCTGCAGCTGCCGCCGCTGAGCAAGCCAAATCGAAGGAGTTGATGGATGCCGCTCAAACCGGGAATCTTGCCACTTTCGAAGGCGTTTGGAAAAAGCAGACTAAGGACGACAAGAAGAACGCTGCCTCTACAGTGATGAACGCAACGAGCTCGCTCGCTGCGGCGAATCACGCGGATGTGGCCTTTGAGTTTTTGACCAATCGGTCAAAGGACGTTCTTAAGGGCAAAGCTTCCGAGCAAGTGACGTGCGCATTCGTGCTGTCGCGACGAGTGAAGAATAATCCGACATTGCTGACTTCGATTTTTGAGTTTGCGGTGAAGGCGAGTAATTCGCTCAAGGACGACGAAGCGGCGATTTCGTATGCCTATCTTGCTGATGTAGCGTTTGCGGCAGGTGAAAAAGGGAAAGCTGCGGACTATGTGGCCAAAGCCGAGTCCATGATCGCAAAGTTTATGCCGGAGGCGAATCGCAAGTCCATTGGAGACTATATCGCGGGCGTGAAGGCTCGCGTTACGAAGTAAGTTAGCGCCAGACGAAAAAAGGCTCGAAAAAGTTGCAGGCCGGGCAAATTTTGCCCGGCCTGCGTGGTATACTCCCTTCTTGCGCTAGGGCTTCGGCTCGTGCGTCAAGTACCCCAAGTTAACTTGTTCCGGTGCAAATCGGGATTAATAACGGAGAACTCATGGCAAGAAGCTTAAAAAAAGGATTTTTTGTTGACGAGCACCTTCTGAAGAAAGTCGATGCGATGAATCAGAAGGAGCAAAAAGCGGTGATCAAAACCTGGTCCCGCCGCTCCACGCTTATTCCGGACATGATCGGTCATACGTTGGCTGTTCATGATGGCCGGAAGCATGTTCCCGTCTTCGTGACGGAAAACATGGTTGGACACAAGCTCGGTGAATTTGCGCCGACTCGAACATACAAGGGTCATGGCGGATCGTTACCCGACCGCGGAGCACGCCTAAGGTAAGGAGAAACCGAAGACACGAGGGATTCTAGCCTCCGGGGGTATACTCCGAAGTCCTGTCCAAGCTCAAAACGCGAGCAATCGCAAAAATACAGACGAGCAAAAGATAGAGATTGAATCGCAAAACGTCTCGATTTGACCAATTATGGAAGTCAAAGCAGTAGGAAAATATATTAGGGTGCAGCCACGAAAGGTACGCATCGTCGCAGCGTTGGTGAAAGGAAAGCCAGCCGTCGCGATGGTTCACGTCTTGCAGTTTCACTCCAGCAAGGGCGCTTTTCACCTTCGAAAAGTGCTCGTGAGTGCCATTGCGAACGCCGCCGAAAACCACGGTGTGCAGGCCAGTGAACTCAAGATCGCAAAGATTCAAGTCGACAACGGTCCGACACTCAAGCGAATGACGCAAAAGGCCATGGGCCGTGGCGCTCGCATCGAGAAGAAGACCAGCCACATCACGGTCTTCGTCTCCGAGCTCGGCGACCAAGCAGTTGTCAAGCCACATGGTACGAAGGAGAAGCCAAGACCTAAATTTGAAGCACCTAAGAAAGCCAAGAAAGCCGTCGAAGCCAAAGCCGAAGAGCCAGTAGTTGAAGAAACACCGGTGATTGAAGAAGTTGTAGAAGCTCCAGCCGAAGAAGTAGTCGCCGAAGTCGCCGCAACAGAAGAAGAGGGCACCAAGTAATGGGTCAGAAAATACATCCCGTTGGTTTTAGAATTGGAGTCATCCGTGGCTGGGATAGCCATTGGTACTTCGACAAGAAGGGTTACGCAACCGCTGTCGCCCAGGATCAAACGATCCGAAGAATTATTAAGCACCGAGTCGGTACCGCAAACGTTTCTCGAATTGAGATCGAGCGCGCTGCTGCTCGAATCAAGGTGAACATCTTCACCCCGCGCCCCGGAGCCGTTATCGGTAGAGGCGGAAAGGGTATTGATGAGTTGACCAATGGTCTGAACTACCTAGTTCGCACCGTTGATGCGACCGCCCAAGTCCAGGTGAACGTGACGGAAGTCCGACAACCTGAACTCGACGCGCAACTTGTTGCTGAGAACATTGCCCAACAGCTCGAAAAGCGAATCAGCCACCGCCGCGCCATGCGACAGTCGATCACCCGAGCCGTTCGAATGAACGGACGCGGAATTAAGATCACCGTTGGTGGACGATTGAACGGTTCTGAAATCGCTCGAACTGAAACGGATAAGAACGGTAAAGTTCCCCTCCACACCCTTCGCGCTGATATCGATTACGGTACGGCCACCGCCTTTACGCTCTACGGAACGATCGGCGTCAAGGTCTGGATCTACAAGGGTGAAGTTCTTCCCGAGAAGCAAAGAATTGCCATGGCGGAGCCGATCCGAGAGACTCGCCGACCACGCAAGCCCCGAGAAGGCGAAGAAGTTGGAGCAGCCCCGGCTGCCGAGGCTCCCGTCGTCACTGCGGAGGTAACGAACTAATGTTAATGCCCAAGAGAGTTAAGCATCGCAAGATGCACCGAGGACGAATGAGCGGAGTCGCAACACGCGGCAACCACATCGATTTCGGAGATTTCGGTTTGATGGCTTTGGAATGCGGATGGATCACCAGCCGACAAATCGAAGCCGCTCGAATCGCAATGACCCGCCACATCAAGCGTGGAGGAAAGGTTTGGATTCGGATTTTCCCCGACAAGTCCTACACCAAAAAGCCTCTAGAGCAGAGAATGGGCAAGGGTAAAGCTCCTGTCGAAGGTTGGGTAGCCGTTGTCAAGCCAGGCCGAATCATGTTCGAAATGGACGGCGTGGCTCACGATGTTGCCAAGCAAGCTATGCGACTCGCAGAGTTCAAGCTTCCCATCAAGTGTAAATTTGTTTCGAAAGCCGACTTTGTAAACGGCGCCCCACTCGAAGCTGGTCTGGAGCATGCCATTCAAACTGTGAAAGGCAAGAAGCACCTGAACCCCGACCCGAATGCTGCCCCCGTGGTGAAGAAGGCCAAGAAGGTTTTCGCCACTGATGAGGTCGCTCCAACTGCCGAGGAGGCAACAACCGAATAAATGAAAGATATGAAGTGCTCTGAGCTTCGAGAGAAGAGTGTTCCGGAACTCGAAGAGATGTTGTTGAAAGAAAAGGCCGACTTGTACAAAGCTCGTCGCGATCTCGTCTTCCGACAAATGACCGATATTTCCAGCCTCAGCGTTCGCCGACATAACATCGCGCGGATCCTGACTGTGATTACGGAGAAGAAGAAGTGAAAAAGAAGGCAGAAGTAGTGGTGACCGAAACACCAACGCGAAACGCTCGAAAAGTGAGAACTGGGCTCGTTTCATCCAACAAGATGGAAAAGACCGTGGTTATCAAACTCGTTCGCCGCGTCCGACACCCTCTTTATGGCAAAACCGTTCTTAAGACTGAAAAGTTTAAGGCGCACGACGAAATCGGTTGCGATATTGGAGACACCGTAGAGATCATGGAGACTCGACCCATTAGCAAAGAAAAGCATTGGCGAGTCACTCGGATCATCGAGAAGGTTAAGTAGAGAAGTCTCGTTTGGAGTTCACTTTTGTCGAACTCCAAACTTGGTTTCCCAAGTTTTTTGGAGAACTAAGGAATGGTACAACAGTTTACAAGGCTGAAAGTTGCAGATAACTCAGGCGCCCGCGAGGTCATGTGTATTCGCGTCCTCAAGGGTTCACAACCCCGATACGGGGGCGTGGGTGACGTCATCGTCGCTGCCGTCAAGGTCGCAACCCCAAACATGCCGATTAAGAAAGGCGACGTCATTCGTGCCGTCATCGTCCGCTCACGCAAGTCGATTCGACGCGTCGATGGCAGTATGCTTCGATTCGACGACAACGCCTGCGTGGTCATCAATCCCGCCAATATGGAGCCGAGAGGCACCCGTATCTTTGGCCCCGTCGCTCGCGAGCTCCGAGACTCAAACTTCATGAAGATTGTTTCGCTCGCCCCAGAGGTGCTGTAATATGGCAACCAAAGCAGAAATAAAGCTCTTAAATTCACACATTAAGTACAAGATTCGAACTGGCGATAAAGTTATTATCATTGCCGGCAAGGACAAGGGTCAGGCAGGATTCGTCGCCGCCGTTGCTCCAAAAGAACAGAAGGTGATCGTTCTCCAGGACAACCCAGAAAATCCAGAGCAACCGATTCCTTTGAACGCAGTGATCAAGCACCGAAAGGCCAAAACCCAAGGTGAAAAGTCCGCGCGATTCAAGATGCCAGCCGCGATCCACATCAGCAACGTGATGGTGATTGATCCGAAGACCGGCGAAGGAACTCGAGTTGGTCGACGCAAAGAGGGCGAGAAGCTTGTCCGCTATGCAAAGAAGAGTGGCGAAACCATTAAGGACACGCCGAACATCGTTAAGAAGGACTAGGATTCAAATCCTAAGATAAGGACGGTCAGAAATCGTCCTTAGAGGAACAAATTATGGCAAGAAAAGGCAAAGAAGAAGCAGGAATCGCAGTTGGCAAGTTGCCAACGCCGCGACTCCACAAGATTTACAAAGACAAGGTTATGCCCAAACTCATGGAGGAATTCAAGTATGAATCCGTGATGCAGGTACCCCGACTCGAAAAGATCGTCATCAATATGGGCGTCGGTTCGGCTGAGAAGGACGCAAAGCACCTTGAGAACTCCGTTCGAGATATGCAGTTGATCGCTGGCCAAAAGCCGGTTGTAACCATTGCTCGAAAGGCGATTTCAAACTTTAAGCTCCGCGAAGGCATGAAGATTGGTTGCAAGGTCACCCTACGCGGCGATCGAGCGATGCACTTCTTGGACAAGTTGGCTACTGCGGTTCTCCCCCGTATTCGTGACTTTCAAGGTCTCAGTTCGAAGTCGTTCGATGGTCGTGGCAACTACGCCATGGGCCTGAAGGAGCAACTCGTATTCCCTGAAATTCCTTACGACACATTTGATCGAATCCGCGGAATGGACATTATCATCTGCACCACGGCGAAGACGGATGCGGAAGCGATGATGTTCCTGAAAGAAATGGGAATGCCGATTCGCGATAAGTAGATTCTCCTTTGAATTCAAGAAACGCCTTCGCTCAAAGCGAAGGCGTTTTCATTTTCGAGCTACAATTTATCTATGAACAAGACGCTCAGCATCCTTCTCGACCGCGTCTTTGACTACGCCGGCCTATTCCCCCCTTCCGCCCTTACCATGGACGAGGCGGTCAAAATGTATTTTGACCACCGTGCCGGGTCGGAGTCTTGGATCACGTCTCGATTCGTTTGCCCTGTGAACTGGCTCCCTGATCTGGGGGCGCAAATTGCAGTCTTGCCGGTGGAGCACTTTGCGGAATTTGGACCTTGGCCCTTGGCGGTTCTTGGCACATCGCTCGACGGCAGCGCGAGTGATCTTAACCAGATTCTGAGATTTGAGGCTGAGTTTGGGCAGTGTGTCAGTGCCGAA
Organism: Armatimonadota bacterium; assembly: GCA_021413725.1. Taxonomy (GTDB): domain Bacteria; phylum Armatimonadota; class Fimbriimonadia; order Fimbriimonadales; family Fimbriimonadaceae; genus JAEURQ01. The sequence goes on along the minus strand of JAIOPU010000065.1, from coordinate 3,771 downwards.
GCCTACGAGGTCAAAGCAGGGACCAAGTTAGAAAAGGGATTTTTGAAGCCGCTTGCCAAGCATACGGACCTAGAGATTTTTCTGGAAGTCGCCATTGGCGAAGGCAACGAGGAGATTTTGGCGACTCTTGCTGAATACGAAACGCTTGGTGTGAAGGCCCGACTCGGCGGACTCGAGAGCGCGGCATTCCCGAACTGCCATGAAGTCGCTCTGTTCATCCAGGGTTGCCTAAACTTAGACTTAGAGTTCAAATGCACGGCTGGCCTCCACCACCCGATTCGGCATTGGGATGAAAAGCTTGGTACCAAAATGCACGGCTTTTTGAACGTCATCATGGCGGGTGCCTTGACTCTGCAGGATGATTTATCCCTCACCGAAATCGAAGAGATCATCGCCGAAGAAGACCCGACCGCGTTCGTTGCTTCTGACGATGAGTTCGGATGGCACAGCCATTTCATTGACGAAGACGGAGCAGAGCAGTTCCGCGCATACTTCCGAGCCATTGGCTCTTGCTCCATTTTGGAACCGCTTGACGGCCTTCGCGGTGAAGGTCAGGGAGCGGTTCAGGTTAGTTTATGAAAAGATTTATCGTTTCTCCAAAATCGCAGTCCTGGGTGAAAGTCGCCCCCGACTCTCACTTCCCTATCCAGAATTTGCCCTTTGGTGTTTGCCTACGGGATGAGGAGGAGACTTCGGTCGCGGTAGCGATTGGCGATCAGATTCTACTTCTCCTACCCTTGCAAGAGGCGGGTTGGATCGGCCAAGAACTTGGCCTCTTGGAAGATCTCACCGAGATAAGCCCAGAGGAGCTAAGCGGACTGCGCAAAGAAATCTTTGACCTCCTGCGCGACGGAAACCCCAAGCTCCGCGACAATAAGGGCAAGCGCGACGAGTGCCTTTTTCCGCTTGAAGATGCCTTCATGGTGCATCCAATGCACATCACGGCTTTCGTTGATTTCTATTCCGGCATTCACCATGCGCGCAACGTGGGCAAAATGTTCCGGCCCGACATGCCCGACCTTTTGCCAAACTATCGGTGGTTACCAGTGGCCTACAACGGTCGCGCGAGTAGCGTTGTTGTGAGCGGTACTGATATTCCGCGCCCACAGGGGCAGCAGAAACCGGCGGAGGGTGACCCTACTTTTGGACCCACCAGGGAACTTGACTTTGAGCTGGAGGTCGGTTTCTTCATCGGGACAGATACTGAAATGGGTGATATGATCCCGGTCAATGAGGCTGAGGATGCGATGATGGGCGTGGTTCTCGTAAACGACTGGTCTGCGCGCGACGTTCAGCGTTGGGAATACCAGCCGCTTGGCCCATTCCTCGCTAAGAGTTTCGCGACGAGCATCAGTCCTTGGATGGTGACGCTTGATGCCCTAGAGCCGTACAAAGTGCAAGGCATGACCCAAGACCCCGCGCCGCTTGCGAATCTTGCGCAGAAGGACAAGGGTCACTACGACATTCACCTCGAAGTTCAGATTCAGACCGCAAAGATGACGGAGCCTGAGACGATTTGCGTTTCCAACGCTAAGCACCTCTACTGGTCGTTCGCCCAGCAATTGGCGCACCAATCCAGTAACGGAACTCCCCTTGAAAGCGGCGACCTTTACGGAAGCGGCACGATCAGTGGACCTGAGGAAGGGTCCTATGGTTCTATGCTCGAGTTAACTTGGCGCGGCACGAAGCCGATCACGCTTTCCAACGGCGAGACGCGCACGTTCCTTGAGGATGGCGACACCTTAATCATGACGGGATGGGCGCAGGGTGATGGGTTCCGAATTGGTCTAGGCGAAGTCCGGTCGACCGTAGTCGCGGGGCGGTAAACAGGGTCAACCCTACTCTGGCCACGAACCGTACGAGGGTTTCTTTCGTAGAACTTTCCAAATCGTGTAGCTATCAGCGCATCGCAAGTTGCCCAAACGTGCCAAGCACGACCATGATGCCGGAAATGATGATTGACAGCATTGCATTCTGCTTAGCTTTTGGATTCTGGCAGGTGAAATAGGCAACGATCGCCATTATCAACGCAATGATTCCGCAACAAAAGGAGAACAGGACTAAAACTACAACCGAGGTATTCGCGTATTGCTGGTCAAGCCAACTCTCGGGGACGTTGGACGCGTAATTTGGCCGCGTATATCCAGAGGGAGGGACTTGATTGTAGCCTCCGCCCATGGGACCAGGGGCAGCCGGGGCGGGCCATATAATGCCAAGGACGGAGCTGGCCATCATTTGTTGACCGGTTCCCTCGATTTCGACCAATGTAGTCGGTTGCAATCGACCTTCGTTCGCCCACTGCGTCAAGGTATCTACGTTGGCGGGGCCGTATTTTTGGCCGTCAGGCATGATTACAAAATAGTTCATAGTTGCAGTTTCCTTCAATGGAGACGGGACTCATTTACATTTTGACTTACTTATCCAGGAAAACGCCCACGAGGCTCTCAGCTGGAGCCTGGCGGCGCACCCAGTTCGCAGTTCGTGTGGAGTTCTTTGCGTGGGGTACCGTCACCGGAAAACTGTCGTCGCCACCGAAATCAATGAAGACACCAAGGCTGAGGGCAATTTCGCGAAGGGTTCCGAGTTGAGAATCGGCGGACATTCCGAGTGTAATTCCGGTAGATGTATAAAAGTCGTCGCCGCCCTTATCCACAAAAACTCCTATGCCGTTGGCGTTGCCCGCGCCAAGGCTTAGATTGGGCGCGTTGTAGCTGTCGCTTCCACCCCCTTCGATGAGCATCCCAAGACTGAAGTCGTGCCCAGCACCCATCGCCATGTTCATCGGCGCGCGATAGAGATCTTTTCCAGCGATGTCTTCCAAATAGCCTACAGCAAAGTGTGCCGCGGCACCTTGCACGTACCATTGGCCACTGTATTGGTCATCGCCCGAATTATCCATGAGGGCGCCGACCCCAGCCCAATACCCGGCTCCTTGCCCAAAGACAGAGGCACTGTAACGATCATCACCCGCTTCGTCGTAGAGGAGACCAAAGCCTCCGGCGAGGGAATGTCCTTCCAAATAATCCGCCCTTCGCCCCAGGGCACTTCCCTGCGCAAAACTCGTGTTGTGCTGAGCCGATTGAGCGGACGGAAAGTCAATGATCGTGTCTTCAGCGGTGTAACGGTCGTTGCCGTCGCGGTCAATCACCCCGCCCCCGCCTTGGATTCCTCCGAAGCCTTGGGCTTGGGTGAACGCGTGGTATACATCATCGCCTTTGCGGTCCTCCAATAGGCCAACACCGAAAGTTGCTGCCCCTTCGCAATTCTTGTAGCCGTAGTAGCGGTCTGCTCCTGCCCAATCTTGCAGGACGGCAACACCAAAAAACGCGGATCCGAGTCCGGCAAGATGCGAGGTGTAGACATCGTCGCCTTGGGTATCCGTAAGGAAGGAAAAACCGAACGCGGCCCCCGCCGGACCGAGTTCTTGGCGCTTTTTCCGTCCACCCCACTTGCTAAGCTCGGTGTTGAGAAGTGCGGGATCGCTGACATAGCGATCTTTCCCGTCCGTGTCAATGACAACACTCAACCAATTCGCTGCGCCCTTGTTCGCCGGTTGGTTGATGTAGGCATCGTTGCCTCCGGTATCTATGATTAGGCAAGTTGGAATTTCGTTCGCATAGGTTTCCGTAGAGCCTCCCGCCAAGACCACCATCCCCCATGCGGTTTTGAAGGTGAGTTTGTATCTCTGAGCCGGGGAAACGGTCGCCACGGCAATCGATGCCTCATTCACAGCCTCGGTCAAATCAGAGCCCGCCGCGAGCAAAGGCTTCA
>JAIOPU010000064.1 GCA_021413725.1 Armatimonadota bacterium | reverse complement strand
CCCCCGAAGAAGCCGAAGCCATCCTGAAGACTGCCGCGAGGGTAGACACGACTTCGGGGCCGATGACTTCGGAGCAACTCATAGCTCTCGGGGCGGAGGTGGGGTTGACTCCAGAGCAGATTCTCGCTGCGGAGAAACAGCATTTAAACGACCGAGTTATTCAGGCTGGTTCGGAGCAGAAATCGACTTTGCTGGCCCAGTACCGTGCGCGTTTAAGTTCAAAAATAAAGGAATCCGTGGGAAGTTGGCTTGGCGGGTCACTTCTCATGTTAGCAATTTCGTACTTTACTTCGGGACAAATTGCGAGTTGGGCGCTTTTGGTGATCGGAATCTGGGGGGCTTCGACGCTTTCCAACGTCATCCAGTATTTTGTCAATCGTCCGAACGAGCATGATCCAAGGTTCTTGCGGTGGATCGACAGAAATCGCTCATCGGACCAAGCGACTTACGTTCGTAACGCGTCTGCTGGGAAGATGCTTGACGAATATTTCAAAACGCACGATCATCTGAATTCTGGCTTGGCCGTGAAATTCCTGGTCGAGGAGCATGATCTGGAATGGGGCGAGGCAAAGGCCGCGGTGGACTATTACTATAAGTTGCGGGCTTGGTAGCATCGGGTAGCATCACGCTTGATGCTCTCACATTTTTTGGTTTCCGCTATTGCCCTCAACTCTTGGGGGAAGACTCCTGATCGCCCTTTCCTGAGTCCCGCTTTTAGCGATCACATGGTGATGCAGAGGGGACGGGTCAACACTTTTTGGGGCTGGGGCGCGCCCGGGAGTGGGGTTCGGGTTTCGGTGGACGGGAAAACGGGTTTCGGTGTTGCTGATCAAAGCGGTAAGTGGGTTGCCAAAGTTAATCCTCCCAAGGTCGGCGGTCCATATACGGTCAGCATCGACGGGGACGATCACGTTGAACTTAAGGACGTTATGGTCGGGGATGTCTGGATTTGCTCGGGCCAGTCGAATATGGAAATGGGGGTTGGGGTTTCCCAAAATGGTGCCGCGGAAGTCGCGGCAGCGAACGACCCCATGCTTCGCCTTTACGTTGTTCCCCGAACGATTTCGCCGTTTCCTCTAGCCTCAGTGCCCGGGAGCTGGGATGTTTGCACTCCCGAGACGATCCTGAAAAATAATTCTTGGGGAGGATTCTCGGCGGCAGGATATTTCTTTGGGCGCGAACTTCGGAAGGAGTTGCAGGTGCCGATTGGGCTCGTGGACACTTCCTGGGGCGGGACGATCGCGGAGTCTTGGACGAGTAAGGCGGGGCTTGCGGGGATGCCCGAGTTTACGCCTCGGATTTCGGAGATGGAGAGTCGTTTTGCCAATCCTGGGGTGACCTACGAGCAGCAGGTTTCGAACTGGCTTGAGGCAAACGACCCCGGCGAGAAGAATGGCTGGGGGGGCGCGGATGTGGATGTGGCGGACTGGAAGAGAGTCAAATTACCTTCGAATTTTGTTGATCTAGGTTTAGGCGAAGGTATTGGAACCCACTGGTTCCGTAATGAGTTCATGCTTCCGCCGGGTGCAGAGAATGGACTCACTTTGAATCTCGGCCCGATTGATGACATGGACACGGTCTGGGTGAACGGAGAACGAGTGGGCGCAACGATGGACTGGTCGGCAGACCGGAAGTATGTTGTTGCTGGGAGCTTTTTGAGGCCCGGAAAGAACACCATCGCGATTCGGGTTATGAACTTGCTCGGCCCGGGTGGGTTCTCGGCAAAGCCAGAAAATTTCTGCATCCAAGTGGGCTCAGGCGTGACTGCCCTCGCCGGAGATTGGCAGTACCACGCGGGCTCCAACCCCAAAACGATGACGGCGATGCCGCAGGCTTCCGACGCCGAAAATCCGAACCGCCCGACACTTCTCTACAACGGCATGATCGCGCCAATTCTGCCTCTAGCGATGAAGGGTGCGATTTGGTATCAGGGAGAGAGCAATGCGGACCGGGCTTACCAGTACCGTGATTTGCTCCCGGCCATGATTGGCGATTGGCGCAAAGCGTGGGGGCAAGGTGACTTTCCGTTCTTCATTGTTCAACTCGCGAGTTTCTACCAGCCTTCCCCACAACCAGTAGAAAGCTACTGGGCAGAGCTTCGCGAAGCGCAGTTTTTGACGACCCGGCGCGTGAAGAACACGGGGATTGCGGTTGCTACGGATATTGGCGATCCGGTTGACATCCATCCGAAAAATAAGCAAGAAGTTGGGCGCCGGCTCGCGCTTGCGGCTTTGAAAACTGCGTATGGAAAGAAGATTGCCTTCGCTGGCCCGACCTATAAGTCGTTTAAGATTGAGGGTAGTTCCATTAGGTTGGCATTCGATCACTTGGACGGTGGGTTGACGGTTCAAGGCGATGCGTTAAAGGGATTTGCTATCGCCGGGGCGGATAAAAAGTTCTATTGGGCGGAGGCGAGAGTGGATGGTCGAATGGTTGTTGTGGGTTGTGCGGACGTTCCAAATCCGGTCGCAGTTCGTTATGCTTGGGCGAATAATCCAGAGGCTACTCTCTTCAATGGAGCCGGGCTGCCGGCAGTTCCGTTCCGAACGGACGACTGGCCGGGACTCTCGGTGGGACGAAAGTAAGGCTATTTTCGGGATTCGATAATTTCTTCTGCCAGTCGACGAGCTTGGGTCATGTGGGCCATGGGAGTTTCTCCGGCGTAACTCCAAACGAACCAGCGGCCCTGTGAATAGTTTCGCAAAAGCCTTTGGTCGCCCGCCACCGGGGCGACATCCGTCATTTTGCCGCCGACGTTCTTCACCAGCGCCTGCGCGACTTCCCAAGTTCCAGCGTAGGTAGTCGGGGTGATCTGAGAGGTGGCCATTATTACAGTCGACTTTCCTGCGATCGCGCGATTGACAAGGCCCATCCAGCACTGGACATGCTCCTTCAAAACGACTCTTCCGGGCTGACTCGGGTCGAGAGAGCCGTAGAGTGAATCGCCGAGAATAACTGTTCCGATTCGATTCAAAACCAAGGGGTCGGCGACCAGATTCCGCACCGCGCCGTAACCTGCAGAGAAACTTGTGAAGTTCAAATTACCAACTTGGATCCCGAGTTCAGACTCTATCTTTGAAATCCACTTGCTGAATGTCCCAGGTTTCGTGAAAGGTTTGGCGTACGTTGTGGACCCCTCGCCGATATTAAAAATGACAACGGGAGTATCGACCGCCGCGCGCTGGTATTCAGATATCACATACCAAGGCGCGGAATGGAAGTGAACCCAGAGCTCAGTGCCGTCCAACGGCTTCCAGTGTTCAGGTATGAATAGTGTTGCGGGCGTTCCATCAAGCGACAGGTCTACTGTTCGCCCACCCAAAATGGCACTTGGAGGGCCAATCGCGCGCTCCACCATCAAAACTGGCTGGGGGCCGACTTGTTGCCTGAGGGCAAGAGCAAGAAGTATTCGCAACATGCCCTATTTTAGCGAACTCTCCCGACACGATTACCGGATAACAGCCATTCCCGTACTCTGTACAGTTCACTTTGGTCGAAATCTGCCTTAGAATATGGGGTACACGCACGAAACCTTGAGCGTGTTAGGAGAGAAATCATGAAAAAGACAGTTATTTTCGCCGCGATTATTGCGGCAGCGAGTGCCAATGCATCGCTTTTCGACATGAAATTTGTAGGAACCGGCGCGGGGCAAGGGGTTGGAATCGTTTTCAACGGTTCGAACAAGAATGTTTTCGCGGGCAAGTTGAACTTCAAAAAGATGCCGAGCGGCCCAACATTCAGCTCAGTCTGCGCTGACCTGGGCAATCTTATCACTAATGGCCAAACTTACGGTGTAAATTCCAAGTTATCCACAGCGGATTCCGCCGCGGTCAAGAAGGCCGGCAACATTGTCGCCGCTAACTTCACAAGTGCCAACTCGAATGAGAACGCAGCTGCCCTCCAGGTCGCGGTTTGGGAAGCCCTCTATGATGGTGCTTCTGCTCCGTCATTCTCATCTGGCAGCTTCAAGGCCAATCTTTCGACAAGTGTGAGGGCCAAAGCAACCGCCTACTACAACTCAATCACGACTCCGGGAACGGCTTTGTACTTGAAGACCACACAGAACAACTGT
>JAIOPU010000271.1 GCA_021413725.1 Armatimonadota bacterium | reverse complement strand
GTTGGAGCTTCTGAATCGCATCGCGCAAACCAATATACTGGTCGCCATCCGCTGGGAAAAGACCGCAAAAAACCATGCTGAGGGCCTTTCGATAGCCATCCAACGGCTCGGAAGCTGGAACCTCGGCGTTGGTAATCGTATCTCCGACCTGGGCGTCTTTAATATTCTTAATCGCGCCCGTAACAAAGCCGACTTCCCCGCACTCAAGTCCCGCGTTGACAGTCAGGGCCGGGCTGAATGTGCCGGTGGAGTCAACATCAAAAATGACGCCCGAAGACATCATCATCATCTTGTCGCCCTTTTTGATCGCGCCATCTTTAACCCGGATGTAGGCAATTGCGCCCTGGTAGGAGTCGAAATGCGAGTCGTAAATAAGAGCTCTCAACGGTGCGTCTTTATTGCCCTTAGGGGGTGGGACAAGTGCAACTATCGCCTCTAAGACATCATCAATTCCGATGCCTGCCTTTGCACTCACCGGAATCGCATTCGAAGCATCTACCGCCACGGCAGACTCAATTTCTTCCCTTGCCCGCGCTATATCGGCATGGGGCAAGTCAATTTTGTTGATGACCGGGATGATCTCCAAGTTCTGATTCATCGCCATGTTGGCATTGGCGATCGTCTGGGCTTCTACTCCTTGGCTCGCATCCACCACCAGCAGCGCACCCTCGCAGGCGGCGAGAGCTCGGCTCACTTCGTATGTGAAATCAACGTGACCCGGGGTGTCGATGAGATTAAGTTCGTAAGTGATCCCGTCTTTGGCGGTGTAGGCAAGCCGCACGGCCGCCATCTTGATGGTGATCCCGCGCTCACGCTCAAGGTCCATAGAATCAAGCATCTGCTCCTGGGCGATTCCGCGAATAGCTCCGCATCGCTCGATCAGGCGATCCGCGAGAGTAGATTTTCCGTGATCGATATGCGCGATGATACAGAAATTGCGGATGCGCGATTGGTCCATGGGATTTCAGTAGTTTACCGTCCGCACCAGAATTCCGTTATCCTTGGCATCAATTTTTGTATTTGCCATGAAGAATTCACCCTGCAGGGCCAATAATGAAAGTGTACCAAAAGGTACACTTGGAGCACCCTTTGGGCGCTCTGCCCAACCGGAGAGAGACTTTTGGCAAGCACTATTTCAACATCAGAAACCAGCCCTCAAAACAAACGATATCGCGAACTTCTCAGCAAAGAAGATTGCCTGGAAATGCTTCGGCAGCTCTACTTGGCTCGATACTTCGACGTCCGACTGATTAAGGAGAAGAAACGAGGCCGCCTTCGCGGGACGCTCTACTCCTCACACAATCAGGAGGCTATTCTCGTCGGCTCTCTGTTTGGACTCAAAGGTACCGACTGGATCAGCCCGATTCACCGGGACATGCCCGCGTTCTTCATGAAGGACTTGCGCGCTGGATGGGAAAACCCCGACCGAATGGGCATGACCATCGAGGAAGTTTGTTGCCAGGTTTGGGGCAAGGCTGGGTCACCCGGTCGCGCTCGAGACAACTGGTCTCACTTC
>JAIOPU010000270.1 GCA_021413725.1 Armatimonadota bacterium | reverse complement strand
GTGAGCGAAGCGAACTGGGGTGAGGTTTTTCTCCCTCATTCTACAGCAGCCCCGAGCAACCGGAAACTCGCAAATTCCGCGTTATACTAAGTATATGAAGAGAATCACCATCCTCATTTTGCTGGCAATGAGCCTCATAGGTTGCGGAGGTGAAACGGGTGGGGTTCCGACTTTTGTCGGCGAAAGCCGAATCGAGAAAGGAACCTATCTCAATATCGACCCCCAGACCGTCAACGTTTTTGACGCAACCTGGGATGACGGCTTCTGGAAATTCAGTACCGGCTATGGCGGCTTCAGTTCGAGTGCGTCCTGGCTTTGGGTTCCCGCACCCGCCAAGGAACTCAGCGGTGAGGCAGACCTTCCCGCTCTCGATGCCACGAGTCCCTTTGGGAGCAACGTCGCCCAGTTGGAATTCTCCCAAAGCGACTATGCCACGCATGGCGGATTGGTGGGCCGTACTGAGACTTCCTACCGATCAGGCCGTCTGAAATGGACCTATCACGTTCCTGGTTACATTGAGTACGAAATCACCAATGCGACCTTCAGAACGGCCACAGGAGTTTTCGATCCTGTGATCAACCTCACGCCTGCCCCGCTTGTTCGGGACTTCGTAGTGACATCGTTCCCCGTGGGCCAGCAATACATTTCCGAAGCAACCATCAGGGTCACATCTTCCGGTGAGACCTGCAAATTCAAAGTGGGAACCTACGACGTCGGGCTCAATTCCGGCGATGGAACCTTTAACAATGAATCCCAACTCATCCTAGGACTCTGGCATTCGCAGGAACCAGACCGCACCGGGGCAACAAGTTTGAATCTAAACTGGACTGTTCCAGCACTCACCAACCTTTCACCCCACGAATACACCGCAGAGGCAGGGCAAACGCTGCCATTTGCAAATGTTCGATCCGTCACAACAGACGGGATCACCTACCTTTGCACCCGAGGCAAAATCGTGTACGACGGTCCCACAAAGCGCGAATTCAGCGGCCTGCGCTTCGTAAGCGTCAGCGACCCATTCAATTACTTCGAGATGTCGGGCACAGTGATCATCGGCAACAAGAATATCACGATCAACGAGCCACCGCCTAAGATCGGACTTTGATGCAACTCGCAAATCATCGATAGAGATACCGACTCATTCCCCATAGTGCGTGGGCGGCGTGGCGGCCGAAGAAGTAGGTTTGGTCTGGGGCGACTACCGTGGGCCACATGTTGGGGCGGGGCCAGGGGCCGAACTGGGTTGTCATTCGAGTGATCCAGGTCTTGGCGAGGTCGAATCGGCCCAGTTCGCAAGCCAGCACCACACCCGACCCGATTCCCCAAAGGTCTGAGTACCGATTTTCGATATCCGGGTAGCGCGCGTCGCCGGGAAATGCGCTGGAATAGCCCGCCGTGTAACCGGTTCGCTCAAAGGTAAGCATCGCGGCCTCATGCTGCGGACTGTTGGAAGGATCCACGGGGCCGCCAAAGTGATCCACTTCTCTGAGTCCCAGAACGACATAGGTGTGGTGGACCAAGTCATTTCCATCGTAGCTCACTCCATAAAACGGACTCGAATGCGCGTGGTAGGGCCACAAAGATTGACCCGGCTGAGTTTCGGCATTCAGCAACGCGGTGGCGGAGTCGATTTTGCTTTGCAGGTCAGTCTTTTGATCGGTTGTGAAGCCATTCCAAGGCCCCACGATCGCTCGTTGCAGAGCCCCAGCAAAGTAGCTCGACGCGTTGAGGACGAAGTACGGATCGTTGGGCGAACTGCTATAGGCGAAGAATCCGTTCTTGTAAAGGGCGGCAGCGGAGTCGAGTGACGCTTCCTTCACTAGCGAAGTGATTCCTGCGTGATCCGCCAAAGGTGCGGCGGCATAAAACTCGCTGAGTCCGTCCAAAACGATTGCGGTTGTGATCGCATACACCGTGCCCTTGGGGTTCACCGATCCATCCGCAAAAGCATCCCAATCACGATCAAGACTCCACCCGACAACTCCATCGCCATCGACGTCCTTGTGCGCTTCCAAAAACTGAACGCATCGGCGACAGCGATCCAGTGCTTCGCTATTCCCGCTGGAACGATACCGTCGCCCCTCCGCAAGCAAGATGAGGCCGTAGGTCATCGGTTCGTCTGAAAAATCGCCAAACCCATCCAAGTGGTAGCCCTGCCGGTCAATGGGAAATTGGGCTAGGAGAGAGAGATAGTTTGCCTCGACTTCGGGGTCAAAGCTCTGCTCCGGCCCTACCCCACCCCCTCCGCAACCGATCATCAAGAGAGCCAGGAATGCGATGAGTGAAGTCTTTTTCATGAACGCTTTGCAGTAGTATGGTGCCCAGGAAAGGACTCGAACCTTCACTTCCTTGCGAAAACTAGTACCTGAAACTAGCGCGTCTACCAATTCCGCCACCTGGGCAAGCGACATAGAAATATACCCGAGCGAGGCTAATCCTGGTCCCGATGCATCGCCGCTTTCATCCTCGCAATACGTTCTGCATCCATTGGCACCTCCGCTTCGCGCAGGGCCTTCACGGTCAACCGCATCCTCTGCAGGAAATTCCCGCACCGGAAGCAGCGCGCCGCGTGGGCGAGGACGTACCAGCGACGGATGCCGGTAATGGAGTTGTCGGCGGCGGCTTGGAGGAGTTGCTCCATGTGCGCGCAAGGAGGGCCTTCGGTGTTGTGTTTGTTCATAGTGGTTGGTGGGTCGGGTCGCCGAGGGTTTGCAGGGCGAGGGTTCGGAGCATATTGCGCCCGCGGTTGAGTCGAGAATTCAGCGTCCCGATCGGGACGCCAAGAGAAAGTGCCGCTTCGTCGCGCGTCAACTGTTCGACATCGCACAAAGCGATCGGGAGGCGAAAATCCTCCGGGAGACGGTCAAGAAGGGTGATAATCTGGGAGCCAATCAGCTTCCAATCAATCTCCTGCCAATAGCCTTCGGTACTGGGCTCGGCGGCATCTTCGAGCGCAACTGTCGGCCTTGCCGAACTCTTGCGCTTCATCGCAAGAAACTCGTTTCGGAGAATCGCGATCAGCCATCCTCGGGGATGCGCGCCATCGAAATTGTCCCAGGCTTTGGTGGCAAGGTAGAGGGTCTGACCTACTAAGTCTTCGGCCTCGGCCTCGTTCAAGGTCATTCGGACTGCAATTCGGAACAGCATCGGAAGCTCCTGGTCAACCACCATTTCAAAACGGGGTTTGGCAATTTTTTCGCGACTAAAGAACTTCATGGTGTTAAGACGGAGGGGGCGTAAAGAAAAATGTTGGTCCCCGAACTTAATTCGGGGACCGAGGTCGGTGATTACTTCTTGAT
>JAIOPU010000269.1 GCA_021413725.1 Armatimonadota bacterium | reverse complement strand
GGTCGGGCCCGATGGCTTGTTCGATGGGGTCGCCGCTGGCGAAGTCCAGTGGTGTGTTCATTTGGGGGTAGGGCGCCAGGCCGAGGGTGCGCTGGGTGGGTTCACCTTTGGTACCCAGAGCGCGGACGACGTCGGTGACGTAAGTGCCGGGGGCGATGACGTAGGTGAGAGGCTTGATGTGGCCGTCCCAAGTGTAGTTGGATTCACGGTAGAGGGTGGGAGAACCCATGGATTTGGCACCCCACCAGAAGCGCTGGATGGTGATGTCTTTGGTGCCGTCGGGATTGATGGTGAGGCCGTCGATCTGGTACCAGCGGAGTTTGGTGGTGGGACCGCCGCGACCCATGATGCACTCGGTGGGTTCGGAGATGCCGATCCAGCGGCCGATGATGGATTGGTCCCATGGGCAGTCCTTGTCGCCGCGAATGAGGCCGCCCATGCGCAGGCCGGACTTGATGGTGGAGGGGTAGGTTTTGCCTTCGAAGGGGTATTTGCCGGTGTCGATGGTGTCGTAATAGGACTCTGCGGGGACGACGATGACTTTGCCGGCGGTGACCCACTTGGCGGGGTTGAGGTTGATGAGCTGGCGGGAGGTGCCCAGAGTGTCGGCATTTTTGGTGGTTTTGCCGTCGAAGACGAGGGTGTTGTTCTTCCAGTCGATGGTTTCGACATTGCTGGTGAAGTTGTTGGATTCGTGCTCGGAGTATGCGGCGAAGATGTTGCCGTTCTCATCACCGGCGGCGGAGTGGATGTTGCTCATGTATTTGTAGCGTGCGAAGTACATGTAGGTGTCGCCCAGGCCGTACTGGTTGCGGTTGAGCATGATGTCGTAAGTTTGTTCATCGGAGTGGGCGTTTTGCTCCATCCAGATGAGGCCTTCGTTGTTTTTGTTGTGGATGATGGCGCCGGCTTTGTGATCAATGGAAGTGTCGGCGACGAAGTACCACATGTTTTTTTCGGCGTCGTAGCCAAGGGACTTGACACAGGCGCGGGTGACGCCGCCGCCGTACCAGGGACC
>JAIOPU010000231.1 GCA_021413725.1 Armatimonadota bacterium | reverse complement strand
GCTGAAAAAGTCGGCTTGCGCCGGAGGATTTCCCGCCCACGACGGCTGAGAACGCTCGCCGGTGCAAAGAATCGCTATCTCCGGACTCTCGTCGATCTGATATTCACCTTGGAGGAAGACCTTTCCGATTTCGAAGACCTGAATGTTCTTGCCGCCGTTGCGCTGGGCGACCTCGGCGAGTCCGGGGAGGAGGCTGTCGCGCATGTACGCCATCTCCGGACTGTGCGGGTTTCGAGGTCCCATTCGCCAGTCCTTGGAGAAGTCGAGGAGGTGGCGGTCACGGAGGGTGTGATTGATCGCCTGGTGGAATCCGCAGCGCAAAAGGGCTTCCCGCGCGCGGTCAGCAAGGCGGGGAATCCCAAAGACGCCGCCTTTTGAGTTAGACCCATAGATGGGCGTCTCCGGGATGCGCTCGTAGCCGTGGATTCTTCCAATCTCCTCAACCAAGTCTTCTTCGCGGAGAATGTCGGGCCGCCAGGATGGGGACTTGACCTTGACATTTTCGCCGTCGCTCTTAACTTCGAAGCCTAGCCGAGAAAGATATTGGAGGGCTTCGCCGTGGGTGATCGGCATTCCGAGGAGTTTTACCGCCCGGCTCAAGCGGAGAGAAACTTCGGTTTGGCTAGGGCGAGTCGCGAATTGGTCGGTGACGCCATTTTCGACGCCAGTGCCGCCGCATTGGACGTACAACTCGCAGAATCGGTTGAGGGCGCCGACGACACCGCAGGGATCGACGCTTCGCTCGAATCGGTAGCTGGCCTCGGTGTTAAACCCAAGATCTTTTCGAGTTTTGCGGACCGAAGAGTTTGTGAAGTGCGCGGCTTCGAGGAGAATATCTTGCGTGGTTTCGCTGACTTCGGTATCAAGTCCGCCCATGACTCCGGCGACGCCAACCGGCTCCGTCTCGTTGCAAATCACCATGTGGTGAGTCTGGAGGCGGTGTTCTTCGCCATTAAGCGTGGTCAGCTTTTCGCCTTCGCGCGCGTTCCGAACGACAATGCTTGCGCCTCCCAATTTCTCCAAATCATACGCATGAAGCGGTTGCCCGAGTTCGAGCATCACGAAGTTGGTGAGATCCACCAGGAGGCTGATCGGGCGTTGCCCGGCCTGGCGCAGTTTCTTCTGCAGCCAATCCGGAGAAGGGCCGTTCTTGACGCCGCTTATGATTCGGCAGGCGAAGCGTGTACAGGTGTCGCACTCGATTCGCACGGCGGCCTTGGCTTGTGTGGCAGTATCAGCGGTTGGGAAATGGTCGGCGGCGCGTTGGTAGAGTTCTGTGCCTTTTGAATCCGGGTCTTTGGCGAGAATCTCGCGGGCGAGACCGAGGGCGCTAAGGCCGTCGCCGCGATTGGCGACAACTTTTATATCGAGCACAGAATCGCCTTCGACTTCGTCAAGACCTTCGAGTTCAAATCCCGCCATCGTGAGCAGGTCACCGACTTCTTGGGCGGTGAGCTTGGTCTGCACGAGGTCGAGAATCATGGAGTAAGGCAACTTCATAGGATGCCTTCATTCTACTTGATGAGCCTCGCTGGGCAAAGTTTTGCAGATTTGGGTAACACAAGAGGGTTAATGGATTCAATAGCGACAATTGAAAGTGCCGCCCTCGGCTCGATAGCGGGGGCTTCTTCGACAGAGGCTCTCAAGGCTCTGCATTCGCAGTTCTTGGGCAAATCTGGCTCGATTCCGGGACTGATGAAGACGCTCGGCACAATTCCCGCGGACGAGCGCCCCGCCTTTGGCAAAGCCGTCAACGAGGCGAAGATGCGCGTAGAGGAGGCCTATGAATTGGCCCTCGCCGCCGCCAAGAGTGCGGAGCAAGCGATCCAATTCGAGGCAGAACGGCTTGATATCACAATGCCAGCCCGCCAGCCCAACGCGGGCCGTGAGCATATCCTGCAACTCACGATGAACCGGATTAAGGAAGTCTTCGTGGGAATGGGATTTGAGTATGGTGAATCGCCAGAACTTGAAGATTTCAAGTACAATTTTGACGCGTTGAACTACCCACCCGATCACCCTGCTATGGACGATCAGGACACGTTTTACATCAACGACAAACTCCTCTTGCGCACCCAGTGCACAGCGATGCAAGGGCATATTTTCGAAGAGCGCGAACCGCCGTTTCGGATGTTTACCATCGGCAAATGCTTCCGTAACGAGGCGGTGGATCGAACTCACTCACACACGTTTCACCAGGTCGATGTTTTCATGGTGGACGAGGGCGTATCGATGGCGAATCTCAAGTGGACTCTGCGCGAACTCGCCAGAACGATGTTCGGCGAAGAAGCCACCGTGCGATTTCGGCCCGACTTTTTTCCTTTCGTGGAACCAGGTGTGGACTACGCGATTTCGACGCCAAAACTCTTCAATGGCAAGTGGGTTGAGCTTGGTGGGGCGGGGCTGATCCACCCGAATATCCTGGAAAAATATGGCATTGATACGGAGAAATACTCCGGGTTTGCCTTTGGTTTGGGCATAGAGCGCATCCCGATGATGGCAAGGGGTGTGGATGATTTGAGACCCTTTATGGATAACGATTTCCGCTTCTTGAGTCAATTCCGGTAGGTTGCCAAATTTACTAGGGCCTAAAGAAAGTAGACTCTGCGAGTAATGTTTCCATTAGGTGACGAAAAAGATACCAAAATCGTGCCTTTCGTCACGTACACCCTGATCGCGCTCAATGTTTTAATCTACATGTGGGACCGAGACTGGCACTTTTTTGGAGCGTCCCAAGCCTTCGCTGATCTCGCGATGCGTCCCCACGAGGTTGTGCGCGCTTTGCGCGGAATGGGCGATCGGGCTACTCTCGGAACGCTTTTCACCTCGCTTTTTCTGCACGGAAATCTGACTCACTTGATCGGGAACATGATCTTTCTGCTCACCTTCGGTGACGAGGTCGAGGAAGCACTCGGCCCTTGGCGGT
>JAIOPU010000230.1 GCA_021413725.1 Armatimonadota bacterium | reverse complement strand
ACATCGCCATCTGAATCAGAACATCACCCAGGGCCTCGATTTCGTCGGCAATCGTTCGCAGCAGTCTGGCCCGCTCGGCACCGGTAGATTGGGCGAAGTCAGATTTGGCCAAGTGGGCTCGTTGGAGCACAGATTCCAATTCCTCCGCATTTGCAAAGGTAAAGACTTGGGGAAGAAACTCGCCTTTCGCGGGATTTATGGATTGAAATGTTTCGGGGGTCATGTTAACAAAATCGGTTCGGTTTCAGGAGTTCGAGGGAGAGATTCGGCGGCTCCTCACAGAGTAACTGGGTGACGAGATGGCCGGTTATTGGGCCTAGTGTCATACCCATCATCGCGTGCCCGGTGGCTACCGTTAAGTTTGACAGGTTCGGCGCGCGCCCTATGTAGGGTAATCCATCGGGGGAGCAAGGCCGTAGACCGACCCAAGGCTCTACACCTTGAAATGCGGCTTCCTTGAATTGCGGGAGAAAGCTCTCGACAGACTTTTTGATTCCGGCAAGACGGTTCTGGTTAATGCTTAAGTCCGGCCTGGTAAGTTCCATGGTTCCGCCAAAACGCGTCCCTCCGGTCATCGGCGTGATGGCGACCCTTCCCTCGACAAGAATCATCGGAGTTGTGATCGACGAGGGCGGATTTGGGAGAGTCAAAGAGTAACCCTTCCCCGCTACCATGGGCATTTTCAAGCCAAAATCGTTGGCAAGTTCGCCGGACCAACTCCCGGCAGCGAGAACAAATTCGTCGGCGACAAATTCCTCTTTGGAAGTTTTGACGGCGCTAACTTTGCCGTTTTCTACGATGACTGACTTGACCTCGCAGGAACTTTTGATCCTATCTCCAAGTT
Organism: Armatimonadota bacterium; assembly: GCA_021413725.1. Classification (GTDB taxonomy): domain Bacteria; phylum Armatimonadota; class Fimbriimonadia; order Fimbriimonadales; family Fimbriimonadaceae; genus JAEURQ01. The sequence continues at coordinate 3,769 of JAIOPU010000230.1, read as the reverse complement.
GGTCGCGTAGGGCCTGAACAATTACACCTGGAGTCAGATCAGAATCCGAGTTGTACATCACTCCACCCTTTGCGACAATTTCTAGAGATTCCCCAAGCTTTTGGAGGTCTTTTTGTTGTATTTCGACCGCATTGAGACCCAGTTTTGCGGCCCTTGGAACCATTGCCAGTTCATGAGCCAGAGTTGAGCTATCTCTGCAAATCATAGCCAGTCCTCTTTTGTGGATCGTAGCGCTCACCCCCAGGTCGCTCGCCAGGTTCTCGTAAAGGGAAACGCTTGCAAGGCACAGTTCAACGAGCAGTTGCTGGCTTCGTTCCACATGACGTGGGTTACAGTGCCGGGCGAAGATCATCATCCAGCGGAGGACGTCTAGCGAGAAGGAAAACCCAAACGGGCCTTGCCTATTCGGAAGCATTTTGAGACCAAGTTGGACCATTCCGGGTGCGGCAAGAGGCACAAAATGGCTCGGAACCAAAAGCCCCGAATTGCCCCAGGAGCAACCGTACGAATCCGCGCTGTCTCGGTCTAACACCGTCACGTCAAACCCCTTTTGCAGAGCATAGTACGCGGTCGAAAGCCCAATGATTCCGCCGCCAATGACGACAACTCTCCTCGGCACTAAGTCGGAATCCCCCAGCAAAACGGGTCGTCGGAATCGAGGAACAAAGTTCCTTGTCCGGTGACAAATGCTTGCCCTCGAATGGTAGGAATAACCTCGCCACCTATAACCGAAACACACCCCTCAAAGATGCTTCCCGTGATGCTCTCCTGTCGCCAAATTTGACCGGGCTGGATTTTGCCGTCGGCGTAGAGACAAGCGAGTTTTGCGCTGGTTCCGGTGCCGCACGGTGATCTGTCGTAGGCTCTGCCTGGACAGAGTACAAAGTTCTTGGAGTCTGCGTTTTCACTGGGGGCAAAGAGTTCGACGTGGTCAATTTCAGCATTGCCATCGCCCGTGATTCCTTGGGCGGCGAGGGTGTTCCGAATCTCCATCGTGTATTCAGTAAGCTCTTGAACTCGCTCCATACAAAGGTTTCGTCCGTGATCGGAAACCAGAAAGAACCAATTTCCTCCGTAGGCAATATCGCCTGTGACTACTGTTCCATCCAAAAGTGTTACTCTTACTCCGGTCGATTTTCGGCGGCTTGCAATGTTTTCGAGCGAAACTTGTCCTTTTGCTGATCGACGGACTTCCACACTTCCCACAGGCGTGTCCATTCGAAATTTTGCGGTTGAAATCCGTCCTAGGTGCTCCACAGTCTCAGCGAGCCCAATAGTTCCGTGACCGCACATACCGAGGACTCCCACATTGTTAAAGAAAATCACGCCAACATCGCAAGTGGGATCGTGGGTCTCAAGTAGAAGTGCTCCCACGAGAACTTCTGATCCTCGCGGCTCGCAAACTAGTGCCCGTCGCAAGTCGCTATGATTCTGTGCAAAGTCAGCGGCTTTCTCGGCGATTGTGTTGCCCACAAGCACAGGGATGCAGGAAACAATAACTCGAGTGGGTTCCCCTCCCGTGTGCGAATCGATGTACTCGACCGACTGAATCACCAACGCACCATTGGCTTGAATCGCCAGTCTTGCACCATCTGAGCCTGGTCGCCGCTATGAGGCCCGGTCGCGGCTTCGCCCGGCCCCAGAATACTCTCGGCACGTGGCTGCGATTCCATTTGAACAATTTGGATGAATGTCCCTCGGTTGCTATAGACCGGTGAGACCGGCTGTCCTTCGTATCTGATTCTGCCTGCGCGGTAAGCTGCCGCACCCATTTTTGCCAGGGTGTTTGCAGTCACTTTCTGGATGATTTCTTCTCGATTCTGTAGGTTTACAAAGGGGAAGTGCGTTTTACCTTCCCAGGCGCGAAGCATCACTGAGGGTTGGACGGCGAGTTTAAAAAGATCTGGTTGAATAAAGTTGCCGATTTGCGGTTGAAAAATTGCAGTGCGCAGTTCATCGACGAGAATGTTGTACGTCGCGGCTGGAACTGATCCGTCAGAGAGTCGTCCGTCAAAATCAACCAGTCTTTGACGCAACTCAGCAGCGGCGGGATTGTCCGCTAATTCCGCCGCAAAAGGCAGGGAAAAAGCACCAAGGGTTTGGTCGTCATTCTTCGCGATTTCTCGAATCGTGGCGACTAAATCATCTCGCCCAATTTTGCCCGCCGGTAGCGCTTTAAGGATAAGTTCGTTTCTGAAAAGCTCACCCCAAGCCGGAGTGTCTAGATTGGGCCACCAGTCTACGGGCTTGTTATTCCAGTTCACAAAAAGTCCGTATTTGGGGTTCAAGCCCTTCACCAATCGCGCGGTAGGAACCACGCCTTTCCAGTCAAACTGGGTCGACCCAGGAATTGGGAAGCGCGGGTCCATTTCTGTGGAACGGAGGGGCGTCAGACCACAGTATGCATATCCAATGTCCGCCTTTGTGGCAAAAAATAGATTGAATCCCACGGGTAAACGCTCGGCCTCCTTGAGGATTTCCTTGCCCGTTTTCGACCGATAGAGCGTGAATAGCTCAGCAAAAGAACTCAACTCACGTCCAGAGTAGGCGGCTTTCATGCTGAACGCGGTTTTTGTGGACCCAGACTGGACCACGACGGGGCCGAACTGCGTGCTGATTCGGTTCACGGTTTCTTCCTTCCCGTCGCGCACCCGAAGGGTTCTAGATTCGTTCTTGAAGGCAATGGTTTTACCGTCAACGATGTAAGAGTCACCCTCGTACTTATTGAAAAAGATGTCTGTTGTGTCCGCAACTGAAGTTGTTAGGCCCCAAGCAAAGTTAGGGGTGTTCCCAACCAGAACCGCTGGAATTCCTGGGACGCTGATTCCTGTAACCTTGAGATCGGGAGTATCAATCACGACTTCGTGGGCTATGCTAGGGGCAGAATGACCCATTTGGGGACCACTCAGCAATAGATTTGCCCCGGATTTGGACCGCGACTTGTCCACGACGATGCAGTAACTCCCGGTTTTGTAGAGCACATTCTGCGACATCGCGATAGCACGATTGTCCTCCATGTCAGCCAATCGAATCCCAGGAATGAGTTCAAACAGTCCAGGATTCGGGAGCATGGCGAGGTGTTTCTTGGTAATATCTCGCGTTAAAACCGGAAAAATATCCTTTGGCTTGCCGAGTTTGTCGTCCTCGGGTTGCAAAGTTGTAATCGCGCGGGGCTCGTTCTGCCAGAGGAGATCATCTACGACGTCGAGCACGCGGTCTTTCGCGGGGGTTCCGAGCAAATACTGATAAGCGAGCAGGTTGCGGATTTCGCCGGCGCCACCCCCGCCAAAACGCTTCGCCATGCCGACACAAATCGCAGCCGAGTCGATTGTTGTCCAAGGTTTCGGATCAAATTGATACTGGGAGTAGCCCGCCGGTAGATTTTTGTCAGTGCGCATGGCAGCAATGGCATCGTTCACACCCTCGGCGTAGGCCGAAAATGCGTCTCGAGCCTCGGGAGCCATTGAACGCACCTGCGCTTGCAACTCGGAGTCGGTATAGCCCAGTCGCAAGATTTCGCGGTCGCTCGGCGCTGCTGAGGCGCCAAGAATCTCTGCGAGTTGTCCGCGGAACGTCCTTCGCGAAAGCTCCATTTGCCACAGCCTGTCCTCGGCGACCGCGTGTCCCATGATCCGGAATGCGGCCGCGACCGTACCGGCCTTAATCTGGGGAACTCCGAAGGCATCTCGTGGACAAATTGAACCTGATTGGAGCGTAGTGAGGGCAGAAAAGACGGCCAAGATCATGAAGTTATCATAGCAGACATCCC
>JAIOPU010000229.1 GCA_021413725.1 Armatimonadota bacterium | reverse complement strand
AAGGTCAGCGAGTTCTAGGGTTCAATGAGCCGTTTTTCCATCAGGTTTTTGACGCGGTTTTGGCTAATATGGGTGAGTTTTATCCGGGCCTCGCCGAGCAGGCTCCGATGATTCGGGAGACGTTGGTGATGGAGGAACAGTTGTTCAGGCGCACCTTGCATCGAGGGGTCGAGATGCTGAACTCGCAGATCACCGAATTGCAAACCAAGGGCATTAGCGTTTACTCTGGCGATGCTGCATTCCTGCTCTACGACACCTTCGGTTTTCCTCTGGAAGTCACTCAGGAAATCTGCGCCGAGGAAGGCTTGACCGTGGACATCGAGAGCTATGAAGCGGCGATGGCGACCGCGCAAGAGCGGAGCCGTGGCGCGAGCGGAATGGATAATGTTTACGGCGGGGTCAGTGCCAATTTCGACTTCGAGAACCAGGAGTCGGGGACTCCGACGCAGTTCGTGGGCTACGAATTTGGGGCGGCAGAGGTTTTGATTGTGGGCGCGTTGCCGGAACTTAATGACCAGGGCCTCTGTACCGGTCGAGTTGCGATTGCACTTAACACCACGCCGTTCTATGCTGAATCCGGCGGTCAGGTCGCCGACCTTGGGGTGATTATTGGGCAGGAATTTGAGCTAGGGGTTGTAGAAGTCGTGAAGCAAAACGGTATCTACATCCACCTTGCTGAGCTGACCAAAGTTAACCATCCGGAGCCGATTGCAGGTAAGAATGCGGAAGATGCTCTTGCTATTTTGCACTTCCAACTCTTTGATAAGCCATGCATTGCGCAGGTGGACCTGCTTTATCGGTCGCACGTTCAGCGCAATCACACTGCGACTCACCTTTTGCATGCGGCCCTCCGCAACACCCTCGGAAAGCATGTCACCCAAGCGGGTTCACTCGTGGAGCCTCGGCATCTTCGGTTTGACTTCACGCACAGCAAGGCGATTTCTGTGGATGAACTGGCAACGATCGAGGCGATTGTCAACCAAGAAATCTTGATCAACACGCCGGTTGTCACCTTTGCGGACTTGCCGATTGATGAAGCACGGGCACGAGGGGCAATGGCGTTGTTCGGCGAAAAGTACGGCAACCGAGTTCGAATGGTGGAGATCGGCGACTTCAGCCGAGAACTCTGCGGCGGAATCCACGTCGGGTCTACAGGCGAGATCGGCCTCTTCAAAATTATCCACGAAGGTTCGGCGGCAAGTGGAGTTCGGCGCATCGAAGCGGTCACTGGAGTCGGGGCATACAACTGGTTGAATGAGCAACTTGGGATTTTGCGCGAGGCGGCATCTGCTTTGAAGACGACGCCCAAGGAAGTAGGTTCGGCGGTTTTGCGCTTGCAGGATCAGCTTCGGGACGAGCGCAAAAAACGCGAACGACTCGCGCAACAAGGGGCAACCGGAGAAGGGACCAGTATCGCGGTTGGCGGGCTAGAGCTGGTGGTTCAGAAATTGGACGGTGCGGAAACCAAGGACGCGACTCTGGTCGCGGACAAGATGGTCGACGGCAATCCTCTGCGCGTCGCAGTCATCGCGGCGATTAGCGAAGGCAAGCTGAGTTTTGTTTGCAAGGTCGGTGCGGACGCACTCGCGAAGGGCGCCCACGCGGGGAATATCCTGCGCGAAGTCGCCAAGGTCGCCGGAGGCGGCGGAGGCGGTAGGGCCGAGTTCGCGACGGCGGGGGGCAAGGATATCGAGAAGGCAGACGAGGCTCTCGCGGCAGCGGGTTCGGCTTTGGCGGGGATGCTGAAGTAACTTTTCGGATTGCAGTAAGCGTTTAGTAGTGTATGAATCTCGCTCTTGGTTTTGCGTTGACCACGACGGCAATTGCTGTGCTGACGCCCACAGAAAAACCAGATCATCTAAAGCTGATCAGAGGCTATCGGGACTGGACAAGAGTCACATCGCAGCCCGTGGATATGTCTTATGAGATGAGCGGAAGGTGCTCGCCCGCTCCACCGCCGCATGGGGCGAACAACCCTCATATACCAATGGTCTATCTAGTTTACGTAAACCAAGCTGGTCGCAAAGATATGCTAAAGAAGAGTGGGCCTTTGCCTGACGGAACGGTGATTGTAAAAGAGAAATACAAACGAAGCGCCTTTGCCAAAAAGGAGATCGCCGTATATAAACCAGTGGACACAAGCAAGTGGAAATCTCTCAAACCAGAACTCCTGACCGTAATGATTAAGCGAGATGGGAAATGGACCTATCTCGGGGTGGATAAGGATGGCCAGGAGTTTAAGGGCAGTTATTCGGCCTGTGCGAGATGTCACGCGACCACGAAGGAGACCGACTCTGTGTTTACGAATCGTCGTCCGATGGGTTACAAAGTTAACAAGCTCTGGCCAAAGAAGCCCGCAGTTCGCGGTTAATTCTTTCGGTCCACAGGACAATTTTCACTGCCCGCGCAAAGTCAGCAAGCAGACCTCGGGGCGGCAAAAAGCCCGCACAGAAAGCCCGGTGCAGCCGACTCCGTTGCTGACAAAGAGCGGAATGGCCGCGTCGGGATAATAGCCGCTGATGTACTTTTTTGCCCCTCTGGGAGTGTGCAAGGATTTGCCGAAGGGCAGGCAGACTTGCCCGCCGTGACTGTGTCCCGCCATCATGAGACTGACGCGATTGTCCACCCGGGTGCAGAAATCGGGCTCGTGAAATAAACTCAAAACCGAACCCGCCTCCCCGCGCAGACCCAGAAAATCGTGTCGATCTCGGTTCACGAGACCATCGTCGATCCCGGCGATGACCACGCCGTGATGCTCAAAAGTCTCGTTGCGTAAAAGGCGAATCCCGGAACTACGGACCGTCTGAATGACCTCCGAGGGGTTCGACCAATAATCGTGGTTCCCCATCGTGCCGACGATGGGAATTCCTCGGGAGGCAAATCCTTCGAGCGCTTTGGCGAGTCGGGGAATATTCACCAAAGAATCCTCGTCGTAGAAATCTCCGGGAATGGCGATCAAATCTGGCTTCGCCGCAAGAGCCATCTCCATCGCTTCGCGAGTGAGGGCGACGTCGGCGGGGGTGTTGACATGAAAGTCGGAGAGAAGCGCCACTCGAAACCCGTCCGCATCCCATTTGGGCAAGTGCAGAGTTTGGCGGTTGAGTTGGAGGCGCGTCGCTTCACCAAACTGCGAGAGACCCAGCCCCAAAATTCCGAGTCCTGAGACTTTCAGAATTTTGCGGCGGGTGACTTTATCCATGACCAGAGATAACACCCTGGAGTCCGTGAGGGTTCCTGCGTGCGGATCGCTGGAATTCGGAGAGGAATCTCTTCTAAATCTTTGTGAGATCGGGCCGCAACTTCCAATACTGGGTCTTTGCCTGAATCATGGCGGCAAGCCCGAGAATTGTCCCCTCATCGTATAGCCGTCCGATCAACGAAAGCCCGATTGGATTCCCCTTCGCATCTGTTCCCAAGGGCACATATAATTGGGGGTGGCCGGTGAGGTTGGTGATGAAGAGAAGGCTTCCGCCGCGATCGCTGGCGAGAATGATGTCGTAATCGCCCAACTCCCGCTCGAATTTCTCCATCAGCAGAGTTCGTGCTCGAAGAGCCTGGACGTAACCGACGCCGGTGGCGAATTCGTTCGCGCGGAAAATCGCAGGCCAAAGACTGTTGGTGAGTTTTTCGATGTCGGGGCTGTTGGTGAGGCCGTCGAATGCCGACGCCGCTTCGACCGAGAGAACCATATCGACTCCATTTTCGACGGGCGAAATGTTGACCGGCGTGGCCACCACGCCCATAGACTTGAGCAACTTCAAAATCTCGCTCGACCCATTGCTCGCGTCGTCTTCGTCGAGGGCCTTGTCGTCTTTCAGGTAGCCGATTTTAATTTTCTTGAGATCAATTTCGCTGCGGAATCGCAAGGGGCGATCCACGCTCGCGGTATCGAGCGGATCGGCACCGTGAATCGCGGCGAGCACGACTGCGCAGTCTTCTGCCGTGCGACAGATCGGTCCGGCCTTGTCCATCGTCCAGCTCAAAGCCATCGCGCCCGCCCGGCTCACGCGACCAAAAGTCGGGCGCAATCCAGTGACGCGACAACGGTGCGAGGGCGACATGATGGAGCCGAGGGTTTCTGTGCCGATGGAAAAGGCAAACAGTCCGGCGGCCATTCCACTCGAGGAACCCGCCGAAGAACCGCTGGAGCCTTGCTTGGTGTTCCAAGGGTTTTTGGTCTTACCGCCGAACCAAACATCATCCATCGCGAGTGCGCCGACGCTTGTCTTTGCAACCAATATCGCCCCCGCTTCTTCCAGCAGCCGAACAACCGCTGCATCGACGTCAAAAGATTGATCTTTGAAAGGTGCACCACCCCACGTCGTCGGATAGCCTTTGGCGGCGAAAAGGTCTTTGATCCCAAACGGTATCCCGTGCAACGGTCCTCGGTAATGCCCCGCACCGATCTCCTTTTCGGCGGTTGCCGCCGCCGAAAGCGCACGAGCGCGCGTGATGGAAATAACATTCAGAAGTTGCGGAGAGTATTTTTCGATGCGATCAAGATAAATCTTAGCCAGTCTCACTGGGCTAAGTTTCCGCATCCGAATCAATTCAGACAACTCAGAAACGGGCAAGAACGCAATATCCTCATCGGTTGCAGGAAGGGTCACATTGCGCGACTTCACCTTCACATCCGTCTTCTTCCCCGGTTTCGGCTGCTTCCCCAGCGGAACAAAAATCGTCGCGGGAGAAACCGCGTTCGGCATGTTCATCTTTCGGAAATTCGCGTATCCTGCACGAAATTCCAACAAAGAAGAAAGGGCCTCCTTGCGTTGGGCGGGAGCAAGTTTGAAGTCGATCACCCGCTCCATAGCCGCAATATCGTCAACTGTGAAAGCCGCTTCCTTCGATTGGGTTTGCGACCAACTCGCGCGCGAGGCCAAAGTGAGGGCGAGTGACGAGAACAAAAAGTCCTTTCGAGTGAGCCGAGTGTCGATTCCCATAGCGGGATTATACTGAGTCTGGTAACCTCTCGCTGGAGTCTAAAACATGTCCATGCTCATCAAAGAAATCATGGAGTTCCTGCCGCACAGGTACCCCATGCTGTTAGTTGACCGTATCGAGGAATTCGAGCCGGGAGTTCGGTGCGTCGGCCTGAAGAACGTCTCGATTAACGAGCCGTTTTTCCAAGGCCACTACCCCGGCCTCCCCATTATGCCCGGCGTCCTTCTCATTGAGGCGATGGCGCAGGCGGGAGCCGTGATTTTGCTAGCCGACGAAAAATATAAAGGCCGCATCCCGATCATTGGGGCGATCGATAACGTCAAATTCAAACGACCGATTGTCCCCGGCGACCAACTCCGAAGCGAAATCACTCTGATCTGGATTAAGAGCGGAATCGGGAGAATTCACTGCGAAGGAACAGTGGCGGGCCAACTTGCCGTATCGCTGGACATGACTTTCAAACTTGTGGAGAACTTAGCTTAGTTGCCAAAGATTCACCCTACCGCGGTTGTAGATCCTAGGGCCGAGCTTCACGAAGGCGTGGAGATCGGACCTTTTTGCTATGTCGAAGCCGGAGCCGTTTTGGGGGAAGGAACAAAGCTCGATTCTCACGTTACTGTCAAGACCAACACCACGCTCGGCGCAAGGAATTGGGTCGGTCAGGGCGCTATCATTGGCGGCGATCCGCAAGATCGAAAGTTCAAAGGTGAGCCGACTTATTTGGTGATTGGCGACGAGAATGTTTTTCGAGAGTATGTGACTCTTCACCGGGCAACCGGCGAAGGAAAATCTACTTTAATCGGGAATCGAACCTATATGATGGCGGGATGCCACATCGGGCACAATTGCAACATCGGCGACGATGTCACCCTCGCGAACAACGTTGGTTGCTCGGGACACGTTACGATCGAGCGACTCGTGAACATCGGCGGAATGACTGGCGTTCACCAGTTCGTACGAATTGGGCAGGTCGCGATGGTCGGCGGAATGAGCCGAATCGTGCGAGATGTCCCGCCGTACATGATCGTCGCGGGTGAAGACGAGGTTCAAGATATCAACGCGGTTGGATTGCGACGAATCGGGATTACCAGCGAATCCAGACTTGCCCTTCACAAGGCCTGCAAAATTATGTTTAAGTCGCAACTTGGTCTTTCCCATGCCATGGAGGCGATTCGGCGAGAAGTGAAACCGACGGACGAGGTGCTCACGCTATTAACCTTCATGGAGCGCCTTTATAAAGGCAAGAACGGGCGCGGCGACCAGGTTTGACCGATGCTGTTGCACTTTGGAACCGACACCATCCAGCCCGAATGGGACCAATCCGTAGTTAGCATTGGAACGTTTGACGGCGTTCACCTTGGCCACCAAGACCTCCTGCGGCGGACCGTTCTTTCCGCCCGAGAACGGGAATGGCCGAGCATTGTAGTCACATTTGACCGCAATCCCACTGCCATCGTTAATCCCGAAAAAACCCCTTTCTCCATTGCAAGCCTCAACGATAATTGCCGGATGATCGGTAGTCTTGGAATTTCGCTCGCTGTAATTCTTGAGTTCAACGCGACCATTTCCAGAATGAGCGCCCAAGAGTTTTTTGACAAGATCGTTATTGGAAAGTTGCGAGCGGCGAAGATTGTGGTGGGTCACGATTTCGCCTTCGGCAACGCCAGGGTTGGAACGCCGGAATGGCTCAGCCAAAGAATTGAAACCGAGATCGTCGAGCCATTTTTGGTGGATGGCGAGCGTGTCAGTAGCTCGGTGATCCGCAGCAAAGTTCAGGCGGGCGATGTTGAAGGAGTTGCGGTTCTGAGGGGAGTGCCGTTTGAGATCCCCGGTGTGGTCGTAAAGGGCCAGCAACTCGGACGAACGATCGGTTTCCCCACCGTAAATATCGCTCGCTCGACCAACCAGATCACACCCAAAGATGGCATTTACGCAGGCTGGGCGAAGTGCGCAGGCGGCGAGTTCAAAGCGGCCATCAGCATCGGCATGAGACCCACTGTGGCTGGTCAAAACCGCACCATTGAGGCCTTCCTTTTGGACTACCCCGGCGATAATCTGTATGGGCAAGCGATGACTTTGGGTCTGGTCAAACGGCTTCGAGATGAGCAGAAGTTTGACTCTTTGGATGCTCTGGTCGAACAAATGCAACACGATGTTGCGCTTGTGCGTGAACCAGTATAGGGCGCAGGAGCGTCCTTCCACCAAATGAAACCTGCAGTCAAGATCAGTATTATCTGCGCGCTTGCCCTTGTGGGCATCCTTTTTGCAAAGGCATGGCTTGGCCGTCCCACCGACGAGCAGGCGATTCAAGCCGAGCTCACCAGCGCGATCAAGGCAAGTCGTGAGGGCCGGTCGGGTGTCGTGATGGACTTTATCAGCTCCAAATTCAAGATGACGGGGGCCGAAGTCGATCCGAGTAATCCCCAAATTGCAAAATTCATCAAAGACGCCCGCCCCGATGTCGAGATCCTGAATCCACAACCGGCAATTACGGGAAATACTGCCCTCATTCAATCAAAGGTGAACGTGAAAATGAAAATGGCGATGGTCTCGGCCGGAGAAATGACCGTCGATGCCAAGATTTACCTTGAAAGGGAAACCGCTCGAGAGTGGCTTTTTATCCCCGTTCCGAAGTGGAGAATTACAAAAATTGAGACAGATGGCGTTCCCGGGGAACTTTAGAAACTGTAACTTGTTTGGTATTATGGGATAGGGA
>JAIOPU010000277.1 GCA_021413725.1 Armatimonadota bacterium | reverse complement strand
AGTCAAGGGTGTTTCGCGAATCGCCAAAGTTACTCGTTCGCTGCTTGAACTGCACTCGCCAGTAGTGGAATTCGGTGGGCCTCAGCGTGAGTCCGAGCGAAAGTTCGCTGTGTCGGTTGTTCGTTCCCGGAACCTCGCTGCGATCAACCTTGAGCGTCCCAAAGATGCGGGGAGCAATTTGGTAAGTCGCGGCGGCGAATGCGCCGAATGCCGTCTTCTGGCCCGGTCCGCCGGGCTTGCCCCAGTAGGCCTCGGATTCCAGCATAAGGGAGCGACCGGTTCCGCTGGGTTGCAACTTCATTGTCATGTCCAGACCCATCATTGAGCCGCGACCGTTGTTCGCCCCTGGCCCGTTCGCGTAGCTTGCGCCGAACTGCGCGGAAAGATCCTCGGAGAAATCGTGGAAGGTACGGTAGTGGCCAATCATGACGGGCTTGCCGCTATCCGATCCCGAGAAGAGCGGACCATCATCAGGGGTGAGTGCTTCCAAACTGAACTCGTGGAACCGGTCGCCGGGGGCCAAATAGCTCAACGACCCTCCTGGTGCGCGAAGCCCTTCTCCGCCAAGAAAGTCTTGGATCACCAGTGGGTAGTCCAGCCAGTTCAGCTGATCCGTGTGGTTGCGCTGAACGTGGCCAATCGCACCTGCGATCTTGCCGAACTTTGCGCTAAGTCCTTTGCCTAGACGGGTGTAGCGCGCGAACGCTTCCTCCACTTCCGCGACGGACTTCCCGTCCTCCCTCGCGAATGCGATGTAAGCCTCGGCCTTGAGGAACGGGTCAACGTCGGCGGCGAAACCGAGTTCCAGCTCTTTCATTTCGGTGAGTTTCTCGTCGCCCTTTTTGGAGTTCACGAGGCGGGATCGAAAGTCGCTGACGAGGCTAATCTGCGGGTTGAACGAATTCAGAGCGGTGGGCTTTTCGACCACAGCCGGCTTTTCATCGGGGACTTCTTGAATTGTATTTTTGATATGAGCGTTGGTGGCGACAGCCAGCAACGCGGCGGCAATGCCGCTCGTGATTGATTGAGACATATTTTGTGTTTCCTAAATACAGTCGGGGTGCCGCCCACAAGAAGCGGCAGCATTTGACATAGGGGATGGATTTAGGAGAACACAGGAGGCGCGCGCTGCCCGGCGCAATCGAGCCAAATCGGCTCGGTGGAAACCGGGGGTAACCCGATGGATGCTTGCGGGGCGTCGAAGCAAACTGGCGTTGTCGCCTTCTTTACTTCCGTAGTTACAACGGCGACTTGCTCAACCTCAACGGTCGGAGGATCGGTTCCCGCCGCACAGACGCGTTCTAGTGTGGAATGCGGGGGTTGGGCACTTTGGGGGCCGTTTGCCGCTTGCGTACAAACGGGACAAGTAGTGTCCTGGCCGCCATGATGGTCGGTCGTCGTGATTCCGCCAGTGACCATAAGGCCACCCAATAAGAGACTAACGCAAAAGTCTATCACTCGTCTCATCGGCAGATGTCCGAGTATAGCACAGAAAATTTGGGCTAGAAGTCGAGCCAGTGCGTCACAATGTAACAGATGAGTTTTGTTGCCCAGACCCCGATGCTGAAGCAATACTTCCAAGCGAAGTCACAGCATCCGGGCGTACTCATCGCCATGCGCGTCGGCGACTTTTATGAGTTCTACGGCGATGACGCGGAAGCCGCTGCCCGAACTCTGGAAATTACCCTGACCGGGCGGGAGGACGGCTCCAATGGACGAATCGCGATGGCGGGTGTCCCCTACCATTCCGTTGAGAAATACCTCGCTCGCCTCGTCGCCGCTGGTCATAAGGTCGCGCTCTGCGATCAGATCGAGGACCCAAAACTCGCCAAGGGACTTGTTCAACGGGCCGTGACACGGGTGTTGACGGCAGGCACTTTGATCGAAGATTCCATGCTCGCCGGCAGCAACAACAACTTTCTCTCGGCGATTTTCCTCGTCGAAGGCCAGGGCGGAATCGCCACCCTTGACCCCAGCACCGGCGAGTTCTTCGTCACCGAAATCCTTGCGGCAGACATCACCTCCAGCCTCGCCCAAGAGCTCGGACGGTTGCGACCGGCTGAACTCTTGATCGCGCAAAAGTCTCCTCTCATGGATCGGCTCGCCGAACTCACGGGTCCCACCGTCACCGAAGTCTCCAAACTTGACTTAGACCGATCAACTCAGTTCCTGCTGGATCATTTCCAAGTCGCAAACCTTCAGGGGTTTGGGTGTGAAGGCAAGTCCTACGCGATCCAAGCTGCGGCAATGGTTCTTGGATACGCCGTGAAAAACGGCCTCACGCTGAGCCATGTGGATACGATTTCCACCTACTCCGTCGAGTCGTTCATGGCGATAGACCCGAGCACCCGGCGATCACTAGAGCTCTCCCAAAACCTCAGTGATGGCTCCCGAAAATACACCCTACTCTCGGTGTTGGATTTCACGATCACCTCCATGGGCGCACGGCTATTGAGACGCTGGATTGAGCAGCCACTCCTGGATCTGGACTCCATCAACGCACGACAATCGGCTGTGCAAAGGCTGATGGAGCAGACCATCTATCGCGCCGACCTCAGCGATGCCTTAAAGCAGGTTGCGGATTTGGAGCGACTTGTTTCCAGGTGTTGCGCCGGAGTCGCAACTCCGCGAGATGTCGGAAATCTACGCAGTTCTCTCGCCGCCCTCCCCAAACTCACGACGCCCTTGCGCAAAATTTCGCTCGGAATGCTGCAGTCCATCGCCCAAGGAATCGACGAGCACGGCGAACTCGCGTTGCTCCTCAACCGAGCCATAGTCAACGACCCGCCTCTCACGATGAAAGACGGTGGCGTGATCTGCGACGACTACGACATTGAACTGGACGAGTTAAGAAAATTAAGCCGAACGGGCCGCGATTTTATCGTCAAGATTGAGGCAGCTGAACGAGAACGAACCGGAATTTCCACCCTAAAAGTTGGCTACAACTCGGTGTTTGGCTACTACCTGGAAGTCAGCAAACAACACGTCGCGAAAGTGCCCGAACATTACATTCGCAAGCAAACAACGGCCAACGCCGAGCGCTACATCACTACCGAACTCAAGGAGCAGGAATCTGCGGTCCTGGGGGCTTCGGAGAAAGCGCTTGCCGTCGAGAGCAGCTTGTTCGAGGCGGTAAAAAACCAGGTTAAGCTGAACGCGGGAGCGCTTCTGACCACCGCCCGCGCGATCGCCGAGCTAGACGTTCTGATCTCTTTTGCAACCGCGGCACTCACTCGCGGGTACGTCAGACCCGAAGTCAACACGGACGATTGCCTCCAAATCGTCGAAGGGCGACACCCGGTCGTAGAATCGAACAACGCGCAATTCGTCCCGAACGACTTGGATCTAGCCGCGAAAGGCCAGGGCACACGCGCCATCATCCTGACCGGCCCCAACATGAGCGGAAAATCCACCTATCTGCGGCAGACCGCCCTGATCTGTCTGATGGCCCAAATTGGCTGTTTCGTCCCCGCCAAAAGCGCCAAAGTGGGCCTTTGCGACCGAATTTTCGCCCGGATCGGAGCGAAAGACGAACTCGCCCTTGGGCAGAGTACATTCATGGTGGAAATGGTGGAGTGCGCATTTATCCTCAACCACGCCACCGAACGAAGCCTCGTCGTTCTTGATGAAGTCGGGCGCGGAACCAGCACCTATGACGGAATGGCAATCGCCTGGTCGATCATTGAGCGCCTCGTCGAGATGGGTTCAAAGACCATGTTCGCCACTCACTATCACCAGCTCAATATCCTGGCCTCCCAACTCGAAGGCGTAGTGAATTTCCGAGTCTCCGTGCAAGAAATCGGCGACGACATCGTGTGGACTCACCGGGTTTTGCAAGGGGGGACCGACCGAAGTTACGGCATCCAAGTCGCGAGAATGGCGGGCGTCCCTCCTTTCGTCCTCGGTCGCGCCCGCGATATTCTAAAGGGTCTCGAATCCTCCGAAGATGCTCCCGCCGTCTCCGAAGTGAACACGAAACGGCTCCAAATGTCTCTCTTCGAGATCGAAGAACACGATGTGGTGAGGCAACTTCGGGACTTGGAATTGGACGACTTGACCCCGCGTCAAGCAATGCAAATCTTGGATTCTTGGAAAAAGAACCTCTAGGACTTTCTGCGAACTGCCTGGGATAGCTTGTGCGCTACCGCAACATTCGCCGTATGCCCACTCTTCTCGGCCACGATATTCAGGAGAGTCAGCGGCACCCGCGCGAGCCAAAGATCACCGATCAGATCCAAGAGCTTGTGGCGGGCAGGCTCATCGGGGAACCGAGATGCATTCAGATACCCCTCGGGACCGAGGACTAGGCAAGAGTTCTCATCGAGCCCTAATCCGAGCCCCGCCGCCTTGGCTGGTTCCACTTCGAAATCAAAGGCGATCGTTCTTGCCGGCGCAATTTCGCTCGCGTAAGTTGCGCAGGTCATCTGGACTTCGACAACTTGAGTTCCTGGAAACCGGTCACCCGTCTCAAACACGTACTTTAGATGCCCGTCGCCCCTACCGATTGCGATCTCGTGCGCCTCGCCCTTTTCATAAATGCGAGCGAACAGACCTTCCATTTCTTGGTCCTCAATATTCTCCAACTCAACCCGTGCGAGCGCGGCGCAGTAGCCTGAGGCTGAACCATCAAGGCCGGGAAGTTCAGGAGAACTGAGCTCCACCTCGACGTCGGTAATCTCAAATGCTGCGAGAGCACTCATCAGATGTTCAATCACACCGATAGAGCCAAGGCGAGTACATCGTTTGGTATCCGATACATTTTCTGGAATTGCTTCAATTCGTTCGCGACCCGAACGAAACCACAATCCGTCTTCAGAGGGGTGAATCTGGACTTCAACGGCGATTCCAGAATGGAGGCCGAGGCCTTCAATTACTATGGGCTCCGAAATAGTTCTCCGCTTAAAGATCATTCTTCGCCTCAAGCTTACGTACGCGTTCCCACAGCTCGGGTAACCGGGCTGCGATCAACCTTTGTCGGATTCCGGTCCGGATTGGCAGTTGATGTGGTCCAAAATACTCACCGGGAACTAAAATGTCGCTCGCAACCTGAGTTCCGCCTCCCAAAACCACACGGTCGGTCACAGTAACATGATCGCGAAAAACTACTCTACCCGCCAGAACGCAATAGGACCCAAGAGTCACACTTCCAGCAAATCCGCACTGCGCGGCAATCAC
>JAIOPU010000222.1 GCA_021413725.1 Armatimonadota bacterium | reverse complement strand
ACATCCGCGCCCGAGACGTATTCGGCGCGCCCTCGATGATTGTGGGCGAAGCCAGCCTGAGCGACACCGGATTTGCTTTCGGCAACGCTACGCAGAATCTTCTCACAACAACTGCTGATTGGAACCTAAGCCTTACCGGTTTTGGAGCTGGCTACTTCACTCCGACCGATATCGGAGCCAACGGAACAGGTCCTTGGGGCACGCAAAGCGGCATCTCCAATAATGCTCGTCGACTTTGGTCTGGGCAAACCGGCGGAGAGCACTACTTCTCGGTACCCATTTACGCAGCTGTGCCGGAGCCCGCAACTGCTTTAGCCATGTTGGCTGGAGCCGGCGCGTTGGTATTGCGACGCCGCAGAGCTTAAAAGCTGATAGGAAAGAAAAGCGGGTGATTCTAAACGAATCACCCGCTTTTTGCTACCCTAGGGTCGCTTCCCCATCGTCCATTCCAGAACCGCTTTCAACGGCTCTCCATCAAGCATAGAGTAGCAAACGCCACAGACTCCCGCCTCATTCACCCCGACACGCATACAGAGCATGCAGCGGTTCATGTTTCGATACAGGCTCACAATATCAACGCGACTCAAGGCGTAAGGCAAATCCTTGAGGTGCACTCCTTCGGCGTTCCATCGTGTCATGAGCGTAGTCTACCGTGCCAAACGTCAGCCTTTGATAACTTTTGCCGTTCGAACAATCATAAGCTCAATCGCCTCGGTTGCATTTGGATTATCGATGAGCCCCTTGAGGCGGGCATCGGCGTCGGCGAGTTCTCTCATGCACGCCTCAATCTTTGCCCGGGTCAGTTTCTGAGCTGCCTTCATCGCGTTACGCTGTTGCCAGTCGGCCATTTTGGCGAGATTCGGGTTGTCGGGAAAGTCGTCCGCAACGCGCTCGATACCACCGCCATCAATAGCGACACGCGCCTGCCAGATGAGCCTAAATTGGCGGAGCAGGCTCGGCAAGATGTTGCGATTGGCGGCTTCTTCCGACTTGGTGCCCCCAATCGCGAGGAGTTTGAGCTGACGAAAAGCCACATCGGGCTGACCTGCCGCCATCGCATCGCCGAGTTGGAAAACATTCCACTCCCGTGAAGCACTCACCGCGGCAAGCACATCCTTCTCTTGGATTTCCTCCTCATCTCCCACGTATAAGCAGAGCTTGTCGAGTTCCTCAAGCGCTCCCGTGTAGCTGTTCCCGCACATTGCGAAAAGTTGAATGGCGGCCTTTGGCGATAGCTTTTTGCCCAATTCCAGCACATCTACCCGAAGTTGTTCCACCGCCTTTTTGGGGTCCATCGAAAAGGAAAGAACTTTGCCGCCAGCTCCGGTGATTACCTTCTCCCAAGCCTTTGTCCGGCGCGTGGTCTCCTGGCCATCAACATTCTCATCATCAGCCACCAAGACCAGCCTAGCCCAGTCAGGAAGGCTTTTCAGGGCTGCGGGCTTCCCTGCATCGTTTGGCTCTTTATCCCGCAAGATGTTGCGGACAATAACGATTCGATACTCACTCAAAAACGGAGCAGTCAAAGCGGCACCATAGAAATCCATAAAATTTGACCCATCACAGGTGAATGTAGCGGTGTCAAACTCATCTCCTCCTTCGGCAAGTTTGGATGTCAATTCACGCAAAGCCCGAAGTCTCAGGCTCGCCTCTGAACCCGCTAGCAAGACAAGGGGACTTCCAAGCAGGGTGTCAATTTTTAAGTTCATTTTGAATTCTTGCGAAGTGCTGCGCTTACCGTCTTAACCCGTTGCCGCAGAGCGGAAACCTCGGTGTCAGAGAGTTCCTTCCCAGAGTATATTGCCTCCGAGAGCACTTCGGTCAATTCGGATACGGATTGATGGCTCGCTCCGATAAGAGGAGCGATTCGTTGCGAATATTCGCGAGGGGTCTCGCTTAAGCGGCGGGGCTTTCGTGTGAAGCGCTCAAGGTTAGCAACGAACGTAGAGTAAATCTTCCCCACCTTGGACTTGGACGGTTCGCTTGCAGCTTGCTTTCGCTCCCTCAACAGAGCAAAGGCAAGGCCAGAAATTCCTGCTACTATAACTATGACTGTGCCAATATTGAGAGCGAGATTGAGCAGTTCCCTCTTTCTGGCGGCTTCGACAGATTCTCTGCCCGTAACATCGACCGCTCCCTCCGTCGCATCAAAGACCTCCCATCCCCGTTCCGGAAAGTAAATCTCGCACCAAACGTGTGCGTCCTTGTCGGTGACTTGAGTGAATCCGTCCTTATCTTTCTCACTACTCGTGACGAGGTACCCCGCCGAGAGCCTTGCAGGGAGGCCAGCCGCCCGCGCCAGCATCGCCATAGAACTTGCGAAAAGGTCGCAGTAGCCTTCCTTGCTCTCGAAAAGAAAAAAGTCAACCGCATCCTGGCCAGCAGGAACTGCCGGTGCTTTCAGGTTGTAATTGCACCGGTTGGAGATAAATTTCTTAATCCGCTGAGCAATTTCCCAATCCGACTTTGCATTGCCCATGGCATCCGTGACAATCCGGCGCATACCCATGGTCAGCCGTTGCTGATCCGCAACCTTTGTGTCTTCGTAACCGGCGGGAATCGTGGCTCGGATTGGAACCACATTGGCAGGGGGAAACAGACTCAAGCCGGAGTATGTTTTGCTTTGCAGCCGTTCCCTAATAATGATGTTGCCGTCGGGAGCGTGGGTCAGCACGGAAGTGCCGGCATTGATTTGGTAAGCAATCCCAGGCACAGGCAGTGTCTCTTCAGCAGAAAACTGCAGTTCTACCGAAAACGGCTTTTGAACAAAATTGGGGTGCAACTCCACGAGTTCTGCTTTACGAGCGTCCTCTGGCCAGTTTCTCGGATTCCTAAACGAACTATCCCAGCCTTGCCCGCGATAGATATCATAGCTTTGGGTGTGCCAGTAAAGGGTACCGTCACATTGCACTTTCATCAAGGGAGTCCCGGTCTGCAACAGGGGTCCGCGACCCAGCGACAAGTCCCCAGACCGGTTGCTGCCCGATCCCGGCGGCAGTACTTTCGCGGCAGCTGTCGGTAAGTTGAAGCTCACCAATCCGGAAAACCCCTTGACCGAACTACGAATCACGGGAGCACCGAGAAAACTTAATAGCACGATTCCAAGTGCACTGGCAATCGCCCACTCTGTCCCCGCCATCCAGCGCCAAGCTCCGGTTTCGAAGGCGTGCTCGAAAAGTTTCTTCGGATCACGCATTTCTTCCATTTCGTCGCTAATCGCGAAAGATGCTTCAGCTCTCTTGAGCATTCCACGAGCATGCATGCGGAAAAATAATCCCGAGATAGCAACCAAGAAAGCGAAGAAGAAGTATGGGGTGAGATAGTAGTCGAACGCCCCGACTAACCCGAATGCAGCGATCGCGGGGACGGCCTGAAAACAAATCGTAACGTCACGCCAAGCGACCAACTGCCCTAACACCATCATCCAAGTCAGGTAAGACATCGCGATGAGTTGGAACGGAAAGCCCTCACCGGGAAGTACCTTGTTAAGCTGGGCTACGCCAAGAACGACCGAAATCCCAGTAATGAAGTAAAAGAGCCAATCAAGGCTTTCGATACTTCTGCCTTTGGCGAAACGTGCCAGCAGGTAGCCCAAGACACTCGTGACAAGCGCAATTGGGACAAAAAAGTAGGAAATCTCGTTCTGTCCAATGCTTGCGCCCCCAATAATGCTTACCAAAAGGACATTTACAAGCCCCAGCAGAAAGTCTATATAGGTGACTTCTCGGTCGACCCTTCTCATTTAACTCCCCCAAACAAGCCTCGACGTCGCGCGGTCTGTTTTTCACGGAACTGCGTGACTTTGGGCAAAACGTGAACCTGTGCGCCCGCACCTTCCAATTGCCGAATAAAGGCTGACTCCGCCGCATTATTGCGCGCGGCAACCATTCCAAAATCGCTGGCGTCGAAGACGAGGCACACCCATTCATTTTCCCGATGGGCCGCAATCAAGCCGGGAAGTTCTGCATCCTGAATGGAAATGAGGAGGTAAATCGTCCCGCCTCCGCCCCAACGACTCTTGGTCCGCAGGACCTCCGAAGCCAATGACTCGCTGGAATCCGGCATAACGGTTGCCAGAATCTCATCAATCTGTTGCCGTCGGACGTCCCAGGAGGGTCGCCCTTTGACCTCAGGCTCCAAACTGGGAAATTCTACCGTCGCACCCAACTTATTGAACTCGTCCACGAGGTACTTCGTGTGACCGCACGCTGCCTCAAATGAGGTCATGCCCTGTGACCCAAGATCGGATTGAGGGGTTTGCTGTAAAAAGAAGTATGCAGCTAAACCCGCGCCCGACTCAAACTCCTTCACCATCAGGCCTTTCGAACGTGCGCTTGAGGCCCAATGAACATACCGCTGCGGATCACCCGGCTGATACTCTCGAATCCCCCGAGGTTCAATTCCCGATCCTCGATATCGCCCACTCTCAGCCTCTGAAGTCCCGATGCCACCGGACGGGCGGAGGTTCAAATTCAAGGGTAGAGGAGCCGGATAGACTATCAGTTCTGCTGGCTCGGCATCAACCTCACGCGTCATGGTGATCAATCCGAGCGTATCTGTCCCTTCGATTTCCACTCGCGACCACTTATACCTTCCCCGACGAATCGGCCGAAAACTATAACGAGTTTGTACTGGCTGGTCAAATGCAGGCGCAATCGGCAGGCTTGGTGTTTCATTGATGATTCTGAGTCGCGGTGGCAGCAGGTCACGAATGACGATCAAGGGTCGCTTGATGCGTCTCTCGCTCCAGACAATCATGCTCACAGTTACGACCTCGCCGATATTGACAGCGGGGGGAGAAAGCCGCTCGACGCGCAGTCCACGAACCGAAAGCCATGCTTGCAAGGCACACGCCGCAATCGTTGCGACCATCGCTGTTGCCATGTAGAAAAGGGCAGGCGAATTGATCAATACCGCCATCACCATAAGGAAGACAGCCGAAAGAGTGATGACGCGACGGGCGAGCCTGCGAACCATGGGCTTAGCCTGAAACTGGAGTCGGGACGGCGTCCATCACCTGCTGGATAATCTGCTCATTGGTCGTGCCCCGTGCCCGAACCTCGCCGCGTGAAATGATTCTATGAGCCAAAACTAGCGGAGCAACCGCCTTCACATCGTCAGGGGAGACATAGTCTCGTCCTGCCATTCCCGCATGACACTGGGCCGCACGCATTAAATAAAGCGATCCTCTGGGTGATGCACCGAGCATCAAAAGAGCTTGCTCTCGAGTACTTCGCACAATGTCCACGATGTAATGGCGTACTGGATCACCCACGTGGATGGCCTTCACCGCCAACTGCATTTCTTGGAGCTCGGCCAAGGTCGTAACCGCCACAAGACTCTCCAATTTATCTCCCGATTGCCTCTCCAGAATCATGCGCGATTCCGCCTCACGATCAGGATAGCCGAGGGAAATTCTGCTAAAGAATCGGTCAAGCTGAGCCTCAGGCAGAGGATAAGTCCCCGTCATTTCAATATTATTTTGTGTCGCAATCACAAAGCTCGGAGAGGGTAGAGGTCTCGTGATTCCGTCAACCGAAACCTGCCGTTCTTCCATCGCCTCCAAAAGTGCAGATTGAGTTTTCGGAGTCGCTCGGTTAATTTCATCAACCAGAACCACATTGGCAAAGATCGGGCCGGGTCGGAATTCAAAGGTTCCCTGCTTTTGGTCATAGATCGCGGCGCCAGTCACGTCGGCAGGAAGAAGGTCGGGCGTGAACTGCATGCGCTTGAATTCGCCGCCAATCGCCTTGGCGAGGGCTTTTGCTGTGGTTGTCTTCCCGACGCCGGGGATGTCCTCGATCAGCAAATGCCCGTTGCAAAGAAGCGTGAGGACGGCTTGCGAGATAATCTCGTGCTTTCCAAGCACCGCCCGCTCCACTTCGGCAATGACGGCACTCGAAACTTTCTGAATCTGATCAACGGAACTACTCACCGCTATCATTTTGCCAGCTTAATGCAATTTCTTGCGTGAGTCTCTCGGCTACCCGCCTAATCTCGCATCTTTAAGGCAAGTTTCAAGGCTTCGTCAAGCAGAGAATCTACTCTAGCAAATTGCTCCGCCCACTTATCTTGACGAGATTCGAGCCACTTGTGGGTCGACGACTCGAGGTCGATGAACGGTTGCATTCTGTCCTTCGCTGGAGATATTTTGGTCATCCCAGAAGATTCTAATCCTGGAATTTCCCTTGTAAACCACGCGTCGTTGTCATTGAACGGAATTGTGCGAATTTCCCGCAAATTTTGCGCAATCTGCTCACAAGGAGCTTGGCTTGCCGGGATTGTAAAAAGATGCATCATAGATTCAAAAGCATCGAGAAAGGCCGATTCCCGCCTAAAGTCCCGAGCGACTTTTTTTGGAAAATCCTCACTCATTCTTTTGAGATCGTCTTGCAAGTTAGCAATGCTTTGGATTCCCTGAATTGAATCGTGAAAGGCTTGCCGCCACTGGTCCTTTCGTCGGAGCGCCTCCTGCAAGCTAGCAGTCTCTTCTTCACCAATCACAACCAGTTCTTCGAGCGCACCAATTAATTTGTCCAGATAGCTATTTTCCATGTGCACCCACTGACCAATTGCCTTCAAGACGCGACCGCCGGCTATTTATGTTCGTTTGGAAGCTGCTGCAATTCCAAATGAAAAAAGAGCCGCCTCTTTCGAGGCGGCTCTTTTTACTCTCGAACAATCCCTAAGCCAGAGCTTGCTTGATAATCGCGGCAAATGCCGCTGGCTCGGCAATCGCGAGCTCGCTGAGCATTTTGCGATTGACTACGAATCCCTTCTTCGTCATGCCGTCGATCAAGTGGTTGTACTTGACTCCGTTAACATGACAACCTGCTGAAATTCGCGCAATCCATAATCGGCGAAAATCTCGCTTCTTGGCTCTTCGGTCGCGGAACGCGTATTGTCCGCTCTTCATTACCTGCTCGTGAGCACGGCGGAATACGTTCTTTTTACGGCCCCAGTAACCTTTGGCCTTTTCAATAATTTTCTTGTGACGCTTGTGGCGCATCAATCCACGTTTAATACGTGCCATATTTGTTTTTCCTCACTTCCTTTGACTCTTTCGGAGTCGGTTCTGACCGGGTCCCAGCTGCATTCACCGAAGTGAAAGGCGGTAGCGGTATGGGTTGACAGAATTGCTCTGGACTAGATGACCAGCAGTCGGCGGATTCGCTTTCGCTCACCCTTAAAGATCACTGGTTCCGCTTCGAGTCGTCGCTTTTGCGAGTTACTCTTCGCTTGGAACTGGTGGGAGTTGCTCGCTTTTCGGCGAGTTATCTTCCCCGACCCCGTGATCTTGAACCGCTTTGCCGCCGTCTTGTTCGTCCGGATTTTCGCGTTTATCTTCTTTGCCATCTTTCTTTGTTCCTTTGCCCGGAGGCTTCGGCATCAAAATCATCGCCATTTGGCGTCCTTCCAGCGAGGGTGGCCTTTCAACCACGGCATCCTCGCCGCACATCTCGACAAATCGATTTAATTTACCGAGTCCGATCTGCGGATGAGCAAGCTCACGCTGTCGGAACATACAAACAACTCTGACTTTGTCTCCTTCATCGAGGAATTTGAGCGCATTCTTGACGAGATGACTCAAATCGTGTTCCGCGATTCGGGGAGTTATCTTTATACCCTTTAACTCCTGCTTGTGTTTTTTGTTCTCCTTCTCGCGCTTCTCGTTTTCGTACTTAAACTTGCCGAAATCAACGATTTTCGCGACAGGAGGCGTTGCAGTTGCTGCAACAAGCACCAGGTCAAGACCCTGTTCTCGGGCCGTAGTCAGGGCTTCGCGGGAGGGTATCACTCCCAAAGGACTTCCATCTGTGTTGACGACCCGCAATTCTCGGAAACGCAAGAGCCGCTCATTGATCATGGGCCCTTCTTCGCGTCGCGGCGGTCGTCGGAAACCTTTATAGCCTATTGTTGTTCACCTCAATCATTTTTACTTGCATTGCTAGCCTATTATAGCTTCGGTTGATCCAACTTCATCCTTTAGAGGCGACTTTTTTGCAATTCCATCAAAAAAAGTCCAAATCCAACGTGGTTCCGGCGTCCCGCTGGGTCTCTTTCCAAGCTAAAATCAAATCCATGCTCTGCGCTCTCCTTTCGGCAATCCTGCTCCCCGACGACAGCACCCATCAAATCTACTATTGGGGCCTTTTTGACAAAGAGCGAATCGTCCTTGAGATGGCCGAAAAACCCGGAACCGAGCAATTCGAGCTAGAAGAAGACTACAAGGACTTTTTCACGGTCGAACTCCAAGACTACACCAATCCTGAAATCAAGATCGAAAAGAACCAGATCATTGCGATCCAAAAGTCCCCCGTCCGCTATGCGTCGTCAAAAATCGTCCTCGGCTTCCCCGACAACCACCGCTCCGAAGATGAGGAGACCATGCTAGCCTACGGTTACTGCAAGATCGTCAAAGGTTTCGCAGAAGCCGGCCAAACCCTAGGCATGGACGCCGAAGTCATTGTCAGCTTGAACTCCGAACAAGAACTACTTGCAAAACTCGTCTGGAAGAAGAAGCCGTTCGAAGGCGGCTACATCACTACCTTCGGGCGGGACGAAGAGCTAAAGAAAGACACTGAAGACGAGTATCAGACCACAAAAGACGGGTTCGTAAATTTGGGCAAAATCAAGAAGTGGCCCTTACTGGTCGCCGGAACGGTCTACGAAAAGAAGAACGGGTCCAAGTACGGCTATGACTTTGAGGGCATCCAACACCGAACGACAATCATCATCCCTAAGCCATAATTCCGCGAATGCACCAGTCCAGGTGTTCCTGTTTCCGGCAAAAACTACAAAATAAAGGATTTTTCGAGAAAATGCAACGCTTGCAGGGACTAATGCTGTATAATGTTGATGCCGGGACAAGTAAGTCTCCCGCCTAGATCAAGCTCTCTCGAATATCGCGACGTTTCTATAGGCTCGAAAAAGCAGTAATCACCGGCAGAAGAAAACAATGAGTACGAAGAAACTATACGTGGGGAACCTACCCTACAGCACACTTGAGAGCGATCTCCTGGCACATTTCGGAGATTATCAACCACACAGCGCGGTTGTTATTCCTAACAAAGGCTTTGGCTTTGTTGAGGTTGAGGACACGCAGATGGATGCGGCAGTCGAAGCACTAAACGGTGCTGAGTTCCAGGGCAGAAAGCTCGTCGTGAACGAAGCTCGACCTCGTGAGGACAAGCCTCGCGGTGGTGGCGGCGGCGGTTATGGCGGCGGTGGCGGCTATGGCGGCGGCGGTGGCGGCGGCAGCTACGGCGGAGGCGGCGGTGGTCGTTCCGGCGGCGGCTTTGGCGGCGGTCGCGGTGGCGGCGGTGGCTTTGGCGGTGGTCGCGGTGGCGGCGGCGGCTTTGGCGGCGGACGCGGCCGATAAGTCTACTGACAAAATAGAAAAGTCCTCATCCTTTGGGATGGGGACTTTTTTTGTGTGAAATTTCCCACCAAGGTAAATTAGAATGCGTGCCGGAAGCAATAAAATTAGCCCTCGTTGGGGCAGGCAACGTTCTTACGAGTCCGGCAATTGTCGGAGCCCTTTCAACTTATTTTGGTGAGCGACACCTCGCGATCCACCTTTGGGATGCGGACGCTGAGCGGCAAGATTTGATTTTTCGCTTGGCTGAACGCGCCTTTGAGGATACGGATTCGGTGAATCTCCTCATCAGTGAGCCGATTCTCTCGGAAGCGTTACTTGATGCGAATCTTGTGATCCTCAACCCTGATGAGAACTGTCGGACCAAGTTCGCACGGTTGCATTCAGAGACCATTGAGGAATCGGTCGCAACAATTGCGATGACCGCTCACTGCTTGAGAATTGAGCCAGAGTCCCTCACGGGATGGCCCGCATCCGTAGCTGAACTTGAGATTGCCACTTTGCCTCACCAAATCCTCCGGTGGATTCTGCAAGACGAACATCTCGGGTGGGTAATTGAGACTAAGCAGGGTGCTCCCCTCCATGCTTGGCTCAACGAGCATCTATAATAAGTAGATGCGAAAATCTCTCGTTATTCCGTTTTTGTTGATTGCAAGCCTGGCTTCTGCCCAAACCGCAGGGCAAGTGGACGAAGCTAAGAAGAACCGCCAACTCCTCACTGCTGCTGAAAATCTATACACCAAGACAAAGGCCGCTTTCACCAAAAAGCCCAAGGACGCCAAGATCAAGAAATCCTATGTCGATGCGACTGTAAGCTTTGGCACGATCACCATGAATTCTCCACTCCTCGGCCCCAAGGAGAAGTATCCAAAGGCCCTCAATTTGTACCGAGAAGCTCTGAAAGCCGACCCCAAAAATGAAATTGCTTTGGCCAACAAGGATATGATCGAAAAGATCTACAAGAGCATGGGTCGCCCTATTCCCAAATAGCCAACGTGTCAAAAGTCGTCGACCGAGTCCAATCGATTCAGCGATTCGCGCTCTTCTTTGGGCTCGGTCTGACTTTTTTTGCGCTTCTGCCTGCGCTTCTGGGCTTTGCCGGAAGCGGATACATGGGAAGCCAGTACAACCTTGACGACCATATGGTTTACGCTGCTTGGATGCGGCAAGCTCAAGAAGGGCACTTCTTATTTACGAATCGGTTCACGACCGCCGAACAACCCGGCATCACCGTCCACGTTTACTTCTTACTTCTCGGTAACATCGCTCGGCTAACCGGGATCCCCATCGCTACAACTCTCGCTCGTGCCGGATTCTCTTTTCTGTTCGTCTGGCTTTTGGGTCGACTCTTTGCGAAGAGTGACGTCTCCATATTTGCTTCTAAGTTAGCGCTCACCTTGGCGTGCCTCGGTGGCGGGGTCGGGTTCATGGTTTGGCATTTGTTTGGCCAAGCTATTACTCGTCCTGCTCCCGCGTTGATCTCTGATTTGATGCTGTCTAGGTTGCCAACGGATGTTTGGCAACCCGAGGGCTTTGTTTTCTCATCCATGCTGACAAACGGCCTTTTCATGGTCAGCCTGTGCTTGATAGTCTGGTTTTTTGACTCTGTTTTAAGAGCAAAAGACAACAAGTGGTCGGTGATTCCAGGCGCGATTTCTATCGGCCTGTTGATGAATATCCACAGCTACGATGTCCTGCTCATCGGGTTCGTATCATTGGGATTTCTCGCAACGATGTTTGCTCGAAAAGAAGTCACAGGAGTCTGGATTGGGCGAGTCGGGCTCATGTTTCTCGGTGTTCTGCCTGCTGCCCTTTGGTTTGCCCACGTTTTAAAAATTGACCCTGTCTTCCAAGCCCGAGCTGCGACTCCCACATTCTCTCCTAACTTTCGGCAGTACCTTTTTGGGTACCTGCCGGGGCTGTTGTTTGCGATCATCGGGTTCTTCCTTCCCTCTTCAACTCTTCGTCGCGTCGGAGCGGCCGCATTAGGGTTAGTTCTCGTTGTCGGTTTTGTTGTTGCTGGTGACCATCTAAAGGACCAATACTGGATGGGAATGGCGAGCTTCGGTCTCATCTTCGCGGTGGGGCTGGGACTCTGTTACCTATTGGCATCCGAAAGCCCTTTGCGAAACTTGCTGACTTCTTGGATGATCATGGGGCTGACCGCCCCCTACTTCCCCGGCCTCTTTCAGCGCAAACTCGCGATGGGACTCATTATCCCCATCGGTGCTCTCGCAGCACTCGCAATTGGCGATTTGATCGAGAAGCGGGGTCGCTCCGAGCGGAATCTTGCCACCGTTCTGGGAATTGTCATCATGAGCGGCACGAGTTTGCTCTGGCTCCGCCGCGAATTCAGCTTCCAAGGGCTAAACGTTTCGAACACCACCGTTCACCCTGTCTTCCTTCTCAAGGATGAGCAAGACATTGTCGATATTCTTTCGAAGGCGGCTGGACCGAAGGTTGTCGTCGCGAGCCCTGGAATCCCATCACCCGGCACTGCGGCTGACACCTATGACACTCCCGCGATCCCGGATCTGAACCCGGTCCTCGTGGGGCTGGCCGGATGCACCGCGGTCGCCGGGCACTGGAGCGAAACTCCCGAGTATGGTGAACGCAGAGGCGAGTTGGTGAAGTTCCTGTTCTCAAACAGGGCTACTCGAGAATCCCGGCTCGACTACATTTCGCGAAACCGAATCAAATACATCGTCCAGCCCGACCGAGCGACTTACGCCGCCCTCCCGTTCGCTGATCTGTCTTCGCTAGGCAAAAAGCTATATGATGGCGACCGGTTTGACTTGATCGAGGTGACTCCCTAAGGCTTTGCCTAAACTGGCTCACCGAGATCACGTCGCATTATTTGGATAGATTCATCTTCAACCACCTGGCAACCCAAAGCATTCGCAAAGTGCTTCGCTTCCAAAATCACCACCGCATACTTGGCATCTCTAGAGACTTCCAGAGTTCGGATGACATTGTGGCGGAAACAGATCTCAGCGGTATAAAACTGCTGTGTTCCTGAATCCTGGTTGATCCCAACTTGCTTCGTTCGAACGGAGTCAATTTGATCGAATGGAATGACTTTGGGCTTGTCAAGGAATCGGATGCCCACATTCCAGTGAACAACTCTTTTCTCAAAGTCAAACCGATATTGTTGTAGAGACAAAAAGAATCCAAGTGAAAACAACGAAAGGACTCCAGTCAATAGACCTGCTGAGTAGTCCGTGGCGGTCAGTGTGAAAGGAATTGAAATGAGGGCTGCCGCAAGGAAAAACCCACTCGCCGCTACAAACTGGAAATTATAGTCCTGCTCAAGCTTCACTTACCAAGTATTACTTAATCGCTTAAGATCTGGTTGCATGGGACCAGGGAACGCAATGGCAGGTCGCGGCGTTCAATTCAATATGCAAACTGCCGCCAGGCACGGGCGAGGGGACAGCCAGTTTACTAAAACGAGAATCGTTGACATTCTCATGGAGACTCAATGACCGCTCCGCCTCTTCCCGTCCACATCCTCGGAAGGAATTTCCTACTTCGCAATCGGTCAGACAATGCTCGAGAGCTAACTTCGCTCCACGAGCAACCCCTATCGCTCGCGGCACGAATTCGCGCAGATCTATTGACGCTCGTCAACCTCCATTGGTTTCCGATGGGAGAGTACGAGGTGACCACCCAATCTCATCCTTTCGAGGAGTCTTTGCTCTTCTCTTGGGTGCGCGGAAAGCGTAAGAACGATTTCACAATGATCACGCTGAAGGGGATGCTGCGGCCTGCGCTGGTGGTGCTCTATCCCAATTGTCCGGCTGCCATCGAAGCAGTTCTTGATCCTGGCTTGATCTGCGTGCGCAAAGGACTCTATCGTGGATCCCAGACCGTGTTTTCCAACTTCGGCCAACCGCTCGTTTCGCTGGTGGGGTTAGAAGATGAGCCGATCGCAGGCGCCAAGCATGCCTTCGTCGCTTGGACTGCCGATACTTTTCTGATTGAGCAGGGCCTTGTCGGGCTTTTGGCCACCGCCATCCTGGACTAGTTGACAAGAGTCGTCCACGACGCCGAACTCATACTTAGGTTCAAAGTGAGGTTCTCAAATTATTTTCCGTCACTCGGTGCAACACTTCTCGTGTCTCGGACCAACTACTCACGTTATGAAACATTTAGTAGTAGTAGTAATTTCCGCCACAACCCTGATGGGCACAGTTTCCCAAGCTAACCTTCTCACCAACGGCAGTTTCGAAGACGGCCCTGCCCCCACCGTTAACTTCATTCCCGACACCTTCGGCGGCATGCAACTCAACACCGCCAGCACAGCGATCCCGGGCTGGACAGTCACCGGCGACCAGATCGCTTGGCTTCACACGACAAATTTCTGGGGAATCACGGCCTCCGACCAAACCAAATCGCTTGATCTGACTGGTTACAACAACACTGGCTCAGCGGGCGGCATCGAACAAACTTTCGCTACCGTCGCGAGCCAACAGTACCTCGTCCAGTTCGACATCGGAGCGCAACAACCTAGCTGGGGTTCAACCGACATCATCGTCTCCGCTGCGTCCCAGTCGGCGACGTTCCAAGCAACACCCACCGGCACTCAACAGTGGACCACAAAGAGTTGGATATTTACCGCGAACTCCGCCTTCACTACCCTCAATTTCTCAGAAAACAACCCCTCTCAGACTCTCTACAACGGCCTCGACAATGCCATAGTAACTGCGGTTCCTGAACCAGCGTCGATCTTAGGACTTGTTCTTGGCGGGGCGTACCTCGTCCGTCGGAGGCGCAACTAAGCAGACTAACACCACCAAAAACCTCTCTCTTCCCCATCGCTGGCGAGCAATGGGGATTTTGCTTGGACTACTGACTTTGTTACCCAGCCTGTTCCAAGTCTGTGACGACCGAGTCCACCTCAGCGACAGCTCGTTGAAGTCTCGGGAACTCGTTGGCACGGGCTCGGAATTGGTCCAGAAGGCTTCGGTAGTACCACAGAGACTGCTCTTTGGTGCAGTTGAACCGCGTCCAGTGCGAATCGCCCAGAGCGCGCTGGTCCGTAAGGAGCGCACGAGCGTTGTGAATCTTGTCGCAAATGGAGACGAGCAGGGCAGACTCGGATTTGTGGCTCATCGCCGCGATATAAGCCTCCTTCCGATCCTTCCAGGGTGCCTTCTTGTCTTTGGACTCCGTGAGGGAGTCGCTGTTCTCACGAACGATTCCAGCAACAACGGGTCCGAATTCTTGGCTGATCCAGGCGAGCATCCTCTCACCTCCGCTGTCCTCGGCAGCATCGTGAAGCAGTCCGCCGATCGCCTCCTCCTCCGTCCCGCCAAATTCTAATACAAGGCCGGCGACTTGGAGGAGGTGGCAAACGTACGGGGCTCCAGTCCCCTTACGGACATCAGTGGCATGAATAGTTAGAGCACTCTGAAATGCGCGATTGAACTTCTCACCCAGCAAAATTGGCAAACTCATATTCCAATAGTATCTGAAATTGGTTGCGAGAGGGACTTCTACAAAGACGACACGTGCCTACGCACCCACTTTGCGCGGAAGTGATCTACTGTCACCCCCCTGCCCGGGCAACAAAAAAGCCCCTTGGCGGGGCTATCTGAACTTAAAACTGGAGCCGACAACAGGACTCGAACCCGCGACCCGCTGTTTACAAAACAGCTGCTCTACCACTGAGCTATGTCGGCAACTCCCCTATTTTACCGGTAAAAAGGGCCGCACTCTTTAGGGTGCGACCCAAAAATAGTGAAAAAACTCTGATTTTCTACTTGCGAGTGCGAGTTTTCACGAGGCGAGTGCCTTTCTTGTCGGAGACTAGTTTGTATCCGGCAGGAATTTTGGAAAGCGCTGCGCTGAGTTCGTCCGGCATTTCAACTGTGCCTCGTCCCTTTGCACCGGCTCTCTTCGCTCTCTTACTTGGGCTGCGGAAAGACTTGGTGGCTGCTTCTGCCTGGTCAACGCTCTCAACTTGCTTCGCAATACTGCCTTCTACGCTGAAAATTCCCGCACACGGTGGAACATGAACGAAAATAAATTCTTTTGAAGAGAGAAATCTCACTTCGAATGGAAGCGTGAATTTTTTGGCTCCGAGTTTTACGGAGATCGCGCCGCTCTTGGGCTGGGCTTTGAGTTTTAGTGCTTTTTCAATCTGTGATACTGTTTTTGCCATTAAAAACCTCTTACAAACTAAAATGATACCCGAACTATTTCGAAACTATTAACGGAACATTATCAAGCAATCGTATTGAACAGAATTTTGCCGCTCCAACCAGCCTTGAATTAGCGTTGGGGACGACATCTGGCTTCATCGTAATAGGGTTTAAGACTTCCAGATAGTCTACTTTGAACCCTTTCTCGGAAAGCACGGCAATGGCTTCAGAAATTGCCTCTTGAGGCGTGACCCCTGCAGCAATGATCTTCTCTCGACATGCCAATAATTGGCGGTAGAACTCCGCGGCTTCGCTTCTCTCCACTTCACTTAAGTAGGTATTTCTGCTGGACATCGCCAGGCCAGATTCCTCGCGAACAGTCTCCATAAACCTAAGCTCCACAGGGAGAATGAGTTCACGAACGAGTGCACGCACAACCGCGCACTGCTGCAAGTCCTTCAGGCCGAAATCAGCCCGACCGTGTCCGACAATGGTGAAGAGTTTCGTCACTACCGTTGCTACGCCTTGAAAGTGAGTGGGGCGAACGGTTCCCTCCCACTCGTTTGAAATGGTTTGCACACCTACGTAAATATAGTTATCCGGATAGACCTCTTCGACTGTGGGAATGAACAAAATGTCTACACCTGAATTGGCGGCTAATGTAGAATCTTGATCCGAGTTTCGAGGATATTTAGTGAGGTCTTCGGCTGCAGAAAATTGAGTGGGATTAACAAATAGCGAGACAACTGCGATATCGTTCTCGCTCTTAGCTAACTTCATGAGGTCTAAATGGCCTTTATGAAAGGCTCCCATCGTGGGCACGAAGCCAATAGTTCCCTCACGGCCTAACGCAGAGCGAAGCTCAGATACGGTGTGAATTATCTTCAAAAGCTATTCTCAGAGGTGGGAAATTCCCCCGACTTCACGTCTTCGACGTACTGGGCGATGCCTGAAGCCATCAGTGCACCGGCTTCCACATAACGTTTGGCATGCTTGAAACTCTGCGTGCTGATCCCCATGAGGTCATGAAAGACTTGGATTTGACCATCACAACCCACGCCCGCGCCAATGCCAATCGTGGGAATGCGAAGCTCGGCAGTGATTCGCGCGGCAAGCTCAGCCGGGACAAGTTCCAAAACCACCGCAAACGCCCCAGCCTCCTGAACTGCCAAAGCACCGGCAAGTACCAGGGCGCCCGAATCTCCTCTTCCCTGCACACGATGTCCGCCGAAAGAGTTCACCGATTGCGGTGTCATTCCAACGTGGCCCATCACAGGAATCCCCGCCCGAACAATCGCCTCAATCTGCTCGCTGTATGCCCCTTCCAATTTCACCGCCCCCGCGCCGCATTTGATCAGCCGTATGCTGGATTCGACCGCTTGGGAAACCGAAACTTGGTAAGACCCAAACGGCAAATCCGCAACCAAAAGTGCTCGTTCGCAACCGACGAGGGCTGCGGCTGTGTGTCGCTCGATGTCATCGAGTTCCACCGGGATCGTGGTCGAGTAACCGTACATCACGCTTCCAACGCTGTCGCCGACGAGAACAACATCGACTCCGGCGCGATCCGCGAGCCGGGCGGTGGGTTCGTCGTATGCGGTAAGACAAGCGATCTTTTGGCCCTTGTCTTTGAGGACTTGCAGGCGCGGAGCCGTAATTCTATCAGTCACGGATACAGTTTATCCCCTTAAAGATTTCCCAACGCGTTTAGAACTTCCTGCGCGTGCCCCGGTACTTTCACCTTTCGCCAAACTCCGCGCACCACTCCCTCCGAATCCAGCAAGAAAGTCGACCGTTCCACGCCCATGTATTTCTTCCCATACATCGACTTCTCGACCCAGACGCCGCAGGCTTCGCACAGTGCTTTATCCACATCGGCGAGCAGGGGAAAGGTTAGTTCGAACTTGGCGGCAAACTTCGCGTGAGACTTCACCGAGTCGGGGCTCACGCCGAAGACCTTCGCCCCCGGAATCTCTGCCATTCGGTCGCGAAAGTTGCAAGCCTCCTCCGTACACCCGCTCGTGTCGTCCTTGGGATAGA
>JAIOPU010000221.1 GCA_021413725.1 Armatimonadota bacterium | reverse complement strand
ATGCCCGTAAATGACGTCTTGCCAGACATCGGCATCAGCCCGACCCAATTGCTGGATACTTCCATCGACACAAGCCAAATTCCGGGGCGAACTTTGCTTCGTCTCTCCAACGGAACCCCTAACCTGGGGCTGGGTCGCCTTGAAGTTCGAGGAAGTACGATCATCTCCACCACCGAGCAACTGGTGAAGCAAAGAGTCTATCGAAGCGACGGCTCAACATACGACCGAGACGCGGGAGTTTTCACTTATCACTCCGGTCACGGGCACATCCACTTTAACTCGTGGTGCATCTACCGCCTTCGTGCGAAGAACCCCGACGGCAGCGTGGGTGCAATCTTGGCAACGGGCGGAAAAACCAGCTTCTGCATCTTAGACCTCCAGGTCTACGACAACACCAACCCCGCTTATGTGAATCCTGGCTACTACACGGGATGCGGTTCGACCATCCAAGGCTTAACTCCAGGCTGGGGCGACGTGTATTCCAAGGGTCTCACCGATCAATGGATCGACATCACCGGAATTCCTGACGGAGACTACTTCGTTGAAGCCGAAGTCGACCCCGAGAACCGTCTTCTTGAGTCGGATGAGACCAATAACATTGGTCGTCAGCCCGTCCACGTGGGCGCACCGCCGAACACCACGGCTGATGCCTACGAAGAGAACGACAACAAGGCACAACTTGACCTAAGAACCGAAGGGACGAACTCCCCTCAGCTCGGAGTTGTGAACGCCACCAAGGTTCTCAGCACACTTTCCATGCAAGCCGGCGACGACGACTGGTTCCGATTCAAACTCAACCACGTTGGTGGCGCGGGCGACTACGTCAAGATCGAATCTGTCTACTCCGGTAGCGACATTGATCTGCGACTGTATAACTCGGCAGGAACTCAGATCGGTTCAAGCGAATCCGGTACCAACACCGAGCAGATTTCCCTCAGCGGCAAGGCAGTCGGATACTATTATCTGCGGATTTGGCCCTATTCCGGCTTCAATCCTCAGTATAAGTTGACGATTCAACCCAGCGGCAACTTGCCTCCGGTGTTCAATCTCAACGCGCCGTTCAAGCAACTCATGGTTCAGCGATCGTACGAGAGCTTCCACTGCGCTTGGACCGCGTCTGATCCTGAGAATGATCCGATGCACGTCGCGTTCTTCATGAGCCGAACCAACGTGTTCGACAAGTCAGCCATCCCAGTCCCGGCTTACCAATATCTCCCGGCAACCGACCTCGCGGCGAACATCAACACCGCGGAAATGGGCCTCGGCGTCTGGTACGTCATGGGAGCCTTGACCGACGGTGGAATGACCGTTCAGCAAGTCGCCACTCACTCGGTGATCCTTTACGAAAAGGGTGACCTGAACTACGACGGTAAGATCACACGATCCGACGTCAAGCAAGTCGCCCAGTGGCTCTCAACCCGCCGCGGAGTGCCTCGCGCCGCACTGACAATCTGCGACATGGACAACGACGGCGACGTCGACCAAGCCGATCTCCAGTTCATGGAATCGCACATGGTTCCCTAAGCAAAGGGTCCCATATCAGCCGGATCGTCCCAAGGACGGTCCGGCTTTTTTTGTAGCAAAGGCAAAATCCGCGACCCCTCGCCGGGGTCGGAGACGGTTTGGCTCTCTTTCCAGGGGTCTTCGACACCCTGGCTACCTTCCTTAACCCCTGCCGGGGTTAGTGCGATCGCGAAGCGCACAATGGGAACCGCAATTTTGCTACCTGCCTCGAAAAAGGACTGAGACGGGAACGGACCGAAGAGTCTCCAGCATAATTGGGCGCAAAGACCGACTCCGAAGGAGTCACGGAAGGTAGCCAGGGCGTCGAAGACCCCTGGTAAGATCGCGAAAACCCCCACGACCCCGGGCAGGGGTCGCGGAACCGCCCGATGAACAGGCACAATTCAACCATGCCGTCAACGTTTCTCGCGCTTCATGTCCACATCGTTTTCAGCACAAAAGGCAGAATTCCCTATCTCGAAGGGTTGCCGGTCGAGCGGATGCACGCATACCTCGGCGGAGTCATCAGAACTCATGGGGCAACGCCACTTTGCATCGGCGGGGTCGCCGATCACGTGCACCTTTTGGTGGGTCTGCGAGGGCCACAAGACGTTTCGAGCTTGGTTCGCGAAGCAAAGAAGTCTTCTAACAAATGGATGCGCGAGGAAAATGGCTGTCCCGACTTCGCTTGGCAAGAAGGCTACTCGGCATTCTCAGTAAGTCCAGAAAGGCTCGACCGCGTCCGTGCGTATGTTGAAAATCAGGCGAAACACCACGAAAAAAAGGACTACCGGGCGGAATTGATGGAGTTGCTCCGCTTTGCCGGAATAGAATTTCGGGTCGAAGATTTGGAATGATCTTTGCGCGGGCCGGGTCCGCGACCCCTACCCGGGGTCGGGCGCGGATTGTCCCTATTTCCAGGGGTCTTCGACACCCTGGCTACCTTCCGTAACCCCTACCGGGGTTAATGCGACTCCGCAGATTCCGATGGGACGGACAATGTCACCTGGAGGGAATGGCGCCAATCCGTAAAATTGCCGAAAGGACGCCGCCGCCTGATCGGCATGCGACCCCAAAAGCTATCTCCAGGCGTCCATAAAGTTGCTCAAACACAGGAAGTCGCCCAGACCGACTCCGTAGGAGTCGCGGAAGGTAGCCAGGGCGTCGAAGACCCCTGGGAAAGCAGCGAACTCAATCCCGACCCCGGGTAGGGGTCGCGGAACTTCGCTAGGCTTTCGCAGAAATTTGCCTCGATTCACACCTAATCTTTGCCTGAATCCACTCGCTCTCGAACAATCTGCCGCAAACAACTTCCCCGCTTCCGAAAACTTACACATTTCCTCCACACCAAAACCCATTTCTCCGTAAACAATGCTCTTTGTTTACGGAGAAAACTGCCTCAATTCCGAATTTTCCAAAAATTCATCATCAATTCCGTCGATAACTGTGGAATCTCTTACTTGGGACACCACATTAACCATGAAACTCGCCCAATTTCTGAGACTTCCTGATGCCTCGATGGCCCGGTCCGGTGCCGTCGCGGCAACGAAAATTTCGGCAGCACCGGCCGAATTTGGATTGCAATCCAGCGATGCCGTCGAGATTGATGGCACGATGACCGCTTTTGTCGATGCGCAGGATTCGTTGGAGGCGGCGGAACTTGTTTACCGTGCCGCCGTCGCGGCAAAGAATGATGCTCGCACGCGGGCCGAGCAAACTTTCTCCAAATATATGCAAGTCAGCTATGCAGTGCCCTCGGTCACCAACGAAACCCTCACCGGGATCGGATTGGATGCCAAAACAACCGGCCCGACCCCGCAACCGCTCCATCCGCCGCGCAATCTTACCGCCGCGCCCCGCGAAACCGGGTTCGTCGCGCTGCGATGGCAACGCAACGGCAACACCAACAGCACGATTTACGCGATTGAAGCGCAACTGGGCGACGGCCCTTGGAAGCTCATCACCAGCACTACCCGAACTCGGATTGAAATTCGCGGGTTCGAGCCGGGGGTGCAGGTGAGCTTCCGCGTGGTCGCGGAAAAATCGGGGAAACAATCCGAGCCGAGCAACGAATTTGTGATCTATCGGAAAGGCGGCAACTTGCCCTTGACCATCGCGGCCTAGAGATTTTGGGAATCGGGGCGCAGAACGCCGATCAAACCGACGTATAATACAAGAACCATGATCGCCAACCTGATTGCGCTTGCCTTCCTTATGCCGACTACCGAGATGGATATTTCCTATTCCAAGGCGGCGGGGGACGATATCAAAATGGATGTCCACATGCCGGCGGGGGACGCCAAAAACAACCCCGGTGTCGTGCTGATTCACGGCGGGGCGTGGGTCAGTGGCAACAAAAAGGAACTCGATGGGATGGCGACCAACCTTGCTTCGCAGGGTTTTGTTGTCGCAAACATCAACTACCGACTCGCGCCCAAGAGCAAGTGGCCCGCACAACTCGACGACTGCCAAGCCGCCGTGCGATACTTCCGCGCCAACGCCAAGAAATACAATGTCGATCCTAAGCGCATCGGGGCGGCGGGATTTTCTGCCGGCGGACATCTCGCGATGTTCTTGGGCACGGTCGAGGCGACCGGAAAAGACTTGGAAAACGCGAAGATGTCCAGCAAAGTCAAGGTTGTGCTCAATTACTTTGGCCCCAGTGACCTCACTCGGGACTTCCCTAAGTTCATTGCCGATTCTGTTTCGAAGCAATTGACGGGCAAACCCTACGATCCGAAGGACCCTGACGTGGTTTCGTTTAGCCCTTACTACAAGATCGACAAGAATTCCGCCCCGATGTTCATTTTTCAGGGCTTAGCCGACCCTTTGGTGAACCCAAATCAGAGCCGTATTGTAGAGGCTAAGTACAAAGAGCTCGGTTTGCCGGTCGAAGCGCATTACCTGGAAGGCGTTGGCCACGAAGTGCCGATGGCGAAGGCGGGCGTGAAGGAAGCGGTTGAAAAGAGTGTTGCGTTTTTGAAAGCGTATCTAGACAAGTAATAAGGGACTCGAAAACCGGCTAAACTCAAAGAATGCTGACCCTGCTCGCAATCGCAACCCTCGGTTTGGTCCAAGAGGATCGCCCCGGATTCACGGATACTCCCATCATTCCCGGGACGAATTGGCACGTCCACGATAAGAATCGCCCCTACCCACCGATCAAAGCCCCCGTGAAGTGGGACGGCAAACCCGTCAAAGCCCCGAAAGGCGCCATTTTTCCCACTTGGACCAACAAAACCTGGGCACAACCCGACGGCACCATGCGCGTTGGTCGCGGCCCGAACTTCACCAAGGAAGCTTTAGGGAGCGGCCGCTATCACGTCGAATGGCGCACGCCGATCGACAACAATAAAGACCAAGGCAGCGGCAATAGCGGCTTCTATTTGCAAAGCCGCTACGAAGTCCAGATCCTGAATTGCTACGGAAACAAGACCTACGCCGACGGCGGCGCGGGCGCCATCTACGGCCAAACCCCGCCCAAGTACAATGTCTGCCGCCCGCAAGGAGAATGGCAAACCTACGACATCACTTTCGACAGCCCCGTGTTTGGAAAAGACGGAAAGTTAGTGAAGCCCGGCTACGTTACCGTGATCCACAACGGGGTTAAGATTCAAGACCACACCAAGATCATGGGAACCTCGGAATACCGCGTGATCGCGGTCTACACCGCCCACGCCCCCAAGGCCCCCGTCAAACTCCAAGACCACGGAAGCCCGGTCGAGTACCGGAACATTTGGTACGTTAAGCGTTAATGTGAGCGGGGCTTTTTAGCTCTACCGCGATAATCTCCACAACTTCATTCCCCACGTTCTCAAAGGAGTGGGGGCCCAATGGTTCTGACCAAGTGGCAGAACCAAGGCTGAGGGTGGTAGGAAGAGTGCGTGAATCGAGAAGGACTTTGCCATCGGCGTCATATCGAATGAAGTCGCTCCAACTCAAAACGGTATACACGCTCGGCCAGCAGTGCGTGTGGACGGCAGTCCGCTCACCGGGTGCGATTCGGGTTCGAAGAACCCGCACCTGATCGTTTTCCAAGAGCAAAGTATGGTGCTCCGGGGCAGCGATCAGGGCGTCTAGTTCGAGGTTTTCCATGTGCGATTCAATTATGCAGGAAGTTTTTACCTTTGCGGTACCGGAACGAAACCCTGCCCACGATCTTCTCCCCCTGGGAGAAGCAATGACCGAAGGGAATTGGATGAGGGCCGCCAGGGACAAAGCTAAGACTGATTGCGCAATTCGCATTCGTCGAGAAACCAGTTCACCAAGGTATAGACATTATCGTTATCCGTTAAGCTATTCCAGGCTCTCAGCACAGTAATTCCGTTTTTGTTGAGCCAAGCGTCCCGCGCGGCATCGGCTTTGCCGTCACCTTCGTGGGAACTTCCATCGAGTTCAAGAGCCAATCTTGCGGAGTGACAGTAGAAATCAAGAATGAAAGGCCCAACTGGATGCTGTCGGCGCACTCTAATTCCCTCGCGGACACTTTGACGCAGTGCTTGCCAGACTTTCACCTCCGCAAAATTCATTGACTTGCGAAGTTCCCGAGCTCTTCCAACTTGTTTTTTGCTAGGCATGCTCAAGTCCTGGGAGATTGCGCAGCAAAAAGCTCACCGTGCGCGCCTTCACTGCGTTCCTTCGTCACGTACCTCTCCCGCAGGGACAGGAGTTTCGATCTTCTCCTCCTGGGAGAAGCAATGACCGAAGGGAATTGGATGAGGGCAGCTTGCGCAAGGCTTTATCGTACGCGCCCTCACCCCGTTCCTACGTCACGGACCTCTCCCAGGGGGAGAGGAACCTGTTTCCTATCCCTTTAGCTGAGAAGCAACCGCATCGGCGAAGTCCGATGTCCCGGCGGTTCCGCCAAGGTCATAGGTCTTGATTCCGGCTCGGAGCGTTGCTTCCAAGGCGCCTTCGATTTGCTTGCGGGCATCAAACTCGCCGAGGTGGTCGAGCATCAAAGTTGCCGACAACAGCAATGCCGTTGGGTTGACTTTGTTCATTCCGGTGTACTTCGGTGCAGAACCGTGGACGGCTTCGAAAACCGCGCAGTCATCACCAAAGTTCGCGCCCGGAGCCACTCCAAGTCCGCCCATCATTCCGGCGGCAAGGTCGCTCACGATGTCGCCGTACAGGTTCGGGAGGATGAGGACGTCATAGGCATTCCAGCGAATGACCAGTTGCATACACTGGTTGTCCACAATGTTGTCCCACGACTCGATCTCGGGGTATTCCTCGCGGATTCGGTTGAAAGTTCGAAGGTAAAGACCGTCGCCGATCTTCATGATGTTCGCCTTATGAACCATAACGACCTTCTTGCGACCGTGCTTTCTCGCGTAGTCAAAGGCATGTCGAATGATCCGCTCCGCCGCGGGGACTGACATCAACTTCACGGTGTGCGCAGTCGTCGCCGTTGCCATGTACTCGTCCTGAATGTAGAGGTCCTCGGTGTTCTCTCGGAACAAGACAATATCCAGATTCGTGAACGGAGTCACGACGCCGGGAAGGCTGTGCACCGGTCGGACGCAGGCGAAAAGGTCCAACTTCTTGCGCAGAGTGACGTTCGGAGAGACGGAGCCTTTGCCGATGGGAGTCGTCATCGGGCCCTTCAGGCCGACTCCGATTTCCTTGATCTTGTCGATAGTTTCTTGCGGGA
Source organism: Armatimonadota bacterium (assembly GCA_021413725.1). GTDB lineage: Bacteria > Armatimonadota > Fimbriimonadia > Fimbriimonadales > Fimbriimonadaceae > JAEURQ01. The sequence continues at coordinate 3,220 of JAIOPU010000221.1, read as the reverse complement.
CGATGGCTTTGCCTTCCTCCACGCACTTGAGTCCGGCTTCAACATCGATCCATTCGATGTCGATTTTGGCGGCTTTGATGATCTTTTCTACGGCGGCGACGAGTTCCGGTCCGGTTCCGTCTCCGCGAATGAGGGCTACTTTATGTGACATTATTTAATAGGGTTGGCTGTAAAGGTTCGTGGTGCCGTCGCGATAAAGCTTCTGGCACATGCTCCAAGAGAATCCACCCTGCGAAAGGGATTGGATCGCGGCATCGACTTCGGCGTCCGTGACGACCTCATCGGAACTGTAACGGCACTGGGGCCAGTCGTAGTGTCGAATGTCGGTGAGGGGACCGGGATAGACCTTGTTTCCCTTGTTGGAAACAAATTCCAAGGTCAATTTGCCGACTTGTTTGGGCAGATCGGCACTGGTCGCGATGAATAGATAGACGTCAACTCCGTGTAGGGTCATTATTTTCTTCCGCCCGCGTAGGGCTATGGCTTCATTATGAAGCATCGCTTTAAAACTCGTTCATACTTAACTCATGGCGGAATTGACCTTGGGCGAACGAATCCGCAATCACCCCAGCTACCAAGTCATTCAATTCCGCGATTTTCGCCTTTTGTGGCTCGGTTCCTTCCTATCCTTCATTGGAAGTCGGGTCCAGGACATCGCGCAAGGCTGGCTCGTCTACGACATGACCAAGGATCCCTGGAAACTCGCGATGATCGGGTTTTACGGAACCATTCCGGTTTTTCTAACCGCTCCCTTTATGGGGGCTTTGGTGGACAGCCTCAACCGCCGCAAAGTTTTAATCTTTTGCCAATGCGTGTTCGCCGTATCGGCACTGTCGTTAGCGTTCCTCTTGCACACCGGTCGCCTTCGATATGAGCATATTGTCGTGGTGGCGGTCGTGAACGGTCTCTCGTCTTCCCTGGAAATGCCCACCCGGCAATCGTTGGTGAGCAGCGTTGTGCCGCTGGATCGAATCCACGCGGCCGTCCCTCTGAACGCGATGACGTTTAATCTGGCTCGGGTGCTGGGTCCGAGTCTAGGAGCTATGCTCCTGGCGCTATTCGGCCCTGTGTCGTGCTACACGTTCAACGGCATCAGCTATCTCTGCTTGATCTTTGCCGTTCTTGCCATCCGAGCGGACTTGACGTCGACAACCAAGAACACGGAGCCGATGATTGATTTGATGGTGGAGGGCATGCGCTACACCTGGCATGAAAAGCGTCTCAAAATGCTTTTTTTGATGGAGATGACCGTCTCGATCTGCGCTCTCTTCTATCTTAACCTCATGCCCGCCATCGCCAAGGACATGTTCCATCTCGCGGAGAAGGGGTTGGGCGCGATGATGTCCACGATTGGGGTCGGTGCCATTACGGGGTTGGTGATGGTTTCCATTCTCTCCAACAAGCCCTACCGATCGCACATCGTGCGCTACGCAATGGCTTCGATTGGTTTGTCTCTCTTCGTGCTCTCGCTCACTCCGCCGACTCCGATTGCCTTCCTTTGTCTCGGAGTCGCAGGGGCGTCTTCGGTGGCGCAACTGAACTCCACGAATTCTCTCTTTCAAACTCTCGCACCAGAAAGGCTCAGGGGAAGGGTTTTGGCGATGCACATTTGGGCGCTCAGCGGGATTGGTCCCTTGGGACTCCCTCTCATCGGCTATCTCGCTCAACAATACGGCGTAGATGTGACTCTTCGCGGTGGGGCGACGGTCGTCCTGATTGGTGCGCTCGTGAGCTACTTCAACCGGGCGACGCTCGCGGGAGTCGATACTCCTTCGACAATTTCTTAACCAAATCCGAATCTTTTTAATACTGTCTTAACCTTTGCGTGAAATACTATAGGGAGAGCGCGGTGAAACGCGTTCGATGGTTGAGGAAGAGTCCACCGTATTTTTGCTGTATTTCAGCGATCTACTGTGAGCTTCACCAGGAAAAAGAGGCATTTTTTGCCCCTAGCCATCATAATATAGACAACGTCCCGAAGTCGGGTAGAGGTTTTCATGAAAAGAGTTCTAACAACATCCATTGCGCTTTCCGCACTTTCCGCAGCATTCGCTGCTCCGTTCACTCCAGGTAATTTGGTAGTAACCCAGATCGGCGACGGAGCCGCCGCTCTCACCGCATTTGCGACCCCAGTCTTTCTTGTTGAAATGACACCGGCAGGGGCAATCGTTCAGACCATCCCAATGCCGACAACCGGGGCAAGCCAATTCACTTGTCGCGGCACGAGCACCTCTGAAGTTCACCTCAATGTGAACGACAATAAGTTCACCTTTGCTGGGTACGATGCCGCAGTCGGCGCCGCCGACCCATCAATCGCTTCAAACCTGTCTACAGACGCTACACCCATGCGCCGCGTTATTGCGGTGGTCGATATGAATGGCAACATTGATACGACTACTCGCATGGTCGACACCAACAGTGGCGGCAGTGTCCGCAGTGCCGTGATCAACGGAACAGATCTCTGGATCTCAGGAACCAACGGCAATGGCGCAGCAAATTTCCTCACATCTGGAATCCGATATGCAACTGTAGGGGCTTCGTTCTCCACGGGGATTACAGACACCGCCACAGGCAACCTAACCAACATGCGAAATGTGGGTATTTTCGGCGGACAACTCTATATCGGCAGTTTCTCGGGCACGACCTACAATGGGATCAACGCTGTAGGTACCGGGTTACCGACATCTGGCGTCCAGCCACTTGTGAACAAGGTGAATACCGCTGCAGGAGGCAGTCCTGCCTCAACTGGGTGCTACGACTTCATCTTCACTGGCAACGCACTTTACGCAGCCAGCGATCAAAGCACGACATTGGGCGGTTTGGTCAAGTGGACGACAGCCGACGGCGGTGCCACTTGGAACTTCCAGTACATCATCAACAACATTGCGACTGGAGGTATTCGAAGCTTGGCGCTGAGCGGCTCAACATTCTATGTCACCGGAGCAAACGGAACCGTTTACTCGGGACAGGATTTGGGTGTCGGTTCTACCTTCACGGCAGTTGCCGCAGCCCCAACCAACACCACGTATCGTGGTATCAAAGTCGTTCCAGCGGCAACAGGTGGCGGAACAATTTCCGGATCGGTTGACCTTAACGGCTACGTCGGAACAGCACCAGGTAGCGCGACCTTGAACTTGGAGTTCTCCATCTTGGACGCAACCACAAGTGCAGTCCTTCAAGGACCAACCAGCGTGACTGTAACACCGTCCGGTGGTAGCGC
>JAIOPU010000220.1 GCA_021413725.1 Armatimonadota bacterium | reverse complement strand
GTTACCAACTCACCGACACCGGGTTGAATTCTTCTCTAGTTACAACATGGCTTTGTTTCAATAACACGGGGCAGAACACCTACAATATCGACACATTCTTTGCCATGGACCTAGACCTCATGGGGACATTTGGAGGTGACCAAGGCTTGCCCCTACAGAACCTCAGTGCCGGCAAGTTAATCACGACCGTTGAGGGTGGCGATACGGGAATGATGTTAGGACCTGGGGCGATCGGTTCGGGACTTGGGCTAAATTCTCAGATTTTAAGTGCCCTGACCAATAATGTAGTGAACACCTGGAACCCGGACATTAGCAATCCCGGACCAGGGGATCTGGAGGATTTGATGCAGTTCCACAATATCGTGCCCCCTGGACAGCAGGTTTGTGTGCCAATGTACATTGGCGTCGGAATCAATAACCAAATTCCGACTTTGCCAGAACCCGGCTCGCTGGTTGCGTTGGGCTTTGGAGCTGTCGCAATTATGCGGCGTCGGAAATAGGTTGACTCCAACAACGTTGTTTATCGATTTTCCCGATTCAAAACCCGGTCGAAGATGACCCCGATGAGAATCACGACGCCGACGACGGCGAAGTTGAGCGAACTTGGGATGCCGAGGAGGTTGACTAGGTTCTGGAGAACCTGCAGCAGTGCGGTACCGAGGAGGACCCCGATTATCGAGCCTTCGCCGCCGCGTAGGGAACAACCTCCTAGGACCGCGGCGGCGATGCCGTAGAGCTCATATGATGAGCCGTGGGTTGAGGGGGAGATGGAGTTTGTGTAGAAGGCGAGGAGAATGGCGGAGATGCCGGCGAGGACGCCCGAGATGACATACGCTCCGACAATCACTCGTCTTGTTTCGATGCCTGAGTAACGTGCGGCTTCTTCGTTTCGACCGACGGCGTAGAGATGGCGTCCATATATTGAAAGGTGAAGAAACACCCCGGCGAAAAGGGCGATAATCACCATAAGGACGAACTGAGTGGGTACGCCGAGGAGGTTACCGGTTACGAATGACTTTAGGCCCTCAAAACCGGCAGAGGCACCGAAACCTTTGGTTTCATCGTGGGCGATGAATTGAGCGAGGCCGCGATAGATGAGAAGGCCACAAAGTGTGACGATGAAGGGCTGGAGCTTGACTTTGGTGATCAAAAAACCATGGAGCGCACCGAGAGCGGCACCGACGGCTAAGATCGCGGCTACGCCGGGAAACGAGGACCACTTGTGATCCACGAGGGCGATGGAGAGAAGCACACCGAGGAGGGCGAACATGGAGCCGACAGAGAGATCTATGCCGCTGGTGATAATCACAATGGCGGCACCGATGCTGAAAATGCCGTAAATACCGATCAGGCGCGCCATGTTCGTAAGGTTCGTGACGCCCATGAATCGGGGATTCATAGCTTGCACAAAGATGCAAAGCACGACGAGGAGGCCAAAAATCGCAATCTCTCGCCCGTGTTTTTTAAGCATGTCCCACCGCTAGTTTCATCACTTCTTCTTCGCTTGCGTCTTCGCGCAAGAGTTCCCCGGAAACTCTACCTTCGTGCATGACGACGATGCGGTCGCTGACTGCGAGAACCTCTTCCATGTCGCTGCTCACCATAAGAATTGCGACCCCTTGGTCAGCAAGTTCTCTCATGAGGCTATAAATTTCGGCGCGGGCGCCCACATCAATACCCCTTGTTGGCTCGTCGAAGAGAAGGCACTTAGGCTCAAGGGAGAGCCATTTTGCGAGCACGACTTTTTGTTGGTTTCCGCCGCTGAGTCCGCTGACTTGGGCGTGCACGGTCGGGGTCTTGAGTCGGAGCTGATCACGCATTTTTTCTGAAATCACGACTTCCTGGGAACGAATGATAAGACCTGCTTTGCAGTACTTCTTGACTGCGGGAAGGGTGATGTTTTCTCGAACGCACATGCTGGTGATCAGCCCCTCGTGCCGACGATCCTCGGGGGCGAGAAAGAGACCGCGCTCGATCGATGCTCTTGGTGAACCGGAGGGAATCTCTGTTCCATCAAGGGTAACAGAGCCGGAGAGACGAGGAACCGCGCCAAAGATTGCCTGGACCACCTCAGTGCGCCCCGCGCCAACGAGTCCGGCCAAACCGACGATTTCGCCTCGGCCAACGCTGAAGGAGACGGCGTGATCCGGGTAGCGCGGCGTTCGAAGGTCCTTGACGATGAGTCTGGGTTCGCTTGCTGCTGCTGTTCTGATTTCGGTTTTTTGGAGATCGCGCCCGACCATGAGCCGTACCATTTTTTCGGTGGTGATTTCTGGGCCCTTCCAGTCACCCGCGTTGCGACCATCCCGGAGAACTGTCACGCGGTCGGCGAGCGCCGTCACTTCGTCAAGCCGGTGAGAGA
>JAIOPU010000219.1 GCA_021413725.1 Armatimonadota bacterium | reverse complement strand
CCGCTGAAGCAATTCGAGCCGGAGAACTGGTTGCAATGCCGACGGAGACCGTTTATGGATTGGCCTGCGACGCCACGAACCCCGAAGCGGTGCAACGAGTTTTTCAAGCTAAAGGAAGGCCCAACGACAATCCTTTGATCGTCCATGTCCCGGACCTCAGCTGGCTCCCCAGGGTTACTACAGGAGAATCAAAAGACGCCGAGGAACTCGCGAGGAGGTTTTGGCCGGGTCCGCTTACGCTTATTCTGCCGAAGCACTCGTCGATTTCTGCTAAGGCAACGGCGGGCCTCGAAACCGTGGCCGTTAGAGTTCCGAACCACCCGATGGCGAGGTTGCTTTGTGAAGAATCAGATCGACCTATCGCGGCGCCGAGCGCCAACTTGTTCACGCACCTTTCCCCGACGCGAATCGAGCATCTCAGCCCAGAAATTCGCAGTTCCTGCAAAGTTATTCTTGATGGCGGACCGTGCAAAGTTGGCATTGAGTCTACGATTCTGGACCTCACCTCGGAGCCGCCCCAGATATTGAGGAATGGTCAAATCTCTCGTTCTCAGATTGAGTCCGCTCTCGGTCGCTCCGTTGCGGAACGGTCTACCGGAATGAAATCCGCACCTGGAATGTACGACCGCCACTACGCACCCCGGACTCCTGTTGTTCTCGTCGAGAAACTGCATGCTCGGCAAGGCGGACTCACCTTCGGTGCAACTGAGAATTCGCACCAACGGCACATGCCCAGCGAACCGGTTAACTACGCATTTGAACTTTACAACGCGCTTTTTGAACTGGACGGGCATGAGTTAGAGTCGATTTGCATCGCAATGCCCCCGGAAACCGAGCCTTGGGCCGCTATATGGGAACGCTTGCGCAAGGCCTCGCATACTGCCTGAGCGGTATGCTGAGGGGATATGTTCTCAGGCTCAACCGACCGTCCTCCCTCTAAAATTAGTCGTGAATCGTATCGTCGCGTCGCGCGGCTTTTCATTCCGCACCGGAGGATGGTCTATCTCACTATTCTTGCGGTGATCGTGGGCGTTCTTTTTGGCCTGATGCCGCCGCTTTTCCTGCGAACCATCATTGATGACGGACTCACCAAACTCAACATGAGTACCGTGATTACATTCTCGATTCTCACGGTCTTGGCGACCATCGGCGGCGCAGTTTTCACGCTTCTCTATGGTTACTGGAGCGTCCTCGTCGGGCAGAAGATCATGCACGATATGCGGACTTCGCTGTTCGATCACCTGCAGGGGATGAGCTTGAAGTTTTTCACCAGCACAAGAACTGGAGAAATTCAGACGCGTCTCATCAGCGACGTTTCCGGTGTACAGGGCGTTGTGAGCGCAACGCTCACGGACGCCCTCAGCAACATTGGAATCATCATCTCGACAATAGTTGCCATGCTCATTGTGGACTGGAGATTGACCCTCTTGGCGTTGGCACTGGTTCCAGTTTTCCTTTCAGCGGGTAAGGCCTTGGGTGAATGGGCTCGCACTATCCGCAAAGGGACCCAGGAACAGACAGCCGAATTGAACTCGATGATGCAGGAAATGCTGTCGGTGTCAGGAGCATTGCTCGTTAAAACCAGTTCGCGCAAGGATCAGCTCATGGCCAAGTTTGGCCAGGAGAGCGAGGCTCTGGCGGGTTGGCAGATTAAGCAGCAAGTGATGACTTACGTCTTTTTCGGCCTGATGCGAACGGTGACCGCTCTCATTCCAGCGCTGGTCTACTGGTATGCGGGCTATCTAATGATTCAGCGGGGCGATACCAGTTTGACTGTCGGAAAACTCGTCGCTTTCACGATGCTTCAGACTCGAATGTTCTTCCCGCTTTCGGGAATGATGGCGAGCTATGTTGAGGTTCTTTCTAGCTTTGCGCTTTTTGAGAGAATTTTTGAATATATGGATTTGAAGCAGGACATTACTGACAAACCCAATGCTCAGGTTGTGAATCAAGCTGCTTGCCGCGGCGATGTCTCTTTTACCGATGTTTGGTTCAAGTATGAAGATTCTCAGGAAGATTGGACCCTCAAGGGGATCAATATTGAGGCCAAGGCGGGCGAGTTGATTGCTCTGGTCGGGCCGAGCGGTTCGGGGAAGACGACAATTAGCTATCTGATTCCTCGACTGTACGACGCGGTGAAGGGTTCGATCAAGGTGGATGGTGTTGACGTGAAGGACATGACGATGGCGTCGCTCGTTTCCGTGACTGGTGTGGTTTCGCAGGAGACTTATCTGGTTCACGATACCGTGAAAGAGAATCTTCGTTACGCGAATCCGGATGCGACGGATCAAGTTTTGATTGATGCTTGCAAAGCCGCCAACATTTGGGACCATATTTCTGCGCTTCCGCAGGGTCTGGATACCGTTGTCGGAGAGCGTGGCTACAAGTTCTCAGGTGGAGAAAAGCAGCGACTTGCGATTGCACGCGCGATCTTGAAGAACCCTAAGATTTTGATTTTGGACGAAGCGACGAGTGCGCTCGATACGACTTCTGAGCGGATTATTCAGCAGTCGATGAACACGCTGATGGTCGGTCGAACAACGTTCGCGATCGCTCACCGACTGTCGACCATTCTTCATGCGGATCAAATTCTGGTTTTGCGAGATGGGGAGATTGTGGAACGTGGGAAACATGACGAACTTCTCGCCATGGGTGGATTGTATCGGGAGCTCTATGAGGAGCAGTTCCAGCGGGATAATGAGCATGTTGCGGCCTTGAGCGAGTGAGTCCTCCTCCGGGAGCGGTTATCATAGTCGGGAGCGTGGGCGGTTTTTTTGGAATTGTGAGATTTTAAGTCACGTACTTATTGGTTCAGTTCGGGCAGGTTAAGTCAACTTGGGCAAGCCTCTGGAGGCACAACCGGGATCAATGGCCCGAAGTCTGGAATGCTGACGGGACGTCACGCGCTCCAAGGCTATCCCAATTCTGGATAAGCTGATTCTCCGTGGAGGGATTCGTCTAGGCCTTCTTCGTCGGTTTCTGAAACCCGGACTGGCGTGATTTTGTTGATAGCCCACAGCATCACCCAGGTGAAGACGAATGCCCAGATCGAGGACAGGAGGACCGCCGCTACTTGCTTTCCAAGCAGCGTTCCACCCCCGCCATCAACGAGCCCAGAGCCTCCGAGGGGGTTGAACTTTAGGGTTGCGAAGACTCCCACCAGGATGGTTCCGAGCATTCCCCCGACTCCGTGAACGCCCCAAACGTCCAGGGCGTCGTCGAGTTTGAAGCGGTTCTTGAGGGCGACGGCACCGTAGCAAACGATGCCTGCCGTGATCCCAATCAGAGCCGCTGAAGCGGGAGAAATATAGCCAGCGGCGGGAGTCACCGTAGCGAGGCCGGCCACCGAACCCACCAAAAGGACGACAAATTTGGGCTTCCCTGTGATAATGATATCCAAAATGAGCCACACTGTCGCGGCAAATGATGCGGCAATATCCGTATTGAGGAATGCGCTTGCGGTCACAGAATCCACTTTGAATTCGCTCCCGGCGTTGAATCCGTACCAACCGAACCACAGAAGCCCGGTGCCAAGCGCGACGAGTGGAATCGAGTGCGGGACGTTGTCAGCGATCCTCCGTCTCCCGACGAAGATGACCGAAGCAAGGGCTGCCATTCCGGCGATGTTGTGGACTACAATTCCTCCGGCAAAGTCAAGGACGCCCCATTTCTGGAGAATCCCACCTCCCCAGACCATGTGGACGAAGGGGAAATAGACGAGGACTAACCAGCCCGTGAGGAACCACATGTAGCCCTTGAATGTGATACGGTTGGCGAATGCGCCGGTAATCAGGGCAGGGGTAATCACAGCGAACATCATTTGGTAGGCGACATGGACAATGAGCGGAATTGAATCTGTTGGCGATGGAGCCATGAGGTCGACGCCTTTCAAAAAGGCCATGTCGAAGTTACCAATAATCCCTCCGATATCCCCGCTAAAGCACATCGAATAGCCAAAGGTGAACCACAAGACGGTGGTCCAGGCCATTGAGACAAAACTCTGCATCATGATCGTCAGAACACTCTTGCGACCGACGAGCCCACCGTAAAAGAAGGCGAGCCCAGGGGTCATGAGCATGACGAGGCTCGTGCAGAGGAGCATAAATCCGGTATTCCCAGTGTCTATTTTCATAGATGTGTCCATGATTCATGACGCAACTCACGACCCATAGGGAGCGGTTGGTAGCACTAGGCGGCATTTTGGTATTCAGCAAATTTACTAAGAAACGCTCGGTGAATTACCGGACATTGCCCACTGTATGGGGGAAAGTACCACTTTGGCACGTCCAATGAAATGTACATTTTGTACCAGAAAGGAGCGTTATGAAGAAGTTACTCATTATCAACACATTCATCGGCATCGTAGGCATCGCAAATGCGAGCATTACATTCAACTCGGTCGGAAACGGCCAAAGCGTTGGCATAACTTATAACTCGGTCACGAGTACGACTTTTGCCGGGAAGTTGAACTTCACCAATAACGCGACAAGTTCGACCTTTTCTTCGGTTTGCTGCGACATTGACCATCACATTTCCGGTGGTCAAACCTATGCGTGCTCCCAGCTCAGCTCGGCTGCATTTGGCGGCGGAATCCAGTTGGCGGGCAACATTGTCGCTGCCGTTTTCGGTTCGGCGGCTACGAACGAACAGTGCGCCGGATTGCAGCTTGCAGTTTGGGAAGCAACTTACGACGGAACTTCCAATGGTGGAGTTGCTGACTTCAGCAATGGCATCTTCGGTGCTTCCATCACGGGTTCGCTCTTGGCACAAGCTACAACGTACTACAGTTCGGTGAGCGTTGCTGGAGATGCAATCTACTTCCGACCGAGTCCCTTGGATGGTGGTCAAGCGCAGCTGACGGTAGTTCCAGAGCCAGCAAGTTTTGCCGCTCTCGGATTTGGGCTTCTCGGACTTCGCGCACGACGAAAGAAGTAAGAACTCTTTACAGAATAACTAAGCCCGCCTTCGTCCAGAGGTGGGCTTATTGTTTTTGAACTCGCCAAATTTTTCCGCCCCAGTCATCGGCGATTAGGATTGAGCTGTCTGCCTGAATTGCAAGTCCGGCAGGGCGGCCATAGATTTCCCGGTTAGAGCCTTTCGGGAGCCAACCCGTAACGAAATCGCGCGCTGGTCCGGTCGGGCGACCTTTAGCGTCAAATGGAATAAAAACAACTTTGTATCCGTTTAGTTTGCTTCGGTTTTGCGAGCCGTGCAAGGCAATCACCGCGCCGCCAGGAGTGAATTTCACGTCAATCGGGGTTGAGTGAGCAGGGAAGAGGACATCGGGAACGATGGTGGTCGATTCAAGCGCCGGTTTTCGAGGCATTCGAGGGTCGTGGTGCTTGCCGATATAAGCGTAGGGCCACCCGTAAAAGCCGCCAGGCTTGACTGATGTGAGATAGTCGGGAACGAGATCATCGCCCTTGTAGTCTCGCTCCGCGACATTCGCCCAGAGTTGGCCGCTCGCGGGGTTGATCGCGAGCCCAATTGGATTGCGCATGCCGCTTGCGTATGTTATCGCGGGCCCGTTGACGAGCCCGTTTGAGTTCAATGGAAACCGCTCAATCACCGCTCGGCGCTTGCCCTCTTCGGCGAGATTGTGCTCCGAGCCGATGGTAAGGAAAAGACTCTTTTGGTTCGAGTCGAAGAGAATGTTCCGCGTCCAATGGTTCCGATAGCCGAGATCGGGAATCCCTGAAATGACGGTTTCAGGTTTCCCCATAGCTTGGGTTTGACCCTGGGAGTATGGCCATCTCACCACAGAACCCGTGTTGGCGACATACAAATGTCCGAACCCGAATTGGATGCCGAACGGTAGATTTAACTTGTCTGCCCAGGTCGTTTTCTTTCCGCCGCTGAGGACTATCACGGAGTTTGGCTGATTCCTTTCCTTAACTTCGAGCCGTGTCTGGACGACGAAGACATCGCCATTCGGGGACACGGCCATCATTCGCGGATGACGGAGGTTGTCAGCGAAAAGGCTGATCTTGTAACCGGCGGCAGCCTTGAGAAAGTTCAGAGGCGCTTTTGCCATTGTGGGAACCCGAATGACGCTCTTTCCGCCGGCTGGCAGTTGGGGCTTTTGTTGCGGACCAGAAACGAGAAATGCAATCAATAGTGAGTTCATTTCTCATTATGGAATTTCTCACCGTTCCGCCGGTAAAGTGAATGTTAGTGACAGCATCGGAGTAGAAATGAGTATGGTACAAATCGTAGCTGGAATCGACACTCAATACTTCCCGACTGCCCTGAGACTTTTGGACCAGCTGAGGTTTGAGAGTGCTGAGGTTAAACTTGTGCACGTCCTTGAATCGGTTTTATCGGACCGGGGTTTCCCGGAACTTGAGCCAGATCATCCTATCAGTCAGATCCTTGCGACTCGTAAAGAGCTCGGTCAGACCATGCTCTCAGAGGCTTCTGAAATGCTGCAAGGGACAAATTATCGGTGCAAAGAAGACCTTATCAAAGGCATCCCTGCTCAGGTGCTTATCGAGGCGGCTGACGAGGAAAAGGCGGATATTATTGCGGTCGGTTCTGCTCAGAAGGGAAAGTGGGAGTCGTTGTTTTTCGGGAGCGTAACCAAGGCTTTGACGGCAGAGTCCAGACAATCCATCTTGGTGGCAAAGAGCGAGCCAAAAGACAAGGAAGGCTTGAGCGTTGTGTTCGCGACAGACCACTCGCCTTATTGCAACGGTTGCCTTGAGAAATTTCTGTATTGGAAACCGAGAGGAGTTCGGCGAATTACTCTGCTTACGGCGTATCCGTATGACGAAACTCCTGCGATATCAGATGCTGAGGAAACCGGACTTGCGGCGATTAGGGAAGAGGGTCGAGCCGAAATTCGTCGAAAAAATGCCGAGATCTGTCAGAGATTGCGTGATGAGGGATATGAGTGTGAATCGAGAGTCGTGGATTCTTATCCACAACGTGGAATTGATGCTGTGATGACGGAAACATCTGCAGATCTCCTCATTCTTGGAGCGAGAGGTCACGGATTTTGGCAAAGACTTGCCTTGGGTAGTGTCTCTCACCACGCAGTGGTGGCGAGTCCTCATAACGTTCTCGTCATTCGTGCCTAAGATCGTGGTTTTGCCCAGCAATTCTGTCGGATTAACTTTCGATGCTTGCGAAACGTTTCGGATTGTGTGTAGAATGGGAGAATGTTAGTGAATCGGGTCAGAATTTTGACTTTTGTGCTTACGATGGTGGGACTGTCTTCCAGCGGAATCGCGCAGACATGGTCTCCCGTGTGGGACGACCAATTTAGCTCGGGCACGGTTCCTGATGGTTCCAAGTGGACATTTCAAACCGGTGGAGGTGGCTGGGGCAACCAGGAACTCCAGAACTACACGAATCGGATTCAAAATTCCTACGTCACGAATGGAAACTTGGTCATCGAAGCCCGTAAGGAAGTCTATCAGGGCTCTCAATACACCAGTGCGCGAATCAATAGTGCCCAAACCTGGACTTACGGAAAGATTGATATTCGCGCAAAAATTGCATCAGGTCGAGGAAGCTGGCCGGCGATCTGGATGCTCGCGGGAAGCCAGGTTTACGGCACGGCGTATTGGCCGGATAACGGCGAAATCGACATCATGGAGCATGTCGGATACGATCCAGGCAAGATCCATTGCTCGAACCACATGAAGGCATACAATTTCATGCAAGGAAACGGACCGACGAATTTTACAACCCTCGCCGACCCATTCAACACCTATGCAACCTATACGACCGAATGGAGACCGCATGAGGTTCGTACGCTTGTCAATGGTTTCCCGGTTTTGGTCTGGGCTCGTCAGGGTGGGGCTTGGGAACGCTGGCCATTCAATCAGCCGTTCAAACTTCTTCTAAACATCGCGGTTGGTGGGACTTGGGGCGGCGCGCAGGGGATTGACAATACAATTTTCCCGACAAGAATGACCATAGACTCTGTTGCGCTTTCGAAAGTTGCGACGACTCCCTATCTTGGGGCCGAAACAGTATTGCCCGCACGAGTGCAGGCTGAAGATTTTGACAAGGGTGGCGAGGGCTTCGCTTATCACGACCTTGAAGCGACCAATCTTGGCCCGAGTACTTATCGAGTATCAGGGGTGGATTTGAATGCTAACACCACAGAGGATGGGACCCCATCCATCGGGTGGATTGAGCAGGATGAGTGGATGACTTACTCGGTGAAGTTGATTCGGGAAATGACCGGAAATCTGAGCTTCCGAGTCGGAAGCCCGAATTCTGGGAAGCGTTTTGAGGTGCAGATTGACGACAAGGTGGTTGCGACAAATGTGGTGGTGCCAAATACCCAGAGCTGGTCTTTGTACAAAACAGTGACTCTTCCGAACATCACTTTGACTCGAGGTTCACACAAGATTCGAGTGATCGCGAACGACAGTTTGTGGAATTTTAACTGGTTCCAATTCACGCCGACTCGGTCGAAGTTGCCTTAGGCTATTCGTACTTGACGTCGTCGATGAAAAATTTGACTGCATTTTGCTTCGTCGCAACCGTGAAGCCGTATGCCGTCTTTATTTTGGATAAATCTTTTCCTGCCAGGTTGATTTTGTGTTGAGTCCAACCCTGAGTCAATTTGATGTTCGCCAGTGCACCTGTGGCACTATCCGGAAACTTCTTATCCTTCCCGAGCAGGCCAAAGTTCACGCTAACTTCTTCGCCTCCTAATTCACCTCTGAGCCAAAAGCTGAGTGATTTTGCACCGGAAAGGTCCATGCAATCGGGCAAGTCGCCCCAATCGTTCGCTGGATATTGCCAAATGATGCCGCCCCAGTCATCTTTGCCCGTAAATGTAATTTCGGTGCACGTACTTCCGGAGTGGGGATTTGACTTCGAATCGAGTTTGAGCGCCATCGCTTTGGTATTCCCGATCCAGCCGGAGGCGATGAAAACCGGTGGGTTGGAAGCTTCATCATAAACCGCGAAGGGGAGCTTGACGGGGCGTCCTTTTTGGACGGCCAATGGACCGTCTACGTAGAGCGGGATGTTCGCCACAGCGGCACCATTTTTGCCATCATCAACATATGCGAATAGTCGATAAGCACCGCCTGCTGCGGGCATTTTAACGGTCGCTTTAGAATTGGTTGAACTCACCAATGCGTCGGGGAAAGCGGGGGGAACAGGTTCATCTTGTCCGGCTGTGAGGTAGACGGCGGTCTCGCCGGTGAGTAGCCAGCGGACTTTGATGGGGTCGCCCTCGGGGTCTGACGCGCTGAGTTCGGCCGACACCTGCTCACCAGGCTTAACACGGTTTGCAGTAACGAGTTTTAAGGAGTTGATCTTTGGGCAGAGATTTTTTGGGGCTTTGCCGGTCCATAGTTCAGTCATCACATCGAGCGCGCCAACATGCTTGCCATCGGGCAAGATCATGCCAAACCAGGTCGCAGTTGCCTCTTGCTTGTGCCCCCAAAGGAAGGCATAGGAGCCGAGGCAGAGTCCCTTTTGACCCATAACTGAGGCCATGTAGCTGGCGCGATAGGACTCAGCCTTTTCGGTACTCGTTGGCTCAATGGGGGCGCCCCAGGGAGTCTTTTCGAGTTCCCAGGATCCTGGAGGGCCGAATTCTGTCAGGACGAATGGCTTCTTTCCACCTGCCTTTTTATATCTGTCTCCGATTGTTGTCCCGCCCCGATAGGAGTTGATTCCGATCGCATCAAGGGCGGGGCAGAGTTCGTGCATTTTCTCGATACGATCACCGACAACCTCTGCAACCACTGAGATGGTCGGGTGATTGGGATCAATCTTTTTGACGGCAACGCAAATGTCGTTGATGGCTTTCCAGATGCGCGGATCGGTCTTTGCCTCGTACCCGTCCATTTCATTTCCAATCGCCCACATGAGGATAGAAGGGTGGTCTTTGTACTTCGTGACCACGTCTTTGCACATCTGGAGTTGCTTGGCGACGAGAGCTTCGTTGCCGTAATCAAAGACGTCTTTGTGTCCCAGCCAAATTCCTGCTGTGACGGTGATTCCTGCCTTTTGAGCCTCGGCGAGGTCCTTCTCAAGGTTGTCTGCGCCCCATGTTCGTGTAGAGTTCCCGCCACTCGCAGCGAGTTGAACTCGCGATGCGGTGCCTCCGGCACCCATGATGAAATACGGTTGCCCGTTCCGAGTCATCGAGTACCCGGAGGGAGACTTTACGATTTTAACAACGCTTGGTGCGTTGTCCATCGAACTGAAAAATGAGCATAGCAATAGGGTTATCAAGGGAATCTCCGAAACGTTTCTCAGGTGAGATTACTCTAGTTTCAGTAATTTTGTTCATTTTTCGCGGAATATTCAGATATTGCGAAAAAGTGGTGTATAATTCAAGCTGAAACGTTTCGCGAAACGTTTCGCGAATATTATGGCAGTCACGATCAAGGATATCGCCCAGCAGCTCAAAATTTCGGTGAGCACGGTCAGCTACGCGTTGAACGGTGGTCCCAGATCTGTCCCCGATGATGTGAAAAAACGTGTCCTTGCGCTTGCTCGCGAACTCAATTATCGTCCCAACCGAATCGCGCGGTCCATGGTTACCGGTCGAACTCATACGATCGGCGTCGTTCCGCCCGAAGTAACTGAGGACGTTTTTCTCTCTCCCTACCTGCATTTGGCCCTGAACGGAATTGCGAATGAGGCGAGAAAGCATAAGCAAGACATTCTGCTTTTCACTCGATATAACGAGACCGATTCCGAGGAAATGGTTTCCGTTCTCTTGGACGGGCGGATTGACGGAGTCGTCTTCATTGCCCCACACTTTAACCATAAAAACGTTGAGATGGCAACCAGTTTGCACATGCCATGCGTGACTGTCTCGGGAGCACCCCTTGAGGGGGTCGCCTCTTTTACGGTTAACAATAAAGTCGGAATGAAAGCGGCAATGCAGCATTTGTATGATCTTGGCCATCGAAAAATTGGCCATATTGCCGGAAGAGACGATATGCCGGACGCGATTTTGCGCCTTGAAGCTTATCGCGAGTTTATCCAAAGCCACGACCTGCCATTTCATGAGCGTTGGGTGGGATATGGAGAATTCAAGATTAACGAAGGGCGAGACGCGATGCGGAAAATCATGTCTCAAGCAGATTGCCCAACTGCGATCACCTGCGGAAACGACGAGATGGCGATCGGAGCTTTGCACGAGGCTTTGCAAATGGGGCTGCGAGTGCCGCAGGATGTCAGCATTGTGGGATTTGATATGTCTCAAGCGAGTACGGATGCGGTTTTGCCATTGACCACCGTTCGTCAACCCGTTACTGACCTAAGTGTCGCCGCAGTTAAGGCTCTCATGATTTTCATAGAGGGCGGCCCCTCTCCGGAGACGTTCATTCTTAACCCCGAACTCGTGGTCCGAGCTTCCACGGCACGACCGACCCATCCCTGATCATCCATGAGACTTCTTTCGCGACTTTTCAGCATTTTGTTATTGCAACTGCTGGCAAGGTCTATTATCGCTGCGCCGGTAGAATTGCGGTTTGTTGTCTGGGACGGTGACGAGAGCCTTCGTGTCTTGCGCCGTGTCATCGGCGAGTTTGAGAAGGCGCATCCGAATATCAAGGTGCGCATGGAGAATGTTGACTACAAGGTCTACTTCCAGAAGTTACTTGCCCAATACGCTGCCAATACTGCCCCCGATGTAGCGATGTTGGATCCCCAGAATTTCCAACGTTACGCAAGAAGAGGAGCTCTCGCAGACCTTGAGCCGTTCATTGCTTCGGGCGATGGGGTGAATCTCGCGGACTACTACAAACCGATTGTTGATGTTCATCGGTACCAAGGAAAGCTGTATGTTTTGCCCAGAGATATTGCACCGATCGGGCTGATTTATTATAATAAGAGGCTTTTCAAAGAGGCAGGTCTGACTCTGCCTGATGGGCGATGGACGTGGGACTACGAACCTAGGCCGAGCCAAGGCACCGCGTGCTTTACCAACTGCCTTCAGAAGTTGACGGTTAAGGGTGAGAATGGTCGAGTCAAGCAATGGGCTTTTGCCCCATCGTGGGTTGGGGCTTTTACGGACACGGTCGTGTTTTCATCTGGCGCAAGGTACGTTGACCGCCCCGAGGACTTTACCCAACTAAATTTCACGGATCCCCGTACGATAAAGGCCTTCGATTGGGTGGCTAGTCTAGCCAATCAGAAGCACTGGATGCCCAGCCAGTCTGAAATGACTTCCGTGGCCCAAACTACGGCCGTACAATTGTTCATTTCCCAAAAGATTGCAATGTACCAATGTGGGATTTGGGACGTGCCGAACATACGGGCAGCGTTGAAGCCTGGATCTCCCGAGTTCTTTGACTGGGACATTACTCTTGCACCCGGACACATTGATCCGGCGACGGGCAAGGTCAATAACTCCGCGCCTACGGGAGGATCAGGGTACGGAATTATGCAGTCGACTGCGCATCCAAAAGAATCCTGGGAACTTGTGAAATGGATGGCGGGCGAGCCTGGGATGAGGGCGATGGCCGAAGCCGGAATCGCGCAACCTGCGATTAGGAAAGTTGCCCTAAGTGAAGCGTGGATTCCTGGCCCCAATACTCCGATTGAGCAGCAGTACCCAGCAAGCAGGAAATTTACCGACATCGCCGTCCCTAGCGTCGTATTCCCGCCCACAGCAGAATATTGGATGGAGGTGAGTGGTTTGGCATTTTCCAAAACGGAACCGATTTACACGGGCGGAACCACCGCGAAGGCAGCACTCACGGAGGGAAACAAAATTGCGAACGCACGAGTTACCTCCATCTTACGTCAAGAAAACTTATCTCCTTTCAACTGGAAAGCTGGAATTGGTATGGGACTCGCCATCATCGCGGCGGTTTTCGGCTGGGTTTTCTGGCCGGAACTCAAGGTCAAACGTACAAAAGCAGAGAAAGCGGAGAGTCGGGCGGGCTTTATGTTCATATCCCCCTGGATTCTCGGAATGGTGATCTTCACTCTCGGGCCGATGGTTCTCTCGCTGCTGATGAGCACCACAAGTTGGGATCTCATTCAAACCGCACAGTGGCGCGGGGCAGGAAACTTTGCCGAAGCCTTTGGTGAAGACCCGAGGTTCTGGGGAAGTTTGAAGGTGACGGCGATCTATACCGCAGTCTCTGTTCCGCTAGGAATCATCGTAGCATTAGGGCTCGCTTTGCTCCTGAACACGAAGGTCAAGGGAATGGCGATTTATCGCACATGCTTTTACCTGCCAGCCCTTGCAAGCACCGTGGCGTCAGCCCTGATTTGGCGTAAAATTTTTCAACCTGAAGGCGGAATCCTCAACATTGTCCTCTTTGGATCGGATGGTCAGCGAAACCCGTTGGGGCTTGCTTCAGCCCTTGGATCTAATGGTCAACTTCCCAATTGGCTCGGCAATGAGAAACTCGCTCTTCCCGCCCTCATTATGATGAGTGTTTGGAGTGCGGGGGGCGGAATGATCATTCTCCTTGCTGGGCTTCAGGGAATCCCAGAAACCTATTACGAGGCGGCTACTTTGGATGGTGCCGGACCGTGGAGAAAGTTCAAAGCGGTGACCTTTCCTCTGCTCTCGCCCTCTCTTTTCTTTACCATGATTACAGGAGTGATTGCAAGTTTTCAGTCGTTTACCCAGGCGTTTGTTATGACTCAAGGCGGTCCTAACGATTCCACTCGATTTTACATGCTGCACCTTTACGATGAAGCCTTTGGCCTGCTTCGGATGGGTTATGCATCTGCACTAGGGTGGATTCTTTTCGCCGCCATCTTCTTTGTGACGCTGGCTCAGTTTAGGCTCAATCGATTGGTACATTATGGAGGAGATTCGTAGTGCAGAAACGTGTTGCTTTAGATCGCGCGAGTAAGCTTGTCATTCTGATTCTTCTGATCGCTTGGAGCCTCGCTTTTCTTGTGCCCTTTTATACTTCATTTGCGATGTCACTGAAGTCGCCCGCGGAACTTTCAACGACCGCAGCGTGGGCTTGGCCCAAGAATCCGAGTTCTGATAACTATAAGGAAGTACTATCGAATCCAAATGTCAATTTTGCGAGACTGTTCTGGAATACTTTAGTGATTTCAGTGACCGGTACCACGGGTGCTGTTCTCAGCGCAAGCTTGGTTGCCTATGCCTTTGCGAGCGTGAAGTTTGCCGGTCGGGAGCGGCTCTTCCTTATTGTACTGAGTACGATGATGCTCCCTGGAATCATCACGATGATTCCGAGCTACGTACTTTTCAAATACCTTCACTGGGTCAACACGTTTTTGCCGCTCACCGTCCCCGCATTTCTGGGTGGCGGAGCGTTTAATATTTTCTTACTGCGCCAGTTCTTTATGGGCATTCCAAAGGAACTCGACGAGGCCGCCAAAATCGATGGTGCGAGCCATTTCACAATTTTTAGCCGGATTATTATGCCGCTTTCGGGTTCGGCATTGGCGACAGTAGGAATATTCGCATTTATCTATAATTGGAGAGATTTCATGGGGCCGCTCATCTATCTCAATGATGTGGATAAGCAGACGCTTGAACTAGGTCTCGCGACCTACAATTCATTGCGCTCTGAGCAGTGGCAATTACTGATGGCAGGAAGCGTCCTCGTGACAATTCCTCTTATCATACTATTTTTCTCCGGACTTCGATATTTCGTTAAGGGAATGGCGATGACCGGCTTTAAGTGAGTTATTAACAAGGGAGAAACAATTATGCAGTTTAAAGAAAATTTCATTTGGGGCGCAGCGACGTCCGCTTATCAGATTGAAGGTTCATTTGACACTGATGGACGAGGTCTTTCCGTGTGGGACGCGTTTTGCGAAAAACGGGGTGTCATCCATGGTGGCCACACAGGCAAAGTCGCCTGCGATCACTACAATCGCTACCGAGAAGATGTCGCTATTATGGCGAGCATGAAACTTCAGGCCTATCGATTCTCATTTTCATGGTCGAGAATTTTGCCCGAGGGCGTCGGTCGCGTCAGCGTTAAGGGTTTAGAATTTTACGATCGTTTGATCGATACTTTGCTAGAGCACGATATTGCCCCCTATGCGACCCTTTTCCACTGGGATTTCCCTCAAGAACTGTATGTGAGGGGGGGGTGGCTGAATCCGGAGTCGCCAAACTGGTTTGCCGAGTACACAAGTGTCGTTGCCGATCGATTTTCGGACAGAGTTTCAGATTGGTTCACCCTCAACGAGCCACCTTGCTTTCTCGGCCTCGGTCATGTGGACGGAACTCATGCCCCCGGCCTGAAACTCGACTGGTCAGACTTTTTCCTCGCCACAAAGCACGCTTTGATGGCGCATGGGCGTTCAGTGCAAGTTCTTAGGGAGAAGTGCAAGAAAACGCCGAATATCGGCTATGCTCCGATTAGCCATATTGCTATTCCGGTGGACGAATCACCGGAAAACATCCTGGCCGCCGAGAAGTTTACTTTTGGTACGCAAGACGCGGCGAGAGGCTTCTGGTTTGCCCGACTCTACTTAGACCCCGTGTTAAAGGGCGAGTGGCCGGAAGACGCGGTGGCAGTTCTCTGCAAGAACGGCCCTAAGGTGAGCAACGCAGATTTGGCGGTCATGAACCAGCCGATTGACATGTTGGGATTGAACTTTTATGCCGCGCCGACTGTTCGAGCCGGGGCAGAAGGGAAACCTGAGGTTGTCGCTGAGAATCCTGGGAGCCCGCGCACGGGCTTTGACTGGTCCATCACTCCCGAAGGCCTCTACTGGTCCGTTAGATTCCACCACGAGCGATATGGTCTGCCGGTTGTGATATCAGAAAATGGCTTGAGTTCGCTCGACTGGGTTCATGAGGACGGAAAGGTGCATGATCCACAGAGAATTGACTACACATCGCGATACCTCAAGAGTCTTCATCGTGCTCATGCCGAGGGCTATGCGGTGGATGGCTATTTCCATTGGTCCCTGCTGGATAACTTTGAATGGGCTGAAGGATTCAAGCACCGGTTTGGCATGGTCCATGTGGACTTTGCAACCCAAAGGCGAACTCTGAAGGATTCCGCGCATTGGTATAGAACTGTCGTAGAAAGCAACGGTGCCGCTCTCGCGTCGAACCCTGTAAGGAATGCGGTTGTCGTTGTGGAAACCAGTGAAGGCAAAATTTCAACCCCGTATAAGTGCTAGTTTTTGCTCAAAATAGGGTCTGGTGTTGAGCAAAAAAATAAAAATGCCGTACAATGAGAAACGTTTCGCGAAACGTTTCGTGAAAATGAAAAATGGAAATGATCAATGGTGATTAGAAATCTGTCGCATGAGCGGCGCTTTTCTCAGCTTTGGGCTTACCATCGACGACGAAAGTAAGATTGAAAAATCAAAAATAGGAAAGCATTATGAAAAATCGATTCATAGGAGCGTTGGCGACATTTGTCGCAACCTTAGTTCTTGTTTCTTCAGCAAGTGCACAAATTTCGAACGGTGGGTTCGAACTTGGCACGAGCCCCGACGCCGATAATTGGACGGTTTTATCTAATAACGCGGTCCGCGAAACCAATCCTGGTGCAGCACGCACGGGTAGTGCAGCGATGCATATGTACGGCCAGTTTGGCGCAGGTCAAACGGATGCCGTTATGTCCCAGGACTTTGCGATTACACCAGGAAAGTCGGCAACCCTAACCGGATACGGACAGCACCTCTCGTCGGACGCAATTGGAGGAACGAATCTTGCTCTGATCCAAGTGGCCTACGTTGATGCCGCGAACAATATTATTAGCGCATCTGATTCTGCTCTGATTACCGCAGCAACTGCGCAAGACAGCTACCAGTTGTTAACCGCCAGTCTTGGTGCCGCCCCAGCAAATGTCGCTCACGGTCGGGTTTACCTGCTGTTCATTCAATTTGGCACCGCACCCGGTTCGGTCTACTTTGACGATCTTTCGGTCGTGGTCGCCGATCCTCCTCCACCAGGACTTCTTGCAAACAAGAGTTTTGAGCTTGGTAGCGGCACGAGCCCGGCAAGTTGGACCAAGTTTGCCAATGCTTACCGAGAATCAGTTGGAGTTCCTGCACGAACCGGAACAGCATCCCTCAAGATGTTCGGCAACTTCAACGGATCCGACAACTATTCCGGAGCTTATCAGTACTTCGCCTGTGCACCAGGACAGACAGTATCCATCAGCGGATACGGTCAGAACTGGGTCAACGATGCTATGCAAAGTGGAAACCGTTGCATCATCAAGTTGGTTTTCCAAGATGCGGCAAACAACGAGCTCGCTTCGCAAGAATCGGCACAGGAAATCACTTCGGCATCGCCCCTGAACACTTGGGTGCCGATGACAGCTAGCATGGTCGCTCCAGCGGGAACAGACCACGCGGCATTCTATGTCATGTTCATCCAGCCTGCCGGCAACTTCAATGGTGGTGCGGCTTGGGTTGACGACTGCGATGCTACCGTGAGCGGTGGCGGCACTTCTGTATCTGGAACCGTGAACCTTCTCGACTTCTCGGCTGATGCCGGTCAAGTCGTGACCTTCGGACTCTACTCAGGGGCAACTCTGGTCGAGACGAAGACGGCAACTCTCGGAACCGGTGGAACGTTCTCGTTCAACACGACTCAGACAGGAACCTATACGATCAAAGCTTGGGCACGACACTGGATCAAGAAGTCGGTGACCAATGTGAACACTTCGGTCAACGTTACGGGTCTTTCGTTCAACTTGCCAAATGCAGATGTGAATGGCGATAACGTCATCGACCTTTCGGACTACACATATATCGTTGTCAACTTCAACAAGACATCGTCCTCGTCCGATTGGAACACCCCGGACGGGTTCGGCATTTCACCTGCCGACAGTGATCTGAACGGAGATGGTGTCGTAGACCTCACCGACTACACAATCCTTGTTGTGAACTTCAACATGATCGGTGACTGATCCTTCCTTCGGGAAGAATCTGCGGGGCTGTCTCAATAGAGACAGCCCCGATTTTTTCCGGAGCTTTCTGATTTTCAAAAATCATGTCACCCTTTAGCTAAACCGCATGATTCGTCCGAATGCCCCCGCCCTCGTTCTCGCTCCTATGGACGGCATTACCGATGCTCCTATGCGTGCATTGCAGGGCGAAAGCGGGGCGTTTACTTACGCGGTCTCGGAATTTGCACGAGTCAGCATTGAGCCTTTGCCAAAGAAGGTTTTTCTCCGGGACATTCCTGAACTCAACAACTGCGGAATGTCGGTAACAGGGCTGCCCGTGCAGGTCCAACTTCTTGGCGGCGATCCGGGCCGAATGGCAGAGTCAGCGGTGACAGCTTGTACGGCAGGAGCATTGGGCATTGATATCAATTTTGGTTGTCCGGCACCAACCGTGAACCGGAACGATGGCGGGGCTTCGCTGTTGCGACATCCGTGCCGGATTCGGGAGATTGTCGCGGCTGTTCGTGCTTCGGTTCCCGTTGAGATACCGGTGTCCGCGAAACTCCGGCTCGGCTGGGACGATCAAGAGTCGATTCACGAGAACGCGGCTATGGCGGCGGAGGGCGGAGCGAACTGGCTGACTATCCACGCGAGGACGAAAGTGCAGGGTTATGCGCCACCGGTCTTCTGGCCTCAGATCGGAAAGGTCCGTCAAGACCTCGGAATCCCGATTGTCGCGAATGGCGACATCTGGAATTTGGACGACTTTTTCAGGTGTAGAGAGGAAACGGGCTGTATCCACTTTATGATCGGGCGGGCAGCACTGGCGAGTCCGAACTTGCCAACTCAGATTGCGATGGAATTGGGATTGGTGGAACGCGGAGATTTGCCAGAAGTGGATTGGATTCTCCTGCTAAGGCAGCTTGCGGTGCATACGGATCAGTTGGATAGGCGGGGTCCGAAGAGGACACTCGTTCGGCTGAAGCAATGGCTCAGTTTGGCTAAGAATCACGGCGGATTCGAGCATTTTGATTCGGTGAAAAGGGCAGAGAACTTGCAGGAGTTCTTTGAGATTTTGACCGCGCAGCTGGGTTTGGTAGAATCGAGTTCCAATGCTATTCATGGTCACGGAAAGGTTTCATGATACGGTCGCAATCCGAAAGCGATTTCTGGAAAAGGGGCGGATGATGCCCGATGATGTAAAGTTTGTCGACAGCTTCATCTCGCTGGATGGCTCACTTTGCTTCCAATTGATGACCGCCCCCGACGAGAGTGCACTCCAGCCTTGGACCGAAAATTGGAGCGATTTGATGGAGTTTGAAATCACCGCGGTGTTGCCTTCGGCAGATTTTTGGCAAAAATTCGAAAAAATTTGATGGAAACTCACGTACAATACAAATATGAAAGCCGCTAGTTTTGCTGTTCTCGCGCTGACAACAACCCTCGCACACGCGCAAAAGGTCGAATTCCCGTCGATCGTTACGGAGAAGACCCTCTACGCCAAAAACGACCTTCGCGGTAAGAAAGCTCCGAAGTTTGAAGTGGAAAAGTGGCTCACGGGCGATGCTCCAGCCCTTAAAGGCAAGGTGATTGTGATTGATTTCTGGGCGACATGGTGCCCTCCCTGCCGCGAGCTTATTCCGGAAATGAACGAGTGGGCGAAGAAGTTTTCTAAGGATATTGTCTTTATCGGAGTGAGTGATGAAAAAGAGGAAACAGTGCGAGGGTTTATGGAAAAGACCAAGTTCGAATATCACCTTGCCCTCGATTCGCAGAAGAAAATGAGCAAAGCACTCGGTATCGAAGGGATCCCGCACGTGATCGTGATTTCCCCCGATGGAATTGTTCGCTGGCAAGGGTTTCCCTTGGACGACAAAGATAAGTTAACGGCTGATATTTTGGATCAAATTGTCAAGGCAGGCAAGAGCAAATAGCTATTCGTCCAGACGATATTGATCGGCTAAGCCGGCAAGACGCGAATCCCATTCAAACTCAAGTTTCGACACCCAAGCACAAGTTCCGCGCAAGGTGGCAAGGTCCACCTCACGATGGATCTCTCGTCCGTGCCTCGTGCTTCGGACCAAACCAGAAGCTTCGAGGACAGCGAGGTGCTTTGACACGCCCTGCCGCGTGCCTCCAAGACCCTTGATCAGATTTAGTGTCGTTTGCGGACCCTTACGGACGAGCCGGGTGAGCATCTCGCGCCGCAAGGGATCGGAAAGAGCGAAGAAAATCGCGTCGGTCAATCTTCGTAGCTCCGAGCCAGTTTAGGCATTTCAGAGTCCCAGCCCCCATTGTTCTCGTTGAAGGCCTTTGCTTGGCGCGACTCTGCGATATTAGTAAAGCCAGATTCGACCATCGTGACTAAAGTTGAATCTCCCTCCGCCTCGAGGCTGAATCGAACGGTCGTAAGTTCTTCTTGCGGATATGCGTTGAGGGTCCCGTTTTCTCCGGGATGCCATTGGTAGGAGATCGCAACCCCTTCAACGTACTCCGTTAGGATGCATTCGCAGTGATCTTCGCCCCAGATCATCGTGAATGCTTTGCCAACGACAAATTCTCCCTCAATCCGCTCGGGGAACCAGGAGGATAGGGCACCAGGTGTCGCGAATGACTTATTCCAA
>JAIOPU010000218.1 GCA_021413725.1 Armatimonadota bacterium | reverse complement strand
CGTTGATGATCAGCGGATATTCGGTAAACGACTTCGAAGCTGCTCCATTAAGAGAAACTTGGATGTCGCGTTGGTTAATGGTGTAACCATCAAGTTGAACGCTGAGTGGGCTGAGTTGAACAACATCTGTGCTGGGAATATAGTCCGAGGGCCCGTTCTGTAGCTGAATCGAATTGATATCAGCAATTTGAGAGCCTACTCCCCGAGATCGTCGGTCTTGACCCGAGAGGAAAACCACCGAGACAACGCCCTTAGTGCCCAAAGTCACTCCTGGGACGCTTCGAGTAATTACTCCACCGCCACCACCGCCGCCGCCAGCGGCAGCGCCATCACCTGAGCAACCTGCAATCGATCCAACGAGCGCTAAGGCTGCAATCCACTTCCAATTCTGTATCATGTTCATATACAATAGCCAGTTCGGGGTCGATCCTCGACCCTGTGTACGCATATTGGACGCGCAAACTCAGGTGTTAGTTTGCACTGTTTTCAAAGAAAGTTGCTAGGCTCAACGTTCACGCCTCCAAAAAATCTGAAAAAAAAGTGACGATGGGTGTCTTTCGGGCCGCAAGGTACACTCAAACACCCCATGAAGCGCGATGACATCCTTGATTTACACGACGTGCTCCAGCACCCTGGGCGCACGATTGCGGTCGATATTTCGACCGATTTGCCCGAGGAAGAAGATTTAGACTTGGTCACACCGCTGGAGGGATTTTTGGAAGCGATGAGCACGGGCAGCATGTTGCTGGTCACCGGCGAATTTAAGACTCGATGCACTCTTGAGTGCTCCCGGTGCGGGGGCCCTATCGAGCAGGACGTCGAATTTGAGATTTCGGAAGAATTCCCGGTTGAGGGCACCCCGGCCTCCTACGGAACCGACGACCACGCCCGGGTCAAGGCTGACGAAGAGCCTTATCCACTTTTCGAAGAAAACAACCTCCTTGTGGAGAATCTCCTACGTCAAGACTTTTGGATAAATATGCCGATGCAACCGATTTGCGAACATGGCTGGGAAGGACCCTGCCCTCAGGCCGCCGAAATTGACGCGATGAGATCGCGCGGACACCTCGATCATCCTTTCGACCTGCTCGGAAAGTTGAAAACCGAGGGGCCCGAAGAGTGAAAATTGCACTCGATGCGATGGGGGGAGATCACGCTCCTGAAGCCATCGTTCATGGATTTCTCGAAGCTGCACCTTTCCTAAAGTCAAAAGTCCTTCTCGTTGGGCAACCCGAATTGATCAAGAAGTATCTTGGCGGTTCAATGCCCAGCAATTGCGAGATTGTGCCCGCCTCCGAAGTCGTGACGATGGACGACAAACCCGTGGATGCTCTCCGCAAGAAAAAAGACTCCAGCATGGTGATTGCCATCGACATGGTCAAGCGGGGAGAAGCAGATGCCTTTGTCAGTGCCGGAAACACTGGTACAGCGAGCGCCGGAACCCTACTGAGTTGGCGTCAAATTCCCGGCATTAGGCGACCCGCGATTGCGGCGGTCCTCCCCAACAAAATGGGCCGATTCATTCTCTTGGACGCCGGCGCAAGCCCCGACGTAGACCCGGCGAACCTTGTCGAGTTTGCTTTCATGGGACTCGCGTATGCAAAGAACCTCATGGATCGCCCCAATCCAAAGGTTCACCTCCTCAACATCGGCGAAGAGCCAGGAAAGGGCAATGCCTTTGCCAAGGAAGCTTATGAGCACCTTTCCAAATATTCTTGGTTCGCGGGAAATATTGAGGGCAAGGACATTTTCCGGCAGTCGGTCGACATTGTGGTTTGCGACGCTTTCGTGGGAAACATCGTCCTCAAAACCAGCGAAGGCGTCGCTGAGTACATCATGGACGCGATTCGCGAACAGGTGCCAGGCAACGTGCTCTTTCAAATACCTTTCCTTCCGATGAAGTTTGCTATGCGGCCACTGAAGAAGCAACTCGACTATGCGGAGTACGGTGGATCACCCTTACTCGGAGTCAATGGCGTTTGCTTTATCTGCCACGGAAGGAGCAACCCCAAGGCAATTAAAAATGCACTCTTGCAAGCCGAAGCCGCGATCGCGAGCGGCCTTGTGGAGCAGATTCGGAAGAGTCTGCCCATGAGTGGTGCCTAATACCATAACTTTCGCGGTAGGATAGAGAAGTAAATGAACTTCCGAGCAGTCGTTAAGGGCATGGGTCACGCGGTTCCTGAGAAAATCGTGACCAATGACGACCTCGCCAAGATGATTGACACAAACGACGCTTGGATCAAGCAGCGGACTGGAATCGCCGAACGCCGGGTTTGTGAGCCCGACGAAACATGTTCCGGGCTCGCCACCGAGGCCGCCCTTCAAGCCCTCGCCAACGCCGGAGTCGATGCCACCGAAGTCGAGATGATTATTGTCGCCTCGGTCACGGGCGACTACACCTTCCCTTCCACTTAGTGTATCGTGCAGTACGCTATCGTCGCGTCGAATGCAGTAGCGATGGATATTGGCGCAGCCTGCGCCGGCTATATTTACGGACTCAACATCGCGACTGCGATGATCGAATGCGGACAATATAAGAATATCCTCGTGATCGGCGTAGACACGCTCACCAAATTTGTCGATTGGACCGACCGGTCCACATGCGTTTTGTTTGGCGATGGGGCAGGGGCGACGCTGCTCCAAGCAACGGAGGGTACTGACCGGGGAGTGCTCAAGACGGTTCTCCTCTCCGACGGCTCAGGGGCAAAAAATATCTGCCTCGAAGTCGGCGGATCTCGATACCCCACCGGCAGTCCGCAAGCCGTGGGGAAAAATGAAAAGCTCTTTATGGCCGGAGCCGAGGTATACCGGTTTGCCGTCAATGCGATGGGCGACGCCTGTGCGCGAGTTCTGGATTCCCTCAGCATGACCTCCGAGCAGGTCGATCTTTTTGTTCCTCATCAGGCTAATCGCCGAATCATCGACTCCGCCGCCGAACGGCTCCACCTTCCCCCGGAAAAAGTCTTTGTCAACGTCGATCGCTACGGAAACACAAGTGCCGGTTCCATCCCCATTGCCCTCTTTGAAGCGGAGCGCGATGGAGTCCTGAAACCCGGCATGCTGGTCATGACGGTGGGTTTTGGTGCCGGGCTCGTTTGGGGCGCGAATTTGATTCGCTGGTAAGCCCTACCGATTCTTCGTTAAGTCTCGATACACTTCCGCCAGCCCAACGAATGGATAGGTTGCGTGTGCCCTCCTGATTTTCGCCGATGCCTGCCGAAACACGTTGAGTGCCCCCTGCTTGGTCGTGCCGTTCCAGTTTCCAATCTCCTCAAACGTCCAGCCGGTCTTGCGAAAGTACCAAACTTCACGCTGCCTCGCCGTCAAACGGGCCAGCCGAACAATTTCGCGCCACTCCTGATCGGCTAAATAGTACGCTGGATCAGAAACTGGCGATGGCTTCAAATGATAACTCCGCTGATGGCAGCGTTTGAGCTTCCTTATCAGGCCCTCCTCGCTGTAGTGCGGGTATTCCCTCGATTTCTCGATCCGTGCAAGCAGGCTGTCTGCCTCTAATTCTCGTAAACAAAATTTCATTTTCTCTTGAGTCCCACACGTATAAATAGTAGACGCGTGTTTACTATATTAGGGTTAGGGGCCAAAAGTCAACCGGCCATTTTCATGTGCCAGTTACAAATTACTCCCCCCGCCATTGGTAATTTTTGCAACTAGGGGGATTGCCGGTAGGACATTTACGGGTTTCTTCGCGAGCCGATTTTCTTACCAGGGGCGTACAGGATTAAGCGCGGAAAGTAACCCTCGTCAACTATTGGAGATAAAGGATGTATTTACTGAATTGGAATCAAGAAACAACAAATATAGAGGTTAACCTCGGCGGCGTCATCACCGGAGGCGAGGCCACTGTCCTTGTGAACGAAATTCTCGATGAGCTTGCGAGCGACGACTTCGCGGGCTGGAACTGTGTTGTCGATTGCGCCTTCGCAAGACGCATTGACCCCGTTGCAACTCTAGAGCTAAATCGGCTGAGGGACCTGCTCAATGTCCACGAAGTGAAATTTGTTTGCGTTACCGCCAACGAAGACATTGCCCAGCAACTCACCTCGCAGAATCTGCAAGCTGTGCTTGAGGGTCGACAACAATACTTGGTTGCCGCGTAGGTTGACAAAGCCTCCGCCCAGGGCCCGTCTTACAAGGCAGGCACAGAATGAACTTCCCAACTTCCCGATCCCCTTACCCGGGGTCGGGAGGAACATCATTTACGAGAAAAAATCTGGTCGAGGAGAGCGAAAGCAAATAGCCCCAAAGAGACAAAGCCATTCAGGGTGAAGAACGCCATATTCACTCGACTTAAATCGTCTGGCTTGACCAGCGTCTGTTCGTAAACTAGAACCGCCGCTGAGAATGCGACTCCGACGAAATAAAGTGCCCCGACGTGGACGGTGAACCCGGCTAGGATCAGCATGACTATTGCAAATGCATGGAGGAGACGACTGATCGTAAGCGCTCGCGCCTTACCCAGAGTCTCGGGGATGGACCGCAGTCCTTCGGCTCTGTCGAATTCCTCGTCCTGCAAGCTATAGATGATATCGAACCCTGCCGTCCAGCCGACCACTGCGAAAACAATGGGGAGGATGGCGAGGTCAAGTTTGCCGCATGCACCGATCCAGGCCGCCGCAGGAGCGATACCGAGGCTGATGCCAAGAATGATGTGGCAAAGCGGAGTAAATCGCTTGGTCGCGCTGTAAAACAAAGTCACCCCTAGGGCAATTGGACTTAGCAACAGCGGAAGCCGCCCGAGCATTCCTGAGGCAAAGAGAAACAATGAACAACTTCCGAGAAAGAACAAGTTAACATCTTGCAAAGAGAGCAGCCCCGCTGGAATCGCCCGCACCAGAGTCCGCGGGTTCTTGGCGTCGATTTCGCGATCCAAAATTCGATTGAACGCCATCGCTGCGCTTCGACAACTCACCATCGCGAGTACAATTGCGCCAAAAATGCCCCACCCGGGCCAAGCACTATCGGTTGCAGCGCGCGACCCCCACATCATTCCGATCATGGCAAAAGGCAAAGCAAATATCGAGTGCTCAAACTTTATCATTTCGAGGTAGGTTCGAAAAGCCTTGAATCCCCGCAATGTTGTCGCCATTTCGTTAATTTTACTTCGTTATGCGGTGAACATTTTGGCCTAATTTGCTATCTAATTCGGTTTGGGGCAAACCTTTTTCGCGAAATGAACGTATTACGCGAAAAGGAACGGGGGACGGATTGGTAGTTGCAGTCGTGGGTTTGGGATTGATCGGAGGCTCGGTTTCACTGGGACTTCTGGAGTCGGGCTTTGCAACCGACATTATCGGGTTTGACCTCAACCCGGAGGCCCAAATTCACTTCAGCGAACAGAAAGGGTTTGAGGTCGCCGCCCTCAACTACGATCTCGCACGCGACGCGGACATTTGGGTTCTCGCCGTTCCACCGAGTGCCATTCCCCATGTTCTTCTTGCCATCGGCCCCCACGTCAAGCCCGATGCAATCGTGACCGATACCGCAAGTTGCAAAAATTATCTTTCGCACTCCATTCCAACCGAGTTGAGAACTCGGTTTATTGGAGGGCAT
>JAIOPU010000217.1 GCA_021413725.1 Armatimonadota bacterium | reverse complement strand
AGATGCGGTCGCATTCCAAATTCTGTACGAGCGCTACTATCCCAAGGTCTTTCACATCGCGCAGGGGGTTCTTCTTGATGCCGAAGAGGCAGCCGATGCAGTGCAGGAGATATTCACCCTTGTGTACAGAAATCTTTCTCGGTTCGATCGCAGGTCGAAATTTACAACATGGCTCTATCGAGTCGCGGTGAATCGTAGCATCCAGCAAGGACGGGCTGCACGCTTCAAGTATCGCCACGTTGAACTCACAGCAGCTTCCGAGCGCACGGTTGAGCCGGAGACTGCCGCTGATCCTGAGATTACGCAGGCGATGACCATGCTTGCGCCAGCTGACCGAGCCATTCTCACCCTGTTTTACTGGGATGAGCTGAGCCTTTCTGAAATCGCAGCGAGTCTGGATTGCAATGAGAATGCGGCTAAAACACGGCTATTTCGTGCCCGCGAGCGCTTTAAGAAGACCTACGAGGCGGTGATGTCATGATGGGCGAACCGACCAATCCGGTCAGCGAACTCATGTGGCTTCTTGCCGAACAAGGAGAGCCGAGTGCGATTGAGGCATTTACCAAAAAATACCCGGAGCACCGGGTGGAGTTACTTCATCGCGTTAAGATCTTGCGAGGAATCAAAAGTGTCCGATCGGATGGATTGACTTCT
The DNA here is from genome assembly GCA_021413725.1 of Armatimonadota bacterium. Taxonomy (GTDB): domain Bacteria; phylum Armatimonadota; class Fimbriimonadia; order Fimbriimonadales; family Fimbriimonadaceae; genus JAEURQ01. The sequence continues at coordinate 8,898 of JAIOPU010000217.1, read as the reverse complement.
GCTGGTTCAGCGGCGGAGTTTAAGCCTCTCTCCCACATTAAGGAACTACCCAAGGAATTCAATTGGGTGCCGATTAAAGTTGGGAGTGGATTGCTGGGCGTGGGTCTTGTCGCATTTTTGCTCACCTCGCAGTTTACTGGCAAAACTCAGCCTGTTCAAGTTCAGTCCCCCTCTGTCACTCAACCTACTCCAGCAACAAACTCGGATCCGATGGAGAGGATGTATAGCCTTCCCCAAGACCGAAGTACTAAAGTCGAGCCTGGGAAACTTGATCCGGGCGCAGTGCAACCGGTGCCCACGGCGGAGCCTCTAGCGCTATTGCAGAGGCACGTCACCGTGAAGGCGGACGAGGAGCGATTATTGGGCGTTTTGAACGAAATTTCGTTGCAAACGGGATTGATGTTTCAAATCGCGCCAGGGTTTGCGGATTCTCCGCTGAGCGTAGATTTCCACGATATCACGGCCGAGGAAGCCCTTCGCGAAATCGGTCAAATGCTCAATATCGGGTTTTTCGAGCAGAATCCTGGACAGATTCTGATCATCCCCAATGGAAACACGGAAAAGAGGTAACTAGATCAGCTCGTACCGCGTATTTCGACGTTTTGCGTCGTAACCCGCAGCGCCGATTACCCGCTCAAACTCCTCGGTGCTGAGAATGAACTTATTCCCTGCCGCGCTCACAACGTTTTCTTCGATCATGATGCTGCCGAAATCATTGGCACCGTAGTTGAGGGCGGTCTGCGCAATCTTTGGGCCTTGGGTAAGAATGGAGACTTGGAAATTGTCGATGTTGTCCAGAAAAATTCGTGAAACGGCTACCGTTCGGAGATAATCAAAGCCGCTGGCCTTGTGCTCAATCTGGAGGTTGGTATCCTCGGGCTGAAAGTTCCAACTGATGAACGCGCGGAATGGATTGCATTCGTCTTGCAGGTCGCGGATACGAGTTAGGTGCTCTACGCGGTCCTCGATGGTCTCAACGTGACCGAACATCATGCTCGCCGTACTGCGAATTCCGAGAGCTGAGGCCGCGCGCATACACTCAAGCCACTCGTCTGTGGTGTCCTTGTAGGGCGCAATAATCTTTCTCACTCGGTCCACAAGAATTTCGCCACCGGCACCCGGAATCGAGTGCAAACCAGCATCCTTGAGCCTTTGCAAACAATCCGAAACCGTGATCTTGGAGATGTGGGCGATGTAGATAATTTCCGCTGGACTGAGGGCATGAAGGATGACCTGCGGATAAGCATCCATCACCATTTTAAAAGTCCGCTCGTAGTAGTCAATTTTGAGCTTGGGATTCAGTCCGCCTTGGAACAAAATTTCAATTCCTCCCTGAGCGACCGTGTCGCCCACCTTGGCAAGAATTTCCTCATCCGAAAGCAAGTATCCCTCGTCATGGCCCGGTACGCGGTAAAAGGCGCAGAACTTACAGCGAACCCAACAGACGTTGGTGTAGTTAAGAATTCGACCGATTATATAGGTCACGGTGCGCCCTGGAACGCGCTGCTGACGCCGATGATTCGCGAGCGTTGCGAGATCGAGAAGATTAGGGTGACGGTAGAGAAAAAGTGCCTCTTCCGATGTGATTCGCTGATTCGCGAAAACCTTGTCGGCAATCTGGTCAATGGAAATGCTCGGAGCAAGCACCGTGGTCATGCTTCCATTGTACCGAACTTTCAATAATTATTGAAAGTTGCTTTATTTCTTTGGCTTTCCGTTCTTACCCAGCAACTCACCCTTTCCGGCAACGGCATGAGAAGTCAGCTTGCCGTTGATCCACATGAAGTCTTCGACCGTGACGACCTTGCTGATCTTCCAGCCTGCCTTGCTATAGGACCAAAAGTCATCGGTAACGCTCCGCACTTTGACCGTGCTTGAAGCCTTTGGGTACCCACGTTGCGGCAGGATAGCGGTCATGTTCACAACGGCCCGGACTTTGGCACTATTCCCCGTGACCGTGATCGTCTTTGGTGAGGTCTTGGCGGTTAGCGACTTTCTGAGTTGGAATTGCGTTGTAATGGCAATGACTGCGTCAATGATGTCAAGCGGCTTCCCTTTGGCGTCCAAAACCTTGCATTTTTTGTCGTAAAATTCCAGGATACCGTTCTGATCCAGCTTCAATATCGCCGCATCAATCCCCGAGTATTGGACCCGAATCTTTTTGAGAACTTGTGCCTCGCGCGGGGTAGATTGCGCCCACGCCGAACTTGCTCCCGCAAGCACCAAACCAAAAATAATTCTAACCTTCATCAATCCCTGTCCAACTGAAACGCTCAGTCCCCTATTAGACGTTCCACATTTCTGAAAATTCCAGCAACGCTTGCCCTGAATTTTGCTAGACTTGTGGCGTCGTGCTCGTCTATAATCAATGTAGTGCTTAACTTCGACTCGGACCGACTCAAAGAAGAATGTGGCGTATTTGGAATCTACACCCCTGAATTTGAGGCGGCGAGGCTGACCTTTTTCGGCCTCTTTGCCCTTCAACACCGGGGACAGGAGTCGGCGGGGATTAGCGTCAGTGACGGAACATCTCTTCGCACTCGCAAAAGTATGGGCCTCGTCAGCCAAGTTTTCACCGAAGATGACTTGCGTGCGCTGCCTGGACACCTCGGAATCGGTCACACACGATACAGCACGACTGGTTCGAGCAAGGTCTACAACGCCCAACCCATTTACTGCCAGAGCCAAGTTGGTCACGTCGCCGTCGCCCACAACGGAAACCTCGTCAACGCCATCGAATTGCGCGACGAAATGGAGGCCAACCGAGTCGTTTTCGACGGCACGAACGATAGCGAAATCATTGCCCGCATGCTCGCCCAGCACATTGACGCCGACCCCATCGAAGCGGTTCGAATCGTGATGTCCAGAATTCGCGGGGCGTACAGTTGCGTTGTGCTGCTCCCGAATATGGTGATCGGTTTCCGCGACCCGAACGGAGTGCGACCCCTTGTCGCGGGCACTGTTGCGAGCGGTCATATGGTGGCTTCCGAGTCCTGCGCCTTCGGCCCGGTTGACGGAACGGTTGTCCGCGAAGTCGCCCCCGGCGAAATTGTGATTATCGACAAAGACGGCATGCGTTTCGAGCAGGGGATTGCCCCCGACCGACAGGCGATGTGTCTTTTTGAGTTTATTTACTTTGCTCGGCCGGACAGCAAAATGTACGATACCTCGCTGTACTCTGCGCGCGAGAGAATGGGCGAAGAACTTGCGCGGGAACATCCCGTCGAGGCCGATGTGGTTATGCCTGTCCCCGACAGTGGAATCCCTGCCGCCCTCGGTTTTAGCCGTGCAACCGGCATTCCTTTCCAAGAAGGAATGATGAAAAGTCGTTACATCCATCGCACGTTCATCCAACCCGATCAGCGCATTCGCGAGATGGGTGTCCGCATGAAACTCACTCCCCTTGTGGACCATATTCAAGGGAAACGCGTTGTTTTGGTTGATGACTCCATCGTCCGCGCGACCACGACCAACCAGATTGTCAAGATGATGTTCGACTCCGGTGCGACCGAGGTGCATGTCCGAATCACTGCCCCGCCCATCGTCAATCCCTGCTATTACGGAATAGACATGGCCCACAAGAGTGAACTCGCGGCAGCGAAGTGGACTCTGGATGAAATCCGGGACCACCTCGGCTGCACGAGTTTGGGCTATCTCAGTATTGATGGCGCAGTGAAGGCCGTCGGGCAACCGCGCGAGAAGTTCTGTTTGGCTTGCTTTAATGGCGACTATCCGATCGCGGTCCCTAAGAATCTCAGCAAAGATGCCTTTGACCTCAGTTCCAGGATCAAAACAAACGCCTAATGGAAACCGTCGGCTCCGTTCTCAATGCTGTCCACGACCTGGCAAACCCCCGAATCGCGTACCGGTCGTTTGACAACGTTGGACTTTTGGTAGGCGATCCTGCACGGGCGGTAAAAAAGTGCGTTCTGACGCTCGACACCAGCCTTGCTTGTATCGAGTTTGCTCGGTCCGTGGGTGCTGACTTGGTTGTCGCGCACCATCCCGTGATCTTCCAAGCGGTTCGGTCTATTACGTGTGGGGATTACACGGGACGACGAGTTTTGGCGCTGGTTGAGGCGAATCTAGCGTGCATTTGTGCGCATACAAATTGGGATGCGGCGGTCGGCGGGGTCAATGACGTTTTGGCTGGATTGCTTGGCCTAACTGATGTTAAACCATTTGGGTACGGTGAGCCGCAGGCTCACTGGAAGCTCATCGTTTTCGCACCTGAATCCCATAAAAACGCTCTTGTGAATGCGCTTTCACAAGCCGGAGCCGGGCGGATTGGCGACTATTCCGGGTGTGCATTTACAAATCCGGGTGAGGGTGAATTCGTTCCTGGAGAAAACTCAAGTCCAACCGTCGGAACCAGAGCACAAAGAAATCAGGTCGAAGAAGTCCGCATAGAAATGCTCGTCAGCGAGACCGCGCGAGCGGCGGTCGAAACGGCACTCCACGCTACGCATCCCTACGAGACACCCGCGTTCGATGTCATCCCCCTCGAACCGCGCCCAACCCACCGCGGAGGGAGAATGGGCCAACTGCCCTCCCCCAGGTCTCTTTCCGAGCTTCTGAGCCATGTCCGAAAGACTATCGGACCCGTAGCAATTGGCTGGGGCGACCGGGAAATCCAGACTCTCGCCGTCGTCGGTGGCGGAGCCGATGACGAGTGGGGTGCCGCCCTTGCGGCAGGCGCAGACGCATTTCTGACGGGCGAAGTCAAGCAACACAACGCGGTTGAGGCGGTTGAATCTGGTCTGACAATGGTCGAAGCCGGGCACTATCACACCGAGCACCCCGCAATGGAAGTGATGGCAGAACTCCTCGCCCTCAAAGTCCCAGCAGTTGAATTCATAAAATTCATCCCCGCACCTGGACAGGCGGGTCGCCCTCTCGGCTAAAATGAGGTCATGATGCGCATAGTCATGTTGTCCTGGGAATACCCGCCTCGAATCGTGGGCGGCATCAGCCCCCATGTCTATGACCTATCCCAGCAACTCGCCAAGAAAGGGATCGAAGTTCACGTTGTCACCAAGCATACGCCTGCCGCCCCGGACGAGGAGATTGAGCCGAGTGGCGTTCACGTTCACCGAGTCCACCTGGAGGGCGAACCCGACAACTTTATTCACGAAATCCAGCTCTTAAACCACGCTACCGACCTTCGCGTTCGCAAACTCTTGGAGGACTGGCGTCCCGGCGGGCAGCCGACCATTTTTCACGCCCACGACTGGCTATCCCTCGACTCCGCGCGAGAACTCAAGTACGACTACGAACTCCCGATGATCGCGACCGTTCACGCGACCGAAGAGGGGCGCAATGGCGGAATTTGGAACGACTTACAAAAGTACATCCACGAGCAGGAATATTGGCTGACCTATGAGGCATGGCGAGTCATCGTCTGCTCGGAATTCATGAAAAAGGAAGTCGAGCGAAGCTTCGACTGCCCTCCGGACAAGACCGATGTGGTCTTTAACGGCGTCAATCCTGGCAAATTCGAGTTCGACTGGGCAGCCGCGGATGCGGCGGCTTGGCGAAGAAAACTCGCACTTCCCAACGAGAAGATCGTCATGTACGTCGGTCGTTTCGTGCGAGAAAAGGGCATCCATATTTTGCTGAATGCGGCAAGTACAGTTCTTGCCCAGGAGCCAAACACGAAATTTATCATCGTCGGCGGCGGAAATCGGGAGAAGCTGGAAAAATTTGTCCGATGGTATGGCCTTGGGGAAAAGGTCCTTTTCACCGGATTCATGGCGAATCGCTCGTTGCACCAGATGTACCGAAGCGCAGATGTCGCCGTCTTCCCTTCCCTCTACGAACCGTTCGGGATCGTCGCGCTCGAAGGAATGGCCGCCGGCTGTTCGGTCGTCACCTCTGATGCGGGGGGTCTTTCCGAGGTCGTAGACCACGGAGTCACCGGAACCTTATGTTATGCGGGCAGCACCGAGAGCCTATCTTGGGCGATTTTGAATGTCCTCCGCAAGCCCAAGAAGGAAGCGGACGCCATGAAAATTGCAGCACGAGCGAGGCTGGACACCGACTTCGCTTGGTCGCGAATTGCAGACGAGACGATCAAGGTTTATGAAAAGGTTTGGGCGGAATTCCTGGACAGCCACTGGGCCGAAAGTAGCTTGTGGCCCGTACGCCCCGGTGCAACCGAGCGCGCGTCCAAGATGGGAGTCGAAGAAAAAGCCAAAACCGGTGCCTTCGCCACCCGCCCCCAACGTCCTACCCACGTCCCGGGTGCGCCGGTGCCGGTCAAGGTCGACGACAAGCTCAAAGAGCTTTTCGACGAGGACGATGAGGAGTAGTTTCAGCGCACTGCTGTCAGGTCGTTTCAGACCTCAAAGCATCCAACAACGCGTGCCATGGAAGAGTCGCGCACTTGACTCTCATTGGGTACTCTTTGATCGGCACAAGTGCCTCTAACTCTCCGAGGTCTTCTATTTCCGCGTTGCCGGTGATCTTGTCGCGAAAGAGTTGGCCGAGGGCTTTGGCTTCTTCCGTCGTTTTGCCCTTAATGAGGGTAGTCATGATCGAGGTGGCGGCGGTGGAAATGGCGCAACCTTGACCCTCGAAGGCGATATCCTGAATCACACCGTTCTCCACCAAGAGTTGAAGGGTGACCTCGTCTCCGCAGAGCGGGTTATACTGGTGCGCGGAGTGGCTTGGCGCGGCGAGGCTGCCCCTGTTTTGCGGGAAGCGGGCGTGGTCAATGATAAGTTCTTGGTATAGGTCTTCGATCATCCGAATATCCTCTTAGCCTTCTGGACCGCGGCGACACATTGGTCGACGTCTTCCATCGTATTGTATATCCCAAATGATGCTCGGGTGGTGGCTACGATGTTGAATCGCTTCATCAGCGGCATGCAGCAATGGTGGCCGGTGCGGACGGCGACGCCTTCGCTATCCAGAATGGTGCCGAGGTCGTGGGCATGGGTCCAGTCGGCTAGGATGCTGACGATTCCGGCTCTGTGGGCGGCTTTGCCGACGACGCGAATGCCATTGATCTGTTCGATCTGCTTTTCTAACACTTGGGCTAGGTTTGCTTCTTGGGCGGCTACTTCTAGTAGGTTTTGGCCCTCCAGGAAGGTGATTGCGCTCGCCCAAGGGATGATTCCGCCGATGTTCGGGGTGCCGGGCTCGAACTTGTCGGGGAGGGCGGCGAAGGTCGTTTCCTCAAAGCTCACCGTCCGAATCATGCTTCCGCCGGTCTGATAAGGCGGCATCGCATCAAGGAGTTCGCGCTTGCCATAGAGCGCGCCGACGCCGGTTGGGCCGTACATTTTGTGACCAGAAATAGCGTAGAAGTCCACGCCTAAATCTTGGACGTCCACCTTCAGGTGCGCGAGGGCTTGCGCGCCGTCCACCATGACTTTGGCGCCCACCTTATGAGCCATTGCGATCATTTTCTTGATAGGGTTGATGGTGCCAATGGAGTTGCTGACGTGGACAATCGCGACCATCTTGACTCTTCCCGTTAAGAGGTTTTGGTACGCTTCGAGATCAATCTCGCCAAGGTCGGTGATGGGAATCTCCACAATACTCGCACCCTTCGCGATGGAGACCTGTTGCCAGGGGACGAAGTTAGCGTGGTGCTCCATGCGGGAGACCAAAATCACATCCCCCTGAGAGAGATTATTCATGCCCCAAGAATGGGCGACGAGATTGATTGACTCGGTGCAACCCTTTGTGAAGATCACCTCATCGCTCGACTCCGCATTGATCCAATTTGCAAGTTGCACTCGGGTCTGATCAAACAAGGCAGTTGCCTCCTGCGAAAGCCAATACGCGCCCCGGTGGACGTTCGCGTTTTGCTCCCTGTAATAGTGTGCGGTCGCGTCGATCACGCTTTGCGGTTTCTGAGTGGTCGCGGCGTTGTCGAGGTAGGCGAGTCGCTTACCGCGCGAGGGAATCTCTAGGATCGGGAAGTTTGCTGTAAGCATGGGGGCGAGGGCCGTTTCATTTTAGCATTTTGCATGCCGGAGTCGAATTCGAGAGGTAGACTTTTTCACAAGAGTAACACCATGTCTGAACGTAAGTTCGAAGATTCCATCCAAACCGATTTTTCCTCGCGGCTCGACTACCAGGGTTATCTACGCCTCGATCAAATCCTCAGTGCGCAAAAGCCACTCTCCGATCCCGAACATCACGATGAAATGCTTTTCATCATCCAGCACCAGACTTCCGAGCTCTGGATGAAGCTCGCGGTTCATGAGCTTCGCGCGGCGGTTGAGCATGTGCAGAAGGACGAGCTTTCGCCATGTTTCAAGATCCTTTCGCGGGTCAAACAGATTCAACGAATGCTGTTTGAGCAGTGGGCCGTTTTGGAAACTCTCACTCCGACCGAGTACGCGCAGTTTCGCGGCGTACTGGGGCAGTCGAGCGGTTTTCAGTCTTATCAGAATCGGATGATCGAGTTCCTACTGGGGAACAAAGATGCCAACCATTTGCGCGTCTTCGCCCACGACCCGCTTCACCACGGGCAACTTTCGGAACTGCTGAACAGCCCGAGTCTCTACGATGAATTCTTGCGCCTGCTCAGTCGCCGAGGGTTTGCGGTGCCGCAGTCCTGTCTAGAACGCGATTGGTCGCTCCCCTATGAGGAGAATCTGGACCTGATTCCGATCTTCAAAGTCATCTATGACGACCCCGGTCAATATTGGGATGCCTACGAGATGTGCGAAAAGCTTGTGGATGTCGAAGAGTCCTTCGCCCTCTGGCGGTTCCGGCACGTGAAGACCGTCGAGCGGATTATCGGCTTCAAGAAGGGCACGGGCGGCAGTTCTGGCGTGCCGTTCTTGCAGAAGGCTCTGTCCATCCGACTCTTCCCTGAGCTTTGGGACGTTCGCACGGAAATCGGCAAATGAGAATCGCGGATCAAGTTGCCAAGCTTGG
>JAIOPU010000256.1 GCA_021413725.1 Armatimonadota bacterium | reverse complement strand
AAACGCAACACCGTAATCGTGGCCAATGGCGTGGCTCGCTCCGAATTTTGTCAAATACCCATCGTCACCGCGCAGATCAAAAAGAAACGCTCCGCAGGCGTGCATTGCGCTTGCTTGAACATAGTGGTAGCCAGTGTACGTGTCGTGCCCGTTGCCATCAAAGAGCGTGCCGACAGAGTACCAATAGCTTGCAGCCTGGGCATAGGTTTGAGAAATGTAAGTGTCGTCGCCGCTCAGGTCGGTGAGCATTCCTAGCCCGCCACTCACGCCACCGGTGTCCTCCCGATAGCCACTCGAAGAACCCTGAGCCCATGAGTAATAAATATCCTTGAAAAGCGGCGAATTGAGCGAAATGCCACCTGCTGAATAAACATCGTCGCCTTTTCGATCCACAAGCCATCCAACTCCTAGAGTTCTGGAGTCGCCTTGGCCATGAAGTCCTAGCGTGTAGTGGTCGTTGCCGCTTGTATCAATACATGCGCCTACGCCAAACATAGCAAATCCTTCGCTCAACGAAACGGCATCATAGAAGTCATCCCCGCCTTCCTTTGCGAATCCGCCAACCCCGCATAGTCCAGCCCCAAAGCACAGAGATTTGCCTCGAAATGAATCCCGGCCGCCGACTTTACGCATGATTCCGATACCTAATACACCAGACCCTCCGCTCCCATCGCCAAGGTCGAAAGAGTCGTTGCCACCAATGGCAATGAATACACTTGCTTTCCCAATTCCTCCCCCAATTCTCCCCGTGAATTGGTCGTTGCCACCAAGATCGATCACCAAGTCTTCGCCCTTGCCCTGGAATTGGTCATCGCCACTTCCCAAAACAACTATGTTGACCGCGTTGACTTTTAGCTTCACCGGTGCTGGAACGTCAGCCTTGGCAATCCGGAGTCCTACCATCGCTTTTTCGACCGCCGTAGAAAGATTCAAGCCAGCCGTCAGCAGTTTGTCAAGATCAACTTTGCGAATGAGCGCTAGAATTTGAGTTCGCGAAAGCGGCGGCTTGCGCGTGAATTCGAACGTGACTTTGGGTTCTTCCACCGCTAAAACCGGCAAGGACTCGATGAGATCCCTTTGTTCGTCATCTGTTAAATTGGACAGGGCAAGCTGAACGTCCACCTGTGCCTGAGCTAAGCCGCCAACCAAAATTCCAACAGATGCACGAATTGACTCGGGGAGGGCAGGGAACATGCTGCCGCCAGGGGCATCCACTTCTGCTTGTAACGAATTCTTAATAATATGGTCGCGCCCGACTCGGATGAGGTCGCTCATGGACTTTTTGGCCACATTATGAAGTGCCATAAGCTTATCGGCGGTTTCGATAGGCTGGTTGAGTACCTCATCGATAATGCGCATCCGAAACGGGTCCTTGAATTGAACTCGTTCGTACTTAAGCTCATCTTCCGTGATATTGCCGATAAAGAGAGCTTCTTTGAGAGCATCCTTTTCCTCAGGCATAAGCTGGGCACCTGCAGGCAACGCAATGCCGAGGGCGAGCGCCGTTACGAGTAGCCAAATCCTGATTCGATGAAATCCCATAATGTGTTAACCGGGACGCGCGGCTCATCCAAAGCGCGCTCGTCAAACGGAATGCTACTCGAAAGACGAGTGCGACTGTCGAAACGGAGTCCCAATCCGGGTTCTTTTTCGCCAGGGGAGACAATTCTCAAGCTCACGGGTGTTTCCGGGCCGGCTTCCAGCGCTGGTTCAATGATTGATCTTAAGAAACTTTGGAACAGCCTCTCCGCGACATCGGGCCGGTCAGCGTCACGGCATTGCTTAAAACCATCGAGCTCAAGCACAAGAGTTCGATCCTGTTCACATTCAATCCGCACCCTACCCCAGTCGATGCGAAGTCCGTTCTCCAAAGGCGAGCGCGGAAGGTTGCGATAGCCCACTAATCGTGAGAGGCCACGTAACCTGAGGCTTCGGGACAAAACATAACTCACCGAACCCCGGTGGAGGGCTAAATTTGGCACCCGCTCACGATGTCCTTGTCCCCACGGCCAAATGAGGTTAATGGGGGCCATCCCCTTATCGACTCTCCGTTGGTTGAGTTCAAGATCGTTGAAGATATTTACCGAGTCGTCAATGAGTCGTCGAAGTGCGGAGTCTCCCTCACCATCGGGAAGAATTTGATGAAAATCCTTCCCAATAGCTTGAAGGGCGGAAGTGGTGCCCAGATCAAGAGATCCACTTTCCCAAACTAGCCCATGATCAGCACCCTCGCCGCGAACGAGCATAAGAAGCTTTGTATTCAGTTTCCCGGTGAGGGGCCAAAGTTTATCGAGATCGGATTGAGCGACTGGCCCTGCTTCAGAGACCAACCCATGTTCGTTTGCGGACAGGAGGCTTGCGTGAAAGTGGACACTTCTGTCAGGCGGGTCTACCCCGAGGGCAGCGACGGTAAGCGGTCCGTGCTTAAGTTTAGATTGCGATGGGTTGACACCTAGACTTGCCCATTCCGGGGTCTCGCTAGGCTCCAAAACCCTGAGCCTTGACAGGGTAGATTCTGAAGCGAGCCTAGCCCATGGCCCGTTTCGAGGCAACACAGATTCCTGCCCTGAATCGGCCATCAAGCCGGGACAAATAATGATAACGCTTCGCACGGGGTAAGTTTGCCATAGTTGAAATGATCACAAGGAGAATGAGTGAGAGTTCTTGGTTGGTTTCGGATTTGGCCGGAATGGCTCCGTACCAGTTGGCGGCTTTGCTGCGGGTCGAAAACCCAGAGTGGGAGTTTGGGCCGGCTTATGAGACACTGGGTATCTTTGGAACTTATGACGACCCCAGCCCGTCGGTAGAACTTGCGTTGACTACGCGTTTGGAGCCTATGTCGCCGAGACGGCACGAAATCCCAGTTTGCTATGAGATGGGACTAGATTTGGAACGCTGCACTCAAGTGCTTGGAATTTCGACGGGGAATTTGATTCTGAAGCACTCAGGTCAGGACTTTACAGTTTATGCTTTGGGGTTTCAGCCGGGATTCCCATACATAGGCTACTTGCCTACGAGCCTTACCGGAATACCGAGGCTACCTTCTCCGCGACCTAAAGTTGAAAGCGGGATGGTCGGAATAGCTCTGGACCAAACGGGGATATATCCATCCGATTGTCCTGGAGGCTGGAACTTGATCGGCAAAACTCCGCTTGTGATATGCGACGAGGCAGAAGGCTTTTTCCCGATTTCGGCTGGTGACAAAGTTCGGTTCATCCCAATTTCGCCCAACGAGTTTTGGGGATTGGAAGGGGAACGGCTTTGAGAATGCCTAAGTTAAACGTTGATATAGGCGAAGGTTGCGCATGGGACACGGAACTTATAGCGGCAACCGACTGGGCAAACATCGGGTGCGGAGTCCACGCCGGTTCGGAGTCTCTGACCCACGGAACAATTGAACAGTGTCAAGCTAGAAATGTCAGGATCGGGTGTCATCCCGGCTACCCCGACCGCGAACACTTTGGGCGTCGCTCCCTTCTCGAGCTAGAAATCAACGACGTTCGCGAAAGCTTGATCAGCCAAGTCTCCGCCTTTTGGCTCATGGTGCCCCAGGCATATTTGAAGCCGCATGGTGCATTCTATCATGACTCCCAGGCTCCAGGTCCAGCGTTTGACATTCTATGCGAAATCTTGGAGGAGTTCCAAATGTCGCTCCTTGGGTACCCGGGCACTGCTCACGAAGTCGCCGCCCGTAAGACCGGAGTCCCCTTTCTAAGAGAGGGGTTTGCCGAACGTGGCCTCGACTCGTCCGGGCATTTGCTAGACCGCAAAATGCCGGGGGCTTTGCTTGCAACCCAGCAAGAAATCACTGATCAAGTTCGGCTCCTTGCACCCCGAGTAGACAGTCTTTGCGTGCATGGTGACTCCCCTGGATGTGTCCAAAAACTTGCCTGGGCGCGAGGTGCACTGTGAGGCCGAGGATTGTTACCTCGACCGGTTTGCTGTCGTTCATGGGAGGCCCCTCTCCACGAGATAGAGAATTTGGTGTTCCTTGCGGTGGACCGATTGACCCTGATTCTGCGTGGCTCGCCCGAGCAATGCTCGGACTCAGCGAAGCCGCTGAACTACTGGAAATCTGGGTCGGCTCGACCACGTTGGAGTTCAAGCAGCCCATGACTGTTGCCATGGTTGGCGCGGTTGCAGCAGTTACCGGTGACCTACAGCTTTTGGAGACTAATTGCACTCTTACCGAGGTGACGAAGGTTGAAATTAGTTTCCCAACCCACGGTGCAGCGGTTTACGTGGCTTGGACTAAGTCTGGCAGTGCCACAAAAATTGGACATCCTGCGACGATTCAACTCAGTCCAACTCTACGAATTCTTCCAAGTCCGGACGGACTCTCCCAATGCTCACTCTGCAACCAAGTCTGGACCGTGAGCCCGGTCTCCAATCGGAAAGGCATCCGTCTTTTTGGGGATCCCCTTGCTGGAATGGAGCAATCCCGTAGCGAACCTGCTGTGCACGGTTTGATCCAGCTCCCACCCAATGGAGAACCCATCATCATCGGGCCGGACGGGCCGACCATTGGCGGTTACGGAAAACTCGGGGTAGTGTGTGAGGCCGATCTGGGAGTCCTCGGGCAGATTCGGCCCGGCGAATCCCTAAGATTTCAGAGCATCACATACCAAGATGCCCTCAGGCTCAACGTAGAGCGAGAGGGCATTCGAGCTAGAGTCCAAAGAACTCTTGCTCCGACTCCGAGTCCTATTTGATTTCTTTGAGAGCGAGTTTCTTCAGGTCAATTGCCGGAGGGGGGTTTTGATCCTTAGGTCCGTACCAAAAGGCGACCCGATCCAATCTGATCGGAGTCTCGGCCCAGTGCCACATTTCCAGTCGGAATTCTAGGCCTGAAGTAAAGGGCATGCTGTCGAGTATATGGAAACGGTTGTTCGCAAAATATCCGAGGTTCTCAGGACCACCTACCCGGGTCTGCGCGTGGTAGGGAGCTGTAAACGCTTCCGGCGAACTCCACGCATACCCAAAGTAGTCCTCCGTGCCTGTGCCGAAGCTGCTTGGCGCGGATTCACCGTCGACAAAAATTTTCTCGTCACCCTCGCCCCACCAGGCTCGCGAGTTGTTTCCACATAAGATCGAAGTTCCCACATAATTACCTTCTCCAGTTAGTTTTGCGATCGACAGGTCTCGCTTTGGTTGCGATGAGCCGACTTCGCTCAGAAATTGCGCGTGTAACGCGTACGGTTTTGAAATTGTTAGATCACCCTGCTTGAATTGACCAGTCGCCGTCAAGTCAACACCGGAATAGTTGTTGAGTCTGAAGACGAGTCCCTTCTCGTAGGGGACCGGCAGGCGGCAACGCATCCAGCCATCTTTATCGATCGATTGGGTCACTGTTTCAAACGGACTAAGATTCAATCCTCCGCCAAAAAAATCGCCCAGTGGCACTTTTGCGGTTTCCGTTCCATCCGTTTCTATAGACAGAATCACATTGCGTAGCACGTGTTGCCAGGCTGCCGGATCGGACCACGATTCGTCGCCAACGGATTTGCGGTCCAATTTGAAAGAAAACTCTTTGACTAGCCCGGGACTTCCTGAGCCAAGGATGAATCGGCCGTTGGACCCACGCATCAGGCTCACGCCCCGCGTTTCTGCAATCGGCCGCGAAACTTCGTCGAGAAGTGCCTTTCGAGGCTTCTTGAGAGAATCGCCGACGAGAGACAGTTGCTTTTGGTCAATCGAAGAGTCAGGAAGTGAAGTGACCTCAGTGCCACTCCTGTACTTACGCCAGTTGATTTGATAATAGAGGTTCTGAGGCTTTGCACCTTTGCTGGCATCTATCGTAACGATCAGTGACTTTGCAAATGGAATAGGGAAGTAGAGATTATGCCCTTTGCCGGCAACATAGCCGAAGGGTGCCCCCATCGGTTTCACTTTACCGGAGACAAAATCATCAAACGAGGCGGTGATTTTCGGTAGCGAACTGCCGTCGAAATAAAATCGAACGGTTCCGGCAGGATTTGCTGACCACATCCGAACGATGGAACCCGGCCCTTTGGCGTCAAGCATTACGTACTCGCGGCGACCGTTGCGATCAATCGTGTAGACGTAGTTGCCAAAATCATCGTTTGCAAACCAGGTGTCGCGGTCTTGACTGATGCTCCTTCGATCAAAGCTGGACGCCTCAATCATCTTGTAGGGCTCAGATGCTCGACTATAAAGGCGGCTCATGTCCGACACTTCTTGAATGAGCGAATTGACGTCGATCTGGGCATGGCCTGCGCCTGAAAGGCCGGCGGCCAATACCGCTCCAACGACCTTGGGGCATAAATTTGTTCGACGTGATCTATCCATGTTCTCAATCCTACTCTATAAGATATAGGACTTCGAGACGGAATGTAAAGGGCTGAAGCCGTAAAATTCCTAGGTTATTCTAGAAACTTGGCATATTTAACAGGGTATCTGGCACGTTGGAATACTAGGCCGACTCGTACCTTTGCAGAAGTTGGTCCCAAGTTCCCTCTGTGATTGCCTGTCGGATTTCTTGCATTAGCCGCGCATAAAATGCGAGATTGTGGAGAGAGGCCAGACGGGGACCGAGAGATTCCCCAGCTTTGAACAGGTGTCGCAAGTATGCCGCCGAATATCGCTCGAGAGCAGAGAAGACGGACTCTTCATCCACCGGCCCCTTGTGCTCGGCCCATTTCTGGCCAGAAATATTGATTCGACCACCAAGCGTGTACATACAGTTGTGCCGGGCCATTCGTGTCGGGAGGACGCAGTCGAACATATCCACGCCACACGCGACAGCGTGAAGAATGTCCTTCGGGTGTCCTACACCCATCAAATACCTCGCCTTGTTTCGGGGGAGAAGCGGGGCAGTGAGGGCTACGACGGGGTACTGCATTTCGGTGGGTTCACCGACGCTGACTCCACCGATTGCGACCCCCGCAAAATCCTGTTCGGAGATGAATTCTGCCGATTCTCGCCGCAGGTCTTCGTGAACGCCTCCCTGGACAATTCCAAAAACCGCCTGGTCCTCTCGCCGTGCCGCGAGGTTTCGGGGTGCCCAAATGTGAGTCTTGCGCATCGCCTCCGCGGCTTCCTCGCGTGAACAGGGGTAGGGTGGGCAAACATCAAGCATCATCGAGATGTCCACGCCTAACTCCCCTTGAATCTCAATAGACCGCTCCGGAGTGAGCATGACTTTGTGACCGTCCAAGTGGGACCGAAACTCAACGCCCTGGTCGGAAATTTTGTTCATCTTCGCCAGACTCATCGCCTGATAGCCGCCTGAGTCGGTTAGGATCGCACCACGCCAAGACATAAACTCGTGAAGCCCGCCCTGCCGCTCAATCAGGTCACTACCGGGCCGGAGGCTTAGGTGGTAAGTGTTGGACAAAACAAGCTCAAAACCAAGGGCTTCGAGGTCTTCGGATCCAACGGTTTTCACCGTTCCCTGAGTTCCAACCGGCATGAAACACGGAGTCTCCACGGTGCCGTGAGGAGTGTGAAGACGACCTCGCCTAGCGCCAGTTTGAGGGCAAACGCTCAGGAGTTCGTAGTGGACCATCTTAAAATTTGAACCCAACTAGAAGCTGAATCCAGTTCTGACCCTGGTTCGGGAGTCTCATGCCCGCGTTGGACATATGCAGGTAGCGCGCCTCAACAATCCACTCGCCCTCCCCATCGGGGAGCAGCAGTCCTACTCCAAGGGTGGGAGTTGAATTGTATTTCAGATCAATATCTAAAGATAGACTGTTGACATACTGAATCCCCCAACCTGCTTCCCAAAACGCCCTCGTCGTCCCCGACAAACCAAGCTCATACCTTCCCATAAACAAGAATCCGACGTTGTATTGGGTGTCTCGCTGAAGTCCCTGAACGCCACCGAAGCTA
>JAIOPU010000216.1 GCA_021413725.1 Armatimonadota bacterium | reverse complement strand
CTTATCTGCTTGGACAACGGTTTCCTCGCCATTATAGTCCTTCTGATTGAGTAACACACGATCAAGGACAAGCGACCCTCCCGGTCCTCTGCTGACGGTGCCGATGCTTGCAATCCAACCTCCAATCGTTACGGATACATTGGATTTCAGCGTTGGCTGCAGTGCCAATTGTCCAATCTGACTAAGCAGTCGCTTTGAGGCCTTCTCGGCGCGAGGCATCACCTGCTCAGTGACAACAAAATTTAGCAAAGCGGCAAGGATACCCGCAATAATAACTGGCCTTAACACTCTACGAATCGGGATCCCGGCGGAGCGCATCGCGACTAATTCACTTTCTCGGGCAATTCTACTTACACAAAGCGAGGAACCAAGTGCAATACCAAAAGGCAATGTCAGCTGGAGCCAGGCGGGTGTCTTGAGCAGCAAGAGTTGTAATGTTGCTAAAAATGGCACCCGATCCATGTTAATATTCGGATCACGATAAATGGCCATTAATTGATTAGCCTGGAACATCATCACGACAACAACAGTACTGATCAGAAATGGAGCAATCATTTCCTTCATGAGGTAGCGATCAATTCGCTTCATGAATGTGTCTCCGCTACCATTCTAAACAGCAAAACTGCACCGCCTGCGCATCCAAGAATGATGATTGGAATGGATGCGACGATGGGTAAAGTGCTCGCTGCGATCGGAATCACGATAATCAATCCCACAACCAGCATCCAGGCAGCTAAAATTTTCTTGATTTGACCGCGCCCACCGGATCTCCCCTGGAGGACCAGCATGCATACTTCCGAGTTGCACCGAGTACATATTACGGCATCTGAAGGAATTTGAGCCAAACAATTCGGACAGGGCGCCGAAGGTTGGATCGCAATTTGGGCACTCCGTTGGAGCCAACTCTTGTACTCCGCGTGTTCAACGCGAAAAAGACCTGCGGGCATACTCTTGAGTGCAGTTTCTCCAATCGAAAGAGATCTTGCGACGTGCCCGCGCTCAAAAAGGAGCCTCGCCATCTGAAAATAGGTACCCGGATTATCGCCACGCTGTCTCAGCATTGCATAGCAATTTTCCATCTGGTCAATGTCAATATTGACCATCATTCGTTTGTTGGAAATTCCGCGAATGAAGGGAAAGAAAGCCATGGTTCCAATCACCACGACAAACAGCAAATGCCCTACCCATGGCGTTGGTGGATTAGACGTGAAGTATCCAAGCGTAAATGCGATCGCGATGCTTCCAATACCGAGGTAGGCCTCGACTTCACCCATGACAATCCAACTGATTGAGGCCACAACCCAAATGCAAATAGGAATCCAGATTACGCA
>JAIOPU010000282.1 GCA_021413725.1 Armatimonadota bacterium | reverse complement strand
CTTGACGAAATTCGCCCAGTTTCCCTGAGAAATCCGTCCTGCGGGCCACATCATTCCATCGCGCACCTCGTTTCCGATTTGAACGATTCTCGGGACCGTGCCTTGTGCCACGAGCGCGGAGACTGCATTTCGAGAATGCTCGATCACCGCTTTTTGGAGCTGAGCGATAGAGAAATTTGCCCATGCGGCGGGAAGAACTTGATGCTGAGGATCCGCCCAAGTATCGGAGTAATGGAAATCAAGGAGCAAATCCATTCCCTTCGCCTTCCCTTCTTTCGCCATCGCAAGAGTGTGCTTCAAGTCACAATAGCCATCGGCGGGATTCACCCAGAGCCGGAGGCGAAGCAAGTTTGACCCTGCATCGGCAAGAGCAGTGAGCGGATCCACTTCAGTTGTCTGCGAATAAAAGTGGGCATTCTTGTCCCGATACTCGGGAATGAAAGAAGCGTCGACCCCCTGCCAGTAGGTTGTCACGGGAAGGGTTAGGCAGGCGACAAGTGTGGCAATCACTACTCTATTTTAGCTCGAAGGCTTCAGTTGCATGGAAACAAACCTCACCCCAGTTCCGTTCGGTCACAGACCCTCTCCCGCACGGAGAGGGAAAGTTGCTGGGGTTAGCCAACTTCTTCGGGCACAGTCGTGTTCCCCACCCATGCTGCGTAGAAGCGGGTCCGGGCCGCCTTAGCTCGTTCCACACAATCCGATCCGCAAACATTGATGTGGCCCATTTTGCGGCCCGGTTTGGACTCTGATTTGCCGTACCAATGGACGCGAACTGCGGGGTCGGGGTTGATTGCTGCGGCTAGGCCGTCTTGCCAGTCCTTTGCACCGGCTTGTCCCAGGAGGTTCACCATGCAAGTGGGGAGGCCGTCGATTGGGGCGGGGGTGAGATTGGTGACGAGGCGAATGTGATGTTCGAATTGGGAGGGACCTCCCCAGTCGAGGGTGTAGTGACCGGTATTGTGAGGGCGGGGGGCGATTTCGTTCACAAGGAGTTCACCGGTTTCAAGTTCAAAAAGTTCTACACCGTAGAGCCCATTGCCGCCGACAGCGCGGACGGCATCGAGGGCGATCTTGGAACCATCGGCATCGCAGGGTTGGACCGTATCGCAAACATGATCAGTCTGGAACGTTTCCATCGTTGGGAAAGTCCCTGCGCCCTGCTCTGTGATAAAAACCATGACCGCAATCTCTCGCTTGAATTTGACAAAAGATTCGGCAATCCAACCACCATCGCCCCAGAGATTCCGAAGGTTTTCAAACTCATCGGGCGAATTGGCATATCGGGTTCCTTTTCCGTCGTAGCCGCCGAATCTCGCCTTGAGGACCATTGGAAAACCGATTTTGGCAATCGCCAATTCACCGTCACCAGCAACTTCGGCGGAGGTCGGGCCCGGAACTCCGGCGGCGACAAGGGCTTGACGCTGAAGGTATTTGTCTTGGATTATGGCAAGGCTTGCGAGGGAAGGAACTAGGCAACTCTCCTCGCGACCAACTGCTCTGAGCGCGGATTGAATGACCGAAGCGGGGATGAACTCATTTTCCAAGGTGACCTTGGCACACTGCGAAAAAATTCCTGAAACCGCTTCAACATCGGAGAGCGAGCCCACAAGAGCGGGAGAAATTTGTGATGCAGGACAATCCTCGGTGGGATCGAGGGCGAGGCAACGAAGTCCCATCCGTTGGGCAGCCTGGATGGACATTCGTGCAAGCTGTCCTCCTCCAAGAAATCCAATGTCGAATTCGTATGAATTACTCAATCACTTGTTCCTTCTTAAATGGGATCATGGTTGCGTGTTCGAGGTCACGGCGGCGAATGACGCCGATGAGTTCAAATTCGGACAAGGGGCAGTTAAATCCTGTCGCTAAGTCTTGGACTTCTTCCAGAATGGGATCAATCGGGGTCAGGTCGGGAAGAGTGAGATTCATACTGACTTGGACTTCATTTCGGCTTGCAAGGGGGAGTCCCAGGGCACGCACCCCTAAGAATCTGGGGTCACCTTCTTGGCGCATCTGGCGAATTTTTTGGGCGATTCTCTTGACGGAAGTCAGGTCTTCACCTCGAAAGTTTGCGTTCATAGCGATAAGGAAGTCGCGGACGCCGACGATAGTTGCACCGAGACGCGGATGAGCGCAGATTGGGCCGTAGTCTGGCCTCAATTCTCGATCTAAGAGTCCTCCGAAGCCACCCTTGCGCAAAGAAGGTAAGTCAGATTCGTGTCTTCCTTTCTCGCTCTTTTCGTAAAGGAAGACAGGGAGTTCGTACCGATCCGCAAGTTGCTTGGCAAAATTCTCAACACCCAAGATCAGTTCAGCGATGTCGCCCGGGGTGCCCTCTAAGGGGACGAACGGACAGACATCAAGCCCTCCGATGCGAGGATGCACGCCGACGTGACGAGTCAAGTCAATGGTGTCGAGACATACGCTCGCGAGTTCCAGAATCGTTGAAAAGACCAAGCTTGACTCGCCTGAGAATGCTGTCACGGTTCGGTTATGATCCACATCGCCTTGGCAGAAGTGGATTTTGAGTCCGGACGAGACGTAAGTTGTCCCTTCACCGGGCTCAGCGACCACTTGGCTCTTGGCAGAGAGCAGTTCCTCAAATTGGTGCTGGAGGGCGCGATTACGACCAAATGACCAGTTGGGGACGGCTAAGATTTGCATTTTGCGATTCCTTGTTGGTTAGACGCACCCGACGAACGAAAAATTAGCGGCCAGAGACATTAAAACCTGAGTCGATATAGATAAGTTGACCCGTGACCCCCAAACTAAGATCGCTCATGAGGTACACCGCGTTGAGGCCGCATTCTCGTTGTCCGTACGGTCGCTTCAGGGGTGCTCGCTCGTGGACTCGCTCAAGAATTCCGGCGAGGTCTTTCACTCCCCGGGCAGAAATTGTGTTGACTGGACCTGGGCTGAGAGTGTTGACGCGTATGCCTCTGTCACCGAGGTCGGCAGCGAGGTAGCGCACAGTGGACTCGAGACCGGCCTTGGCGACGCCCATGACATTGTAGCCGTCCACGGCGCGAGTGCTGCCGAGGTAGCTGAGAGTCATGACGCTTGCGTCGTCGTTCAGCAGTGGCTCCATCGCTCGGCAAAGGGTGATGAGCGAATAGCAGGAGACTTCCATTGCGAGAGAGAATCCGGCGCGAGACGTGTCAATAAATCGACCTTGAAGGTCTTCGCGTGGGGCGTAGGCGGCGGCGTGGACCAAGAAATCAATCTTGCCGTAGGTCCTTTTTACCTGCTCAACGAGGACTCCCATCTGGGCGTCGTCTTGGAAGTCGATCTCAAAAAGCTTGTAGGCGTCGTTGCCGTCGATCAGTTTTTGAACTCTCGAGGTCATGTCGGCGTTTTGCGCGCCGATCCCGACTTCCGCCCCATATTCGGCGGCAGCTTCCGCAATTCCCCAGCCGATGGAGTTCTTATTGGTCACGTTCAGCACTAAACCTTTTTTGCCCTTCAATAGCATTCAAAGATTGTAGCCGGAAATCGGAGATTCGGGCAAAAGGAAGGGCACTTCTACTGAAGTGCCCATGTGAGACCTCTCCTTAATGTTGGGTGGATTCTTCGTTGAATCGTTTCTGGACGGACACCCATTGACTAAGAGTGCAGGATCTGTGCCAATTGAGGGTTTGCGGTTGGTTCTTTGGGCGGCATCAAATGGAATCCGATACACTGTAGATATGATTTCACTAACGGCAAAGCGAGGACTGGATGCAAGCGTTTAGAAGTATTCAAGCAGTCCTGACGCTGCTCTGCGGAATAACTTTGATCCTCAGTTTCTTTCCAATTTGGCCCGGGATGGCCTATCTCAGCATTGCCTTTGGATCTTACTTTGCCTTGAAGGCCTGCTGGGAGGCGGTCCTGGAGCGAGTCCTCGATGTCAATTTCTTGATGCTCTTTGCGGCAATTGGCGCGGTTGCGGTCGGACATCCTGAGGATGCGGCGGCACTTCTGTTTCTGTTTAGCTTGTCTTCCACGCTTGAGGCGATGGCGATGGCGAAGACTCGGTCTGCCATTGAGGGCTTGATTCGGTTGCGTCCGTCGAAGGCGATTCGAGTCGAGGCGACAGGAGATCGCGAGGTTTTGGTTGAAGATTTACAGGTTGGGGACGAAGTCCGAGTCTTGGCGTTCGAGCAGGTGCCTGCAGACGGGACATTGCTCACGGAATCGGCCAAACTGGACGAAAGCGCGATGACGGGAGAATCGGTTGCGGTTGATAAGGTCACCGGGGATGGGCTACTCGCAGGGACTCAGAATTTAGAAAATATGGTTCTGCTTCGAGTGAGTGCGACGGTCGAAGATTCTACCTTGCAGAGGATTGTGAAACTCGTCGGCGAAGCTCAGGATAACAAAGCGAGCGGGGAAAGAATCAGCCAGTGGTTTGGTCAGAAGTACACCTTGTTTGTTATGCTCGCTTTTGCGGGGTCTTGGGTGATTCGGGGTTGGCTTTTGGGGGGATTTATGTTAGGACTCTATCCTTCTCTGATTTTGCTCGTGGCTTTGAGTCCTTGCGCCCTGGTTATTTCGACTCCGGCGACGACTTTATCAG
>JAIOPU010000281.1 GCA_021413725.1 Armatimonadota bacterium | reverse complement strand
CGGGCGATTCGCGAGAGCCTGCCCATCGTAAGTTCGAGTGAGGGTCGCCCTAAACCGAATGGTGGAAGTCCTCTGACCGGAGACGTTATCAAGCACAAAATTCACATCAGATTGGCGTCGCAGATTTCCGGTGCCAGAGCTTGGAGCAAGCGTTGTGTCTCCCTCAATCGCCGCAGTGATAGGGACATCCCCGGGCACAGCGGAAGTGACCGTCCAGTCGAGCGTTGCAATTCCCGAGGCATCTGTCTGATCTGTACCAACGACACTGCCCCCCACCCTGAAGGTAACCAATTCACTGGCAACCGGTGAGCCAGTCTCAGTGCGCGTGACGGTCGCTCGCAACGATACCGAATTTCCAATCGTTGCTGTCCGATCCGGCACAACTATCGTGACCGGGTGTCGAACAAACAGATTTGCCGTTGCTTCACCCGGATCAAAAATCGAAGTACTGGATGCCGTTGCCGTTATGGTGTGGTTACCGCCTGCCAACGACCCAATGGAGAATGACAGATAAGCGATGCCACTGGCGTTAGTCGCATCCGTGCCGACAACAACCCCGTCCACCTTGAATGTGACGCTAGTACCAGACACTGTGATGTCGTTATACGAACTGCGCACCGTCGCAGAGAGCAACACGGCTTCACCCTGGTTGCCCGTAACATCAGGTGTTGTTACTAATTGATAGTGATCGTACTTAGCGGAGGCAACCCAGGTTCGCCAGCTATTTGAAACAAGTGCGACCTCACCATGGATCCAAGCGGTTTGCTCATCGGCCGGAGAAACGGCGACGCCACTATAGTCCCCGAATCGATTGCGCGTTCCGCCAAAGGTGACCTCATAGGTTGCGGTACCGTCCTTCAACAACGCACTCGATTCAATTTGCGTTGCGCCGAACTTAAAGCCGGTGACTCGCTGGCTCGCGTAAGTCGATGGACCAGACCTGCAAAAACCGATGACCGCGGCTCCATCTTTCGTTCCTCGTATTCCTGGGTAGAAGGAGTCTTCTCCTGACGACGAAAGGGTTGAATCGAGAATGACACGAGGTGCCTGACCGGTAACGGGGCGAATTTTATAGGCTTTGATTCCAGAACCAAAGCCACCTGGCTCAACCACCTTCACCGTATGAATCGCAAAAATGTCCCCATCGGCGACATTGGCCTGCGAGATCCGGCAATCAAGATTTTCTAGCCGCGGTCCACCTGGTTGCCGGGCATCAGGTGGATTGTCATAGGGCGTTACCGGGAGAATATAAGTATTGAGCAACGTGGTACTCGCGCCGAAATTTGTTGCGGTATCTGCGAACTCACGGATGACAATTTCATCGCTACCACCAGTTTTCGCGGAGACCGCATAAAACGATCCTGAAGAATCCCAGTTCGTAGCCGGGACGACGTGGGTATCCGGAACACCCCCGGAGGTCTGGTGGTGAGCATCTGCCCAGGTAAGGCTACCGCCATTGTAGAGATCAGCTTTACTCAAAAACCGCAGTTTGCTGTAAACGGATCCCGAATTTATCGGAAACATCGGCCCGCCCACACAGACCGAACTATCCGTCAAAGCAAGTCGAGGGTAGTCCATCCAGTAGTTCACCTGGGTGTTACCGTCCAGCCGCATGTTCAGAGCCACTGCGGTCCAACCACCGAGACCTGATGAGTCATCCGAAAAGACGACCCAGCACTCCGAAACTAAGTCGTCAGAAGATTTGCAGTCAACCACACAGATAAATCGGTTGCTGTACCGATCGTACTCAATCCATGGATCGAATAAATTGTGTGGACTCGGGATAACGTCTGAAAAATTTTCCGAAGCAAGCAGTCCTCCATTGAGGTTCATTACATACACCTTGCTATTCACGGCGATCATAACAGTTGTCGGTCCAGCCGCAATCGTTGGATCCGGGGGAATGGAGTTGCTCATGTTCGCCCCACTAAACCCGTTTAGCACAGGCGGTGCCTCAGTTCCGAAAATGCCCCCAAAATCCTGCGTGGGGTTCTGAACCGGTGCGCCATGTCCAGCTTCCTCCGATGACTCGTTCTCTCGAGGGTTAAACGGTGACATAGATCCCCGCAACTCGCGCGCAAAAACCCCTGGCTTCATCGTGAAACGAACCGTCTTCGGTTTGGGATCAAATCCCTTGTCAAACTGGTCTGCCATTCCGCAAACCGACAAACAAGCAAAAATCAACAAGCAAAGAACTCTCAGAGATATTCCAAAAACCTTCATCATTTCCCCCGCACTCCACAGGTGCTTGCTCATTATAGCCCTCTCTAAGAAATTATTTTGCTAGGCCAGTAATGTTGCCGGGAGCGACTTGCACAACCAAATTACTACGTGGATGGGTGCCGAAAAACCTGTGGGCACTACTGGTCTGCAATACCGTTTGACGTTCGACTAGGATTGGTTCAACCAGCATTCCCGGCACAGTCGATTTCTTTTTGAACGGCGAGGATTTCGCGAAAGGATCGCCTATTTTACAACGGTTCCTTCGAGTGATATGCCCGGTCCTGACTTGAGCTTGGAAACGTCCCCGTTTGCGTTTCTGCCAACTTCAGAAGACTCAAAAACCAGCAACGTTCCTGCCTGCACGTCACCCTTGTACTTTCCACTCGCGATGGAGTTCATCGCGTAGCCGAACTCTCCAGCACCGAGGCCCGGTCGGTGGAGCTTCTTTTCCGCCTCCCCTTCCTTTAAATCTTGTGTATTGAGTGAGCGGGAGATTGCGTCCATCCAGCCGGAGGCAATCGGAAACTGCCCTTCGCTGTCCTGATACAGCATCAACGCGGTGTACTGAGCTTTGAGATTCGCCATGGAATCTCCCGTGTAAGCGTGCTTTTCGGTCTTTTCAAACACACCTAGTCGCATGGCCGTCATCAGGTCAGGGCCGAACCGGATGGCGCCGTAAACCAGAGTGCCTGCAGCAATCCCTGCTGCAAACAACAATACTCTCTTGCGATTTCGGCTAGACACTCAAAAAGAATATCGCTTTAGCAGCCCTTTTCGCTGAACGAGAGCGAAGAGCCATCGAGAATTTCGCGCAGCATCCGGCGGCCGCGATGAATACGGGAGCGAACTGTACCCACTGTCGTACCTTGTGCCTCCGCAATCTCGCTGTAAGAAAATTCCTGGACATCGCACAGCAAGAGAGCCTGACCGTAAACTTCAGGCAACGTTGCAAGTGCTCGGCCAATCTCGCTGAGTTCTTCTGCATTCTCAAAATTCTTGTCCGGAAGAGGCGAAGTATCCACAATCTGGAGTTCCTGCACTTCCCCATCGCTTGGCGAGACCAAAGAGTTCAAGCTATCCGCCTTTCGAATCGGATTATCTCTTCTCCGCAAATCGAGATTTGCCCTTTGCAGAATTCTCAGCAGCCAGTTCAGAAAAGATCGATCATCCTGATAGCTAGCAAAACCTCGCCAGGCTTTGATGTATGTCTCCTGGACCAGATCCTCCGCTTCGGAAGGGTTTCCGGTGAGTTGCAATGCCATCGCATATGCCCGACGACGGGTTTCCGCCATGAGCGCATCGAATCTTCGAGAGGTCGTGCCTCCCATAGTGTCAAAAGTGTCGTTAACAATAAGCTGTGCCATTTAACTTTCCTTACTCATCTATTATATCATTATATAATGATATTTTATCCACAAATTTCATTTTTCTTTGAAAATTCATTATTTTCTGGTATTCTTAGGCTCGTTGAGGCATTTTTAGGGGGCAGTTTTCAAAGACTGCTCGTCTTGGAATAAGATATGAGCATGCGATTCGTTCTGG
>JAIOPU010000214.1 GCA_021413725.1 Armatimonadota bacterium | reverse complement strand
TCCATCTAAGAACTAGGTCTGAACCCTGAGTCCAGTTGATTCCAGTGACCGTGCTTGTGATCACAGACTGGTTGACGGCGAGATTTCCGTCCAATGCCAGTCCGACCGTCCCAGTTTGAACCGAGTTGAAATCAAGGGCGTTGACGTCCACCCACGAGGATGTGACGGTGACTGGCATTTGATCGACGTTGAATGTTCCTGCGCCAAACAATCGGTACGCAAAATCAATTTTGTCGACAAGGGCTCCAGTTCCTGCACCTCGCCGCCATTGCTCACCCGTGTAGCTCACGGTGAACTCGCGAAGATCTCTTCCAGAGTTATTTGTAAACCGAACTCCAATCGTGTTGCGCACTGGAACGGTGCTAGGTACGCTGCCAGAGTTCATCATTCCAAACGCTCGGTCAGACGAGTTGACGGTTCCATAGTTGCCGGTATGTCCTGTTGTCGTCGTACTTCCGTCGGTAACTCGAATGAAGCGAGTGTCGTACGTTGGGATGGTGTTGGGCGTACCGGCAACTCCCGCTCCGATCCAGTTCCCGTTGGTTGCGCTGACGTTGAGACCGCCGACATTTGCCGGGTTCTCAAACGAGGAGTACCAACCAAGAATACTGGAATTGTTGTTCCACAGTTGACCCGGGACAGCCGAGGATGCCGTTGAAGACGTTGGTCTTGTCAAGCTGACTCCAGCTGTCGCCATTGAATCAAAGTCTTGGCTGTAAACGCCCGAAACCCAGCTAATCTGAGCGGACGCCGCCGTCGAAATAAGCGCAACAACAGCTGCGAAAATAGTTTTATTCA
Source organism: Armatimonadota bacterium (assembly GCA_021413725.1). Lineage (GTDB taxonomy): Bacteria > Armatimonadota > Fimbriimonadia > Fimbriimonadales > Fimbriimonadaceae > JAEURQ01. The sequence goes on along the minus strand of JAIOPU010000214.1, from coordinate 6,943 downwards.
TTTTTTCATCCTTTCGATAACTTTGGTTGCAGGTGAAAAACCCGCAAAACCTCAACTATTATACACAGATATCCTAAATTTCAACTCGTTTTCAACGCTTAACTCGTATATTTGCTAGGATTTTGGCCGTAGGTTCAGATAGAATAAGAGATCGGATGCCGAATCCTTCACCAAGAAAACTTTCCAATATCGAAATGACAGTGCTGGGGCTCGCCTGGTTGAGGGGGCCCTGCACGATCTACGCGATTATGAAAGAGCTTTCTATGTCGGCGTCCAGCTATCACAAGTCCCGCGCAGGGACCACCTATGCGGCGGCAAAGAGACTGATTAGTGCGGGGCTTCTCGCCCAGTCGGATGACGAGGCGGTGACGATCACCGCAGCCGGAATCGTTGGCCTTAAGAACTGGCTCACACCCCCCATTCCTGTTGCCGACATTGCCCACTCCGCCGATCTGATTCGACTTCGGTTCTTCTTTTTTGGGGTTATCGATTTGGACCAACGTCTCGCTTTTATCGATAACTCTTTGGATGGACTGAGGACGTTCCTGGAGAAATGCGAAGTCCTGGTGCACGAGAATGAGGCGATCGGGGACTATTTCGGCGTACTCGCTACGCTCTCGACGATTCTTGAGACTCGCGCCCGAATCGAATGGCTGACCATTGTGCGCGAGTGGGTTCAAAACCCACTCGCGCAAGAAAAGGGCTGGGCAGAGGCTGCTCTCCGCGGACTTCCGAAGGCCTAGATGATACGTCGGCGCCGAGTTTTCAGCGCAAACGCACCTAGTCCCAGAACCAGCAAACTCGATGGCTCGGGAACTACCTTCACATTGTCAATGCCGGTGACTTCGTCCCCCGACGTAGCCGATGGCATGTAGATCGTGACGTCGGTCACGCTGGACAAGCACCCCGACCACGAGCCGGATAGGACCGCCCAGTTCGATTGGGCCAGTCCAACGCTCATCGTGGACCACGGAATGGACTGGGAGAAGTCGCCCGCGAAATTCTTGCCAATCACACCGCCCGAACCCGTAATCCTAACCCACATCGGGAAGGGCTGGAACTGTCCGGCGGTAAAGACCGAATAGTCCGCAGAGAAGCTTCCTCCCGCACCGTAGGTACTGAGCCAATCACCGTGAAAAGTCGCCGGGGCCGAGATTTGACCGCCGTTGGCGGGGCCGGAATCTTGAAATAGCAAGTAGCCGCCCGGATTACCTCCGGGGGATTGCCACGAAACGCCCGAGGTCTGAGTCCACCCGTCGAAGTCGTTGTCAAAGGTGGACACGACCGCGAACGAGGCCGAGGACAAGGTGGCGGCTAGGCCCGAAACTGCAAATGCTCTTACTTTCATGTTCATGATCACTATCACCGTCGAGTCGCAACCAACTCAACCACTAGATTATAAGCAATTTTTCGTGAGAATGACAACTTTTTGGAAAGAATTTCCAAAATTACTTGAAATCATCTTGGCGTAAACTGCACTGGTGCCCAACACGGAACAAGTCCGAGATATTCTCCGCGAAGTTAAAGATCTGCTCACCGGAACCGAAAGCGACTATTCGTGGTCGAGTTGGCAGGATGCCGAGGATGCTACACAGGAAATCAACGGATACCTTGAGGATTTGATCAATCCTTCTTGTGCGGCAGTCTTATTCTTGCCCACCGGTCCGCTCCAGGAGTTAAGCTTGAGTAGCGGGTGGGGAGATGAGTTTTGTGCCTTGGCCGACCGCTTCGACCTCGCCATGGCTTGCAATTGTACGCAGGAACACCGCTTGGACTTGCAGTTCACGAGCCACCTTGGCCCGGACTCGAATTTTGGCGAAGTCGCGCTGGGGGAGTGTCCTGGATGCGGGCAGTTGTGGTTGCATTACTCTTACGAGGACGAGTCGGTCACCGCATCGGGCCGCTGGTATGAATGTTGGCTGACTCCTTTCGAGGGCTCTTCTTTAAATGTGGACTCTGCTCTAGATATTTTGAAGTCAAAGCCTTGGCACTACTATGGTGGGAGTTACTTTAGCGGAAAAATAGGGAAGTCAAGCGGACCAGTGATTCTCAGTTAAGGAGGCCCACGGCGTCCGCAAAGAACATAGGTTGGCAAGTTCAACTCCCCGCCCTAAATCAACTGTTAGGCTCGAAACGAACTTCCCAACTTCCTGATCGGCTTACCCGGAGGTCGGGACGATAGTCAATCGATCGCAACTAAAATGACCCTGTCGAAGTAATATGATTCAACTATGAACGCGCAAGTGATTCGCCTCGCTCCCATCCCGATTGTTCTTCTCCGCCACACCGGGGCATACGACCTTATGATGCCGGTCTTTGAGCAGCTGTGGGCGTGGGTTGAGGCACATAATGTCCCCGGAATGCGCACGATTGGAATCTATTACGATAACCCCGACTTCACTCCCGCCGCGCAGCTCCGTTCAGCGGCTTGTGTGGAGGTTCCGAGCGGATTTATGGTGACGGAGAGCGATGGTCTTCCGCTTGAGGAGGCTAAGATTGCGGGTGGCGACTATGTCACGATGCGTTTTGTCGGGCCGTACGAGGCTCTGGAGCCGGTTTGGACGGAGCTGACGAGTTATGCCGAAGGCACTCTTCGCCGCACGATTAGCGACAATCCCGCCTTCGAGGTGTATGTCAACGATCCCGAGGAAGTTGCGCCTAGCGAACTAATCACCGAGCTTTACTTGCCCGTCGTCTAGATGCGCGTCGAAACTCCCTGGATTTACTCCCCCAAATTTGATCTCGCCGCGATCATCGGCCCGCCGGTGGCAATCACGGCGGTGGTTCTCCTTTGGGGGGATCGTATTGCCGCAATAGGCGATACGCCTGCTTGGCTTTGGATTTTGTTAGTTCTGGGGATTGACGTTGCACACGTTTACAGTTCGCTTTTTCGAACCTACTTTGATAAGGAGGAATTCCAGCGTCGCCGGAAACTCTATCTGGTGGTTCCGGCAGTGTGTTGGTTAGCGGGAATTGCCGTCTTTGCGCTATGGGGTCCCGTGGTGTTTTGGTCGATTGTCGCGTACTTTGCGATCTATCACTTTGTACGGCAGCAGTACGGTTTCCTCATGCTCTACCGGCGCGGTGAGCCTGTGGGGGATTTAAGTTATCGCATTGACCAAGTCGCAATCTATATCGCGACGGTTTATCCGCTAGTGTACTGGCACACTTATCCTCGCAACTTCCAATGGTTTAGTAACTTCGAAGTCTTGCACATTCCGGTGGTCTGGCCGGAGTACGTGTTTCGAGCCGTATACATTCTTTCGCTGACTGCGTTTATGGTCAAGGAGCTCAACCGTTGGCACGTGACGGGGAAGCTGAATCTGGGCAAAACTCTCCTTCTCGTCGCGACTGCTTCGGCGTGGGCGACGGGAATCATCCTCTTCAACGGTGACCTCACGTTCACGCTCATTAACATCGTCTCGCACGGCGTGCCTTACATGGCGCTGATCTGGATTTACCAATATCGGAAGCGAACCAATCAATCCCATGCACAGAACAAGTTCCTCAAGTTCTTCCAAATCAAATACGTACCCATCTACATCGCTGCCCTTGTAGGTATTGCTTACTTCGAAGAGGGGGTGTGGGATTGGTTGGTCTATCGCGAGCACGCGAATATCTTTGGGTCTTACACCTTAAGCGTCTCTAACACCGCCCTCATGATCCTCGTCCCCTTGCTCACCATGCCGCAGGTCACGCACTATGTCTTAGATGCGTACATTTGGCGAGTGAACAAGAAGGGACGAGAGGAAGTTCGCGCGGTTATCGGTTAATCGTTTCGGACTTTATCATCGCAACCAATTGATCCAAACAAGTTCCCCAGCCGTCGTGGAAACCCATCTCCTCATGTTGCTTTTTACCCGCAGCATCGGCGTGCATCACATGGGCAACGTATCGAGTTCCTGAACCTTCGGGCGTAAAAGTCAAACAGGCGGTGAATCCGAAGGAGCAATCTTCTGAAGGTGCGATTTCCTGGGGGCGAAATCCTGGCCCAAGGACACTCGTCCAGACCAATGTATGAGGGGCTTCCACTTTGAGATAGCAGCTCTCGCCTTCTTCCATGCGCTGCCCTTCGGGAGATTCCATGACGGTGCGGAAGGCGCCCCCAGGAACAAGATCAATGTCGCACTCCACGGTTTTCCAGGGCGCGGGCGTGAACCATTGCACTATCTGTTCGGGCGTTGTCCAAGCTTTCCAAACGAGTTCGCAGGGAACATCGACGACACGGTCTAAGACAAGATCAAGTTCAGGGTTAATTTTCATTTTGTTTTTCCTTCTGTGAGATTAAGAATGCGTCCAGTTGGTCGAAGCGCGTTTCCCATTGCGTTCTTTGCGCTTCAAGCCAATGCTCGGCGGCCTTCATGGGCGCAGGTTCTAGCTCATACACTCGAACCCTGCCCGTTTTTCGCGAGCGCACCAAGCCGCATTTCTCCAAGACCTGAAGGTGCTGGAGAAATGAGGGCAGTGCCATTTGAAATGCCTTCGAAAGCTCTGTCATTGCCACCGGACCTCGCCCAAGCCGTCCCAAAACCTCACGGCGCGTGGGGTTTGCGAGAGCGTGGAAGATGGAATCCAGGGCAATTGCTTCATTAGGCATGTGCCTAAGTATGGCTCTGTTTGGAAACCGTGTCAACCCCTGGTAGACTTTTCCCGAGTCCATGTACAACCTTCCCGAGTTCCGCGAATCCGATCCAGAAGTCATCAAAGCCTTCATGCGCGCTCACCCCTTCGCCCTCATCACCGGCGCTGGCCCCGACGGAAACCCGGTCGCGACTCAGGTTCCCGTTCTGATCGACGAACTTGATGGCAATTTGATCCTGAAGGGCCACGTCATGCGGCAGACCGATCACTGGAAAGGCTTCACCGCAAACCCCGAAGTCCTCGTAGTCTTCACCGGTCCCAACTGTTCCGTCAAGGCGAGCTGGTATTCGGACAAGGCGAGCGGCGGAACTTGGAATTACATGGCCGTCCAAGCTCGTGGCACGCTGCGCTTTACGGACACTAATGCCCTGATCGAGGTGCTGCGTAGGATCACGAACCAGTTCGAGGACGATCCTGATTCGGGTGCGAACTTCGAGGACCTGCCTCCCGAGTATGTCGCCCGGCTCGTCCCCGCGATTCAGGCTTTTGAGATCAGAGTTTCGTCTTTGATGGCGACTTTTAAGCTGAGTCAGAACCGGGATGAAGCGAGTTTTGAGAATATCATCGCCAAGCTCACCGAGCGAGGCGGCGAGTCCGCCGCAGTCGCGGCGGAGATGAGAAAGAATCGCTCAATAGAATAAGGAGCGCGTGGAGAGGTAAAGGAATGGGTTGAGAGGATTAGTTGATTGTGCGAGCGGTCGTCGAAAAACCTAGTTATCTTTTCTTAACGGATCGGACAACTACACTCACCCAAAGGAGGAACGCTAGAAACAGGAAGAATAGGATGGCTGCACCTTTGCCGTAAATTTGATCAATCAGTCGTTCGTTCATAATGCGTCCGGCAAGAGCCAGGTAACTGAAAATCCCGCACACAACCATTGCCGCCAAAGCACAGCCCACCACAGAACACCCAACTAATTCCTGGCGAATTCTGATTTCCCGAGGCGACTGAATACGACTCTTTTTATAAACCCGTGGCATTAACGGCCGCCTCAGCCAAATATCCCAGCCATCGCGCGCGCGCTCGAAATGGCCCTTTGGTTCATAGAACTTTCCGCTGTCAATCGCAATGTTGCGATGGCACCATTTATCATCTTTTGTGATTTCCTTCGGCCAATTCGCGGCAAAAAGGTTCTGGAGGTCCAAGCTCAGCGACATCGCCGTGGCCTGAAACGGTTGCCATCCGCACTTGATACCAGGTTTCGGGGCAGCTCCTCCGAAAATGACATAGGTGTACTCTTCTTCGCACGGGCCCGGTTCCAAATTGGGCTGCTCAGCATCGTACGTGTATGTCATTTCAAGCCAACCTGTTTTCAATGGGGTCCAATTGAACTTACCAATTTCCTGGCTGAAGCAGTCGTGTGCACCAGTTCCGTCAGCGTTGAACGTAATCGATTCGCCCAGCATTGGTCCTGTTTCGAACTCAACCCAAACCCCAATCGGAGGCAAGTCCGACTCCAAGATAATTTCCAAACTCTCCTCCATTGCACTTATGATAACCTCTCTCTGCAAAACACGCATGCAAACTCCAAAGGTGTATGCTCCCAAATGTGAGCGACGACTACATCTCTGAGAGCGAGCTGAATTATTGGCCGATGTGTTTCGGAGTTCTCGCGTCGTTAATCGTCGGGGGCGCGATCAACCTTTGGTTAGCCTCCTTAACACCGAGGGATGGCACTTACGGAGTATGGCTTTTCACGTTCGTTCCCGGCTGTGCAGGCTTGGCGGCGGGGATTGCGACCAATTGGAAGCGAGACCACAACACCGTAATGTGCTGGGTCATCGCTTTACTCTCTTATGCGTTGGCGGTTGCGATTACGCTCATCAGTGTTCGTGAAGGAGTCATCTGTGCTGTGCTCGCTGCGCCCCTCGTGATTCCCCTTCATGCCTTCGGTTACTACCTCGGCTCCGAAATCATGGCCGCAAAGCGAACTTACATGATGGTGACCCTCGCCCCTCTGCTCCTTCTTGGCATGGCGGTCAACGCCCGCCAGACCCCCGCCGCCGAAACTCGTACCGAGACCACAGTTTTGGACATCGATGCCGGGCCCGAGAAGATTTGGCCTTTACTATTTGAGCTGCCATCAATCGCTCCGCCCGCGCACATCCTCTTCCGCGCCGGAGTCGCTCACCCGGCCGCGACTCATTCTGCCGGTCGTTTCGTCGGTGCCGGGCGCGAATGCGTCCTTACCACTGGGACCATGAACGAGCGGATCGTTGCCCTCGAACCGGGTAAGAGGCTCAAGTTCGAAGTCCTCAACACGCCTCCGCCGATGAAAGAACTCAACCCCTTCGGCGAGGT
>JAIOPU010000213.1 GCA_021413725.1 Armatimonadota bacterium | reverse complement strand
GCCGGACGAGAGCGTGTCACAGGCGAATACTACGACGCAAACAAATTCAAAACTCCGTCTTTGCGCAACGTCGCTTTGACCGCTCCCTACATGCATGACGGCCGCTTCAAGACCCTCGAGGAAGTTGTGGAACACTACAATTCAGGAGTTCACCGGAGCGATACCCTCGACCCCAATATCGCCAAGCACCCAGACGCGGGTTTGAAGCTTTCGACTGCAGATAAAAAAGCCCTTGTCGCGTTTCTCAAGACTTTGACGGACGAAAAATTCGCCCGGCAGAAGTAGTGAATGTGATTGCATTCCAATTCACGACAACGCCGGGAGCAGACAAATCGACTGCCCGTAGCCGAACGCCCATAGTTGAGCGTTCGGCTTCAGTTTGAGTCACAATAGATTCATCTTGAGATTAGCTCCCGAAATTGGTATTGACTTAGGCACGGCAAACATTCTTGTGTACCGCCGGGGCAAGGGAGTTGTACTCAATGAACCTACCGTTGTCGCCATAAACACCCGTAACGGTCGCGTTTTGGCGGTCGGAAACGAGGCGCGTGAGATGCTTGGTCGAACACCCGGAAACATCACTGCGATTCGTCCTCTTCGTGACGGGGTGATCGCCGACTATTCCACCACCTTAAAAATGCTGGAATATCTGCTCAATAAGGTCTGCGGTGTCCGAAGAGTTTTTAAGCCCAAGGTGCTGATCTGCGTGCCTAGCGGGGTTACAAATGTTGAGCGGCGCGCCGTGATTATGGCCACCAAGCAAGCTGGCGCGGGCGAAGCCATGACGATTGAAGAGCCGATGGCCGCCGCAATCGGAGCTGGCCTCCCCATTGCCTCACCGGGCGGAAACATGGTTGTGGATATTGGCGGTGGTACCACTGACATAGCGGTCATTAGCCTCGGAGGAATCGTTCTTTCGCAGAGTCTGCGAGTCGCGGGCAACAAAATGGATGAGGCGATCATTCGCCATATTCGGTCAACTTACAACCTCATGATCGGCGAGCCGACCGCCGAGGATATCAAAATCAAGATCGGCTCCGCGTATCCTCTCGGGCAAGAGCTGAGAATTGAAATCAGAGGGCGAGACCTTATCGCCGGATTGCCGAAGACCGTCGAAATCACGAGCGAAGAAATCCGCGAAGCTTTGAGCGACCCCGTTCGTCAAGTCGCCGAAAAACTTTGCTCAGTGTTGGAAAACACTCCTCCCGAACTGGCAAGCGACATCATCGAAAGGGGGATTTATCTGACCGGCGGCGGAGCCCTTCTTCGCGGTCTTGACAAACTGCTGAACAATGTCACGCAAATCCCGGTTCACATTGCCGAGAACGCCCTAGACTGCGTCGCGATCGGAACGGGGCGTGCCCTTGAAGAATTGGACGCAATTCGCGCCTCGGGAGCCGTAAACACCATATGACCTCGCGATTGTCTTTGTTGTTGGCGTTGGTTCCTGGGTTATTGCAGGCGCAACCTGCCAAGCCGGTGACTCGTATCGAAGCGCAACTAATTGTTTCGCGGATGGACGATATTCTGCATGATCTCTACAAGGGGGCCAGTAACGAAAAGCCGGTGATTTCCGGCTCGCAAGAGAAATCAGTGACTCGGTCGGAGATCATTGACTCGTTTTACTTTCTGTTCACGAAGGCTAAGTCAGGCTTTAAGTTCATGCCTCGCTTGGCAAAATCTGATCCCAAGAAGTTTCAGCTTTTGAACGCAAGTGCAAAGTCACAGGGTGACACGCTCGTCAAATGGGGTTTTCTGGCACCCGTAGGGCCGCTACTCACCGACAGTAAGCAAGAGATTTCCATCACCCAGTTTGGTGACGCAGTGGGATACTTCCTCGCCCGCCTGTCGGAACTTACCCATAAACCCAGTTCAAAGTATTCGCCCGACCTCATGACAATCCCGCCCGTCATAGAGGTGCCTACGCCTGGGAAAAAGAAAGCTGGATAGCCACAACAAAAAAGCGCTTTCTCTTGCATGATCACGAGAAAACGCTTTTTCAGTAAGGCTTGTTGAGTTAACCTTTGCGTCGTCTCAACAGGTAGGTTGCGCCGAAGCCAAGTGCGAGCAATGAACCCGGCTCGGGCACCGCAGTCCAAACGACATTGTCGATTCCGTACGGATGGAAGTTGTTTCCGGCTCCACTCCACACAGTCTTGTCAACGGCGGAACTTAGGGAAACGGTCTGCCACTGATTGATCGAGTTTAGATTGACCGTGTGTGTTTCGACCATGACTCCGCCAAGCCAACCCTCGAGCGTGAAAGTGTCGCTATCGCTCGAGCCGTTGGATCTCGAAACATCGAGGTTAAAGCCTGAGACACTGGTACTAAATAACGTTGTGAGACCGTAGGAGTTTCCATTGAAGCCAGCAAACGTATCTCCGTTTGTTCCCGCAATGCTCCAACTGCCGGGGTCTCCGGCACCCAGACCTCCCCAAGTTTTCCCATTGTCAGTTGCAACAAAGGTGATTCCGAGGCTGGAGTAGCGCGCGGCAGGCATTCCTCCGTTGTCGTTATCCGCAGCGAACTCTTCAAAGTTGATCACAGTTGCATACGCAGAAGAAACCGATAGACCTAAAACCAAAGCAATTAATTTGTATCGCATAGCAATTTAAGTATATCAAGAAACCTCTTGAAATTCGATAAATTTAAGAAATTACAGTAAAAATACCTGTCTCAACCCAGTGGGTTCGCTCTCCGGACGCTTTTAGAACGACCGATCTACGAGAAACGCCGCCCAGTCCAAAAGTAGTTGCTTGTAGCGTGACTCCTCGATCACGTCGAGCAAAGGCGACGCTTCGGCGACCATCCGTTTCGCCATCGCATCGGTCCGCCCCACACTGCCGAGGTCAACAAAGAGTTGTGAAATGCCATCCACATCAGCAGAACTAGCACTTCGATTCCCAAGAACAGCTTCAATCTGAGCTCTCTGAGAATCCGATGCAACGGATAACGCATGAAGTACAATCGTCGTCTTCTTCCCTTCGCGAATATCATTCCCGCGCGGTTTACCGGTCTCCGCCGGTTCGCCGAGAATTCCCAAAATGTCATCCTGCAACTGAAATGCCGTCCCGCACTGCGACGCGAACGCCGCTAGGGCCGCCACCTGCGGGTGCTTAACGTCAGTCGTGTTCAGCCCCAAACTCGCCCCCATGAGAGCGGAGAACTCATAGAGAACACCGGTCTTGAGCCAAAGCATCTCTATCACTTCACTCTCCGTGACCGTGCGGTCGCTGAACATCCCATACATCACGTCTCGGTGCTCGCCATCGAGGAGTTTCCAGACCACGTCGGACTCCAAGCGGCGAATCAGCGAAACCACAACCCGAGGGTCAATCTGCGGAGCCGTTTCCAAAAGCTTGGCGAGCAAAACAACCGCCCAGCCGTGCTGGGCGTCTCCGGTCAGAATCGCGGAATTTCGCCCAAAATCCGCGGCATCGCGAGAAGATGCCCCAAAAGTCGAGACAGAATATGTAGAAGCAAGTTCATGAACAGTGGGTAAGCCGCGCCGAACCGAGTCTCCGTCAATGACATCATCGTGGACCAAAGTCCAAGTGTGAAAGACCTCAACCGCCGCTGCGGCGGGCATTACGGCATCGGGATCTGCGCCCACGGCACCGGCGCATGCGCGAACAACCGCAGGACGTAACCGCTTACCACCGCGATCAAAATACGCCCAGAAATACGAACGCAGATCGGGCGAGCCGATGGTCACGGATTCGAACTCTGCCCTGAGAAACTCGCTCACCTGAAGGCTAGTCTCCTCGAGGTAGTCAAAAAAGGCAGATTTGGTCTTCACTGGGGTTCAGTTTATCTGGTTTGATTCCGCCTTGGTACACTCTGGGGCATGGCCACGATTCGACCTTTTCTCGGACTGCGATACAGTGCGCAAGCCGGTGCCCTCGACGACCTTGTCGCACCGCCCTACGACGTCCTCAGCCAGGCTCAGCGCGACGCACTTGCTGCGAAAAATGAGAACAACATCGTTGCCTTAACTTTGCCTGAGCAGAACAAAGACGACCGAAGTAAGTACATTAAGTACGCCCGATCGTCCGCCCGTCTCGAAGCAATGAAGCGTGACGGAGTACTTGTGAAGGAAGCCAAACCCGCGTTTTATCGATATCGCCAAACGTTTACTATCCCAGGAAGCACTACACCTTTTGAGCGATTGAGTTTGATCGTGACGCTAAAAGTCGAGCCTTACGAAAAGAACGTTGTCCTTCCCCATGAGCAGACTTTTCCGAAGCACAAGGAAGACCGCCTGAGAATCTTGGAAGCCACCCGCTCTCACCTGGAGTGTATTTATGGGCTAATGGAGGATGAGGATAAGGCGTTCTATGAGGCAATGGCTCACTCTACCGGAGCCCAAGTCGCCGATGTCACCACGGATGACGGCGTTCGCCACATCGTGGACCTCATCGACGATTCCGAAGCAACGGCAACTCTGGAAAAAATTGTTGAGAAGAAGAAAATTTGGATTGCCGACGGACACCATCGGTACGAAACAGCGCTGACATTCCGCCAGGCACAACCCGACACAGACTCGATAATCGCGGAAGATTTTATGATGATCGCCCTCAGTAGCATCAGCGATCCCGGACTGGTGCTTTTGCCCACGCACCGGATGATCAAAAAGTTGAACATGACCCAAGAGGAGATGCTCGACAAACTCCGCACGAAATTTGAATTGATTCCGACCGCGAACACAGACCTCTCCAACGAACTGGAGAAAGAAGCAGGGAACCTGCAAGACAGCGTTTTCGGTCTCGCCCTCCCTGGTGGGCTAGGCTACATCATCAAAACAAAGCAGCCCAGCGCCGACCGAGCAACATCAGGCGGACGACTCGCAAGGTTAGACGTCACGGTATTGCACGACCTGATCTTCACCGAACTTCTCGGGCTATCCGGCGTCGAGTTCTTCGACTACACCCGCGACCCCGACGAGGCGATTGCGGCGGTGGAAAATGGTTCCTCCGCTACCTTCCTGATGAACCCGCCCACGGTGGACGATATGCAGGTGATCGCCCTCGGCGGAGACAAGATGCCCCAAAAGAGCACGTTTTACTACCCGAAAATCCTCAGTGGACTAGTACTTTGGTCCCTAAATGACTTTGCCTGAACCGAATTTATGGAAACTAGGCTTCAATAAAGGGTAGATGGAAATCTTGCTGATGGGCACCGGCGCTTCCGATGGCATTCCCGCACTGTACGGGGATAGCCGGGTTTCGCGTCATGCGATGGAATGCGGCGGCAAAGACGTTCGCACCCGCGCGAGCGCCCTTATCGACGGCAAGTTGAAAATCGACTTCGGGCCGGACACACTCGCTCAGTGTATTCAGCATCGCCTCGACCCGCGCGCGTGGGAAACGGTGGTTTTTACCCACAGCCACGAAGACCATTTTGCCGTGAGCGAATTGCAGTACTCAATGATCCCATTCACGACGAACGAGTTTTGTCCGTACGCGATTCTCGGCAATGCCGCCATTGTAGCGAAAATTTCGGACCGGTACCCTGATTGGCCGATTGAAAATGTTGAGACGCGGAGTTTCCAAACTTACCGTGCCGGTGCTTATGAGATCACGCCAATTTCTTCCTACCATATGATCGAGGAAGACTCCCAGAATTTAATCATTTCTGACGGGCTGGTTAAGATTTTGTATGCGACGGACACTGGGGTGTGGCGCGAACACACCTGGGAGTTTCTGGCAGGCGTCAAACTTGATGCGCTCGTGATCGAGTGTACGGACGGGTTTGTGAAGTCGGACTACTTCGGCCACATGGACATTGCACAATGCGTTTCTACGGTCTCCCGGTTACGGGATTTGGGAGTGCTGAGTTCAGATGCCCCCGTGGTCACCACCCACCATAGTCACCTGGGCAATGCGACCCATTATGAGCTTGAGGCCGAACTTGGGAAGCACGGAATTGCGGTCGGTTTCGACGGATTCCGTTTGAAGTTGTAACCACGATGCATTCCTCTGGAATATAGACGAGATTCTCACCGGGGGTTTTCGACACCCCGGCTAAATTCTAAGAGTCCTTCGCAGTCGATCCAACACAAACTAGGCGGTGCAGGCGTTGCACTTGCCCAGGATTTCGAACTTTACCAAACTAGGCGTTAATCCGAGCGACGCAAGGTGCTTTGTCGTGGCTTCTAGGGCCTCTACCGGCATGGCGATTTCTCGAACCTTCCCGCAATCCGTACATACAAAGTGCTCGGCTTCGGAGGTGTGGCTTTCTTCCATGGTGCATGCGACATAGCCATCCACCACGCCGATATGGTGAACCAAGTGCAACTCGGCGAGGGTCGCGAGAATGCGATAGACGCTGACAAGGTCAATTCGATCGCCTTTCGCCATGATCTTTTGGTGAATCGCGTGCGCGGTCAAGGGACGATCGGTTTCACCGAGAATTCGTAGCACCTGAATCCTGGGCATGGTGATTCTAAGACCCTTGGCTCTAAGCGTTTCGACGCCGTTTTGTTCGTACTGCTGAACGTTCATAGTTTGTTTTGTCCTAACGCCACCGATAATACCCTAATCATTGTTCGCAATAGCTAAAGCAAAATTTTGTTATTTATGGGCACATTATTTAATTTTATCAATGAAAAAGCGAGAAAAACGCCTTTACCCCTTGACATCAGACTCAAACCAAGTCAAACTCGAATCGAAACGCGTTGGTAATACGTCAGGTTCATTTGAACCTAGCGATGTAAGATCAACACGGGGACAGCGGGAAACCGCAAAACAGACAATGGAGGGATTTTGAATATGAAGTTTTACAACCTCAAGACTCGAGAGCACGTTGACGTGCCAGAAACAGATGTCCGACGAACCAAAATGGTTCGCAAGACCAAGACCGGCGAGCAAACCCGCTACGCATTGACCGCTGTTTACGAAGGCAGCAAATTGTTTAAGTTCGTGAGCGAGGCTGTCTACAAGTCAACCGACGCGCCCGAAGTTTAATCAGTTCGGAAAAAATTCTGAGGCTGTCTCATTCGAGGCAGCCTCTTTTTTCGCCGCGTAGTTGACAAGAACATCAACTCGCGCCAAAACTCTCCGCCGAAAAATTGAACTTCCCAATTTCCTGGTCCTCACCCCGGAGCGCGGAGGAACATCAATTTCGTGCACATTCGGTGAACTTAGGGGCACGCGATCCGTCCCTATACGCATGGGATTGACCGAAAAAGAGAAGATTGCTCACCTTCTGCGCCGATTCGCGTTCGGTGCGAGTGAGATGGAACTGGACTACTACGGCAAAAATGGCCTCCAAGGCGCGATTGAGCTACTTCTTAACTACGCGGCGGTAACCGACGATTTTACGCTGGACGTTTCGGAAATCGGGATCAAGAATAATGTTCAGCCGCGAACAGTTCAAATCTGGTGGTTGCTTCGGATGGCAAATACTAAGAGACCGCTGGAAGAAAAAATGACCCTGTACTGGCATAACCATTTTGCGACGAGTGCGGCCAAGGTCTCGGGAGCCTACATGATGGTCAACCAGAATTCGATTTTCCGGAACATGGGGATGGGACGATTCGAGGACCTTTTGCTCGAAGTTTCCAAAGATCCGGCCATGCTCTTCTGGCTGGATAATCAAGACAATGTGAAGGGGAAGCCGAACGAAAATTTTGCTCGGGAGATTATGGAGTTGTTTACGCTTGGAGTTGGAAACTACACTGAGAAGGACATCCAAGAGTCGGCGAGGGCGTTCACGGGTTGGAGGTTCGCGGCACGAAGAGGAGAAGGAACTGGTCCGAAAAATGGTCGCGGGGTTGTCTTTAAGTTTGAT
>JAIOPU010000212.1 GCA_021413725.1 Armatimonadota bacterium | reverse complement strand
CAAGAGTTTTGTCTACCTGGTGAATTCCGTACTTGGCTCCATCACGACGCTCTCCTTCGACACCCCGGGCGCGGAAACGGGCCCCGTGGATGTGGCCGTTGCCAATGGGAGTAGATTCTTTGTAACTACGGGCCGCAGCGGCGCTGGCACCAATCCGCTTCACCAGTTCGATCAGAGTTCGGACGTCTATGTCCATAGTCTGCGGACGGTCCCTGTCGGCAGCGGCGCGGCGGGGACTATTGCGGCAAATACTCGGATGACTGGGGCCGGAAATATCCTGTTTCAAGAAGGAAACGCTGCCGGAAGCATCTTCCGGTACGACAACGTCTCCGACACGTTTATTGACGGTCCTTCCACCATGGGAACTGTCGCGGGAACGCAAACGGCAGCTGGAGGCAACTTCGCCGGCCAACCGATTTTTGCGAGCAATCAGTTTGGTCCTTCGACTTTTGACAATTCTTATACCGCCAACCAGATTTTTTCCAACACATTTAACGCGGGCATCGCGTTCAGCCCCAACCTTCCGCTGCTTTACGCTGCCGATGGCGGTCCCGACGTCTTGATTGGCTATTTCGGACCGAGTGGCCAGGAAGTGTTCCGAGTCACCGTGGGAGAGGACCTGGCGACCGCTCCCTTAAAGCAAGCTACTATTTCTCCCGACGGCCGAACCCTGGTGCTAGGCACCCCTAGCGGCCTACGGATCTTCGACATCGCCTTACCCGGTAATAACGATGTTGTCCTCCCGGAAGATACTGTCCTTGGAGGGATCAATTTTGGCCAGGAAACAATCCCGACTACCTTGCGGCTGGATGTACCTGGCGGCGTTATGTCGGAAGATCAGGGCCTTAATGCTTTGACTGGCATTTTGACGCGCACTGGTCCTGATCTGTCTCAGGACATGTATGTCAATTTGTTTTCTGGCGATCCTTCACGTGTCGGCGTTCCGGTCACGGTGCTGATTCCCGCTGGCCAGGCGTCGGTCACTTTTCCCATCAATGCTATCGACAACACTGTGTTCGACCTAACCAGCAACATTCAGATTATCGCCCAAAGCACCGGCCCAGCTCCCGTGGGAGACTCCGAATTCATTATTGTCAACGACAACGAAACTCTCGCCGTCACCATTAGCTCAGCCACAATCGCTGAAAACGGCGGCAGCACATCTGCCACGGTGACCCGCTCCAATACCAATATCGCTTCCCCGCTGGTCGTCACGCTCAGCAGTTCCGACACCAGCGAAGCTACGGTCCCCGCCACTGTCACCATTCCGGCCAATCAGGCCTCCGTTTCCTTCACGATCACAGCGGTCGATGATGCCATTTACGACGGCACTCGCCCTGTCGTGATTTCCGCTGCGGCGACCGGCTATCAGAGCCTGAATTCCTCGGTGGGAGTTGTCAGCGACGCCGATTCCTACCGCAACATTTTGGTTAGCACCGTCCCCTCGCTGCACAACTCGCGCCTGAAGGTATTTTCTCCCGCCGGAGCGCAGCTCAGCGATATTTCCGTTCCGGTCGGCGCGGGCGGGGACGAGCCGGTGCGGGATTTGGTGGTTGATGCGGCCCGCAATGTCGAGTTCTATAACGGCACCAATGATCCCATTATTTCCACGCTGGACCCGCGCCGCGGCACCTACACCAGCCACACCACTGCCGGCTGGAGCACCGCGAACGTCTCCTCCTTCGGCGGCATCGCGTCCCTGGGGAACTACGTTTATGCCACGGATATGGCGACCGGCACCGGTGCCGACCTGCAGCAAGGACTGATCCGCTACAACATCACGGATAATACCTTTACCCGTTTCGCCACAACGAAAGACTTCATTGACGTCGCCGCCGGGCAGGACGGCCTGATCTACGCCTTCGAGTTTACGCCGACCGTGCTTCCGGCGGTCCCAGCGCCTCCCTACAACGTGCAGGTCTATGACCCCGCCAATCTGGCTTTCGTCCGGACGGTTACCCTCGCCATTCCGCAACTCCCCCTGGCAATTGCCGTGAACGCGCAGGGGCATTTCTTCGCGGTCAATGGCGACAATCTGATTTACGAATTCGCCGCGAATGGCACACTCCTCCGCACCCTTTCCACGGGCGGGACCAATCTCAACGATCTGGACATTTCCCCGGAAGGCCAACTCATCGCGGCTGGCGCGACCGGATCGGTGGTCGTGATGAACGACCCGGGACACGATCTTCCCACGTCCTTCGTAGTCGGCAATACGCAGGCATTTGTGGCATTCGGCAATCTGAATCGTGCCGACGGATTGACACTGGATGTCACCCCCACCACTTTTTCCGAAGCGGCGGGGCCAACCGCGAGTGCCGCTACCATTACCCGTCCCAGCCTGGCGGATATCAGCGTCTCGCTCGTTGTCACGCTCTCCTCCAGCGACGAAACCGAAGCTGTCGTCCCGCAAACAGTTACCATTCCCGCCTTCCAGGCCACCGCAGCCTTCAATATCGCGGCTATCGACGACACGCTGGGAGACTTCGCCCAAAACGTGACCCTCACGGCCCTTGCTCCTGGACAGATTGGCGCCTCAACGAGTTTGACCGTGCTGGACGACGAGATCAACTACTTCACGGTCTCCATTCTTCCTTCCACAATGCCGGAAAATGGCGGCTCGGCGACGGGCACCGTGACTCGCTTTGTGCTGGATAAAAGCCTCCCCTTGGTCGTCAACTTGTCCAGCGGCGACACGACCGAAGCGACTGTTCCCGCCACCGTGACGATTCCAGCAAACCAGAACAGCGCCACGTTCTCGATCACCGCGGTGGATGACGTCATTCGAGATGCCACGCAGCATCCCGTCATCACCGCCTCCGCGGCCGGCATGAGTAACGGCACTGCTACCGTGGATGTGACGGACAACGAGATTGATACTATCTCGGTGGGCATCGTGCCCGGGTCGATATCCGAGAACGGCGGGACTGCCACAGGCACCGTCACTCGTTTTGTCGGTGACAATCTATCTCCACTGGTCGTGAACCTTTCCAGCAACGACACGACCGAGGCGACTGTTCCCGCGACAGTGACCATCCCGGCGGGGCAAAACAGTGTCACTTTCGTCGTCACCGCCGTGAATGATGCCATTCGCGACTTCAACCAGGCGGTTGTCGTCACCGCCTCCGCTGCGGGCGTGGCCTCTACCACTGCCAACCTCACCGTAATCGATGACGAACTCGACGTCCTGGCGATTACCTTTGTCAATAACTTCATGATGGAGAACGGCGGTTCCATCAGTGCTACAGTTACTCGCACGGTTATTGATAACTCGCTTCCGCAGGTGGTCAATCTTCTCAGTAGCGACACAACCGAGGCCACTCTCCCCGCGACCGTGACAATTCCTGGCGGCTCCAACACATTCGTGTTTACGATTAACTCAGTTGACGACGCTCTCCCCGATGGGCCGCAAAACGTTATCATCACCGGTTCGGCTGCCGGCTTCAGTAACGGCGTCGGGAACATCGTTGTCGGAGACAACGAATTGCCCTATCAGAACCAGCGAAATGTTCTGGACGTTGATGGCAGCGGCGGAGTTTTCGCGCTGGATGCTCTCAAGGTGATTAACATCCTGAATGACATTGGAAGCGGACCTGCCTCCGTGATCATGGCCTCTTATGTCGGTCCGACGATCTATCCCGACACCAACGGCGATAATTCCATTACTCCCAATGACGTGCTGTTAATCGTCAACTACCTGAACACCCTGCCTCCTCCCGGCGGAGAAGGGGAAGCCGCGGAGTCTGTGGTTTTCTCACCGGCAACCTTGTTCGCTCCATCGGCGTCGGCGACTTTGCCGTTATTACCCGTTCCAGAGGCTCCTCAATCGGTCAGCAATACTGCGAACATCGCTGCCATGCTGGCGATTGTCAACGAGAACGATCGTCGTACAAACTTGGACGACGCTCCTCGCGTCAAGCATCGCCATGGCGAGTGGGACGAACTCGTCGGGGACCTGGCAACAGACCTCGTCAAGCGGCGGCGGGATTAGACGCCGATGAACGGGCAGGCTTCTCGAAAGTAGGTGGGAAATATGGTCTGCTGAAAGTGTGTCGGCAAAAGGGGGGTAGATTCCAACGGTCCCAGCAAGGAGGGTATTTCGATGTCGCGTCAGCAGAAGCCAG
>JAIOPU010000211.1 GCA_021413725.1 Armatimonadota bacterium | reverse complement strand
TAAAGCATTGGCTCTATCAATCATTGTCTGCGGCAAATCATAACCTTCTGGTCGCAAAACCGTGATATTCATTCCTCTTTGCGCAGCCATCATCAGCGCGGCATTGGGGACCGCGTACGGCAAAGGCTTGGGATGCCACGCCCAACTCAGGACAAAGTTTCCGTCGTCCGGAATATACAAGTCATCCAGTGTCTTCCAATCCGCCAAGGCCTGGCAAGGATGGTCACTGGCGGACTCCATGTTAATGAGCGGCTTAGGCGAAAGGTCCGCAAACTGCGCCATTAGACCATCGGCAAGATCGACTTCAAGGTCCTTCTGGCCCGCGAAAGAGCGAATTCCAAGGATATCGCAATAGGAAGCCAGCACCGGAATCGCTTCGCGGGTGTGTTCCTGTGCATCCCCATCCATCCGGATTCCATCGCGATGTTCCAGTTGCCAAGACCCTGCGCCAGGTTGAATCACGACCGCCGTCCCGCCCATCTGCCCGATTCCGGCCTGGAAAGACGCAAGCGTCCTCAACGAAGGATTCATGAACACGAGCCCGATGACTTTTCGATAAAGCGCGTCGTTCACCGGGTTCTTTTCGAGTTCCTGCGCCAGTTTCAAAAGCGCCTGGATTTCCGCAGACGAGAAGTTAGAAAGAGATAGAAAGTCCATCATTTTAAGACCTCGCCAAGTGCCTTACCGAAAGTTTCAATTTCCGCTGGTCCTAAAATTAAGGGAGGGAGGAGTCGCACGATGTTAGGATTCTTAGCGTCACCCGAAATGATTCCGTGAGCGAGTAGCTGAGAACGAATTTCCGCCACCGGCTTGCCAAAATGCAGTCCGAGCAACAAACCCTTTCCGCTCACACACGAGATTCCGGAACTCCGGATTTCTGCGGTCACAGCCGTACTCATTACCCGAACATTCTCAAGGAAGTCCGGCGAAGACACCGCATCGAGTACGGCACTGATAGCGGCGCAAGCGACTGGACCGCCGCCGAAAGTGGTGCCTAACGTTCCAATTTTTGTCTTCGCGATGAACGCCGCTTGACCAAGAACAGCCCCAACAGGGAACCCACCGCCGAGCCCCTTGGCAAGCGTCATCAAGTCTGGAATTACCCCCAACTGCTCCACCGCGAACATCGTCCCGGTCCGCCCAATTCCCGTCTGAACCTCGTCCGCGATCATGACAATCCCCCGCTCTGTGCAAATTTTCCGCGCCAACTGGGCAAACTCCGCCGAAATCGCGACCGCCCCCGCTACGCCCTGCACCGGCTCAAAGATGAATGCGGCAACATCATCGGAAAGAACCTCGGTTAAAGCAGAAAAATCCTCAGGATCAACAAAAGTGACTTCAAATGGCAAAGAGGGAAATCCATACCAACTCTCCGCCGCCCCCCAAGTCACTGCCGCACTCGCCGCCGTTCGCCCATGAAACGAGCCTTTCAGAGCGACTACTCGCGAACGTCCCGTGTGCAAAAAAGCAAGCCTTATTGCATTCTCATTCGCCTCCGAACCGGAATTGACCAGAAAGACCGATTCCAACCCATCTGGCGCAGCCGCGACCAAAGCCGAGCAAGCCGCGTCCCGAATTGCGAGCGGAGCCGCGTTCGACTGAAACAGCAATTTCGCCGTCTGATCTTGAATCGCCCGAGTCAATCCAGGGTGTCCATATCCCAAAGCCGCGACCGCATGTCCACCATAAAAGTCAAGATACTCGACCCCATGGTCATCCCAAACTCGCATTCCTTCACCCCGAGAAATCGTGATGGGGATGCGCGAATAAACCGGAAATTCCATCAAACCCAACCCGGAACTGCGTTCATGAGCCCGTCATCCTGCGGCAATTCGAAGAGGCGATTCATCCACTGGACGGCACCGCCCGCCGCTCCCTTCACCAAGTTGTCAATCACCGAAGTAATCACGAGTTGATTGCCGTTTACGGCGATACCGATGTGGCATCGGTTGGACCCCACAACTTCCTTGATCGAAGGCATTCGCGTTCCGACCCTGATGAATGGGGTGTCTTTATAGAATTCTTTGACCTTTTCGACAAGGTCTTCAGCCTTAAGGGGGCTCGTCAAAGTTGCAAAAAGGGTCGCGTGGATCCCGCGGCTGAACGGGCCTGAGTGAGGAACGAACGCAATTTCCGCCGTCCCTCCGAGGCGAGCCATGAGCATCTCCATCTCGGGTTTGTGGCGATGTTTCAGCGCATCATAAGCCCAGAGAGCACTCTGCCTCTCAGGGTGATGAGTACCCGCGCGAGGCTGACGCCCCGCGCCAGTACTGCCCGTAACCGCACTAACAAAAACGCTCGGTTGAATAATATGCAAACTATAGAACGGGGCCAAAGCCAGAGAGGCCGCTGTCGTGAAACACCCGGGATGAGAAATCATCTTGTCAGGAGTGCTCTTTTCAAGGTCAGGAAGCCCGCAGAAGAAGCCCTCCAAAACATCAACCGCCTCATGCGGTTTGCCATAAACCTGTGCGTACTTCTCGGGATCGCTGAACCGAAAATCTGCCGAAACATCAACCAGCTGCAACGAACCTTTGGACTGAGCGACCAAATCCCGAACGACCTGGGCCGTCTCACCGTGCGGCATCGCCGAAAACACCGCGAGTTGCCGATTCGAAGCGATTCGAGGAAGTATAGCCTCAAGGGCAATAAACTCCAAATCCCCTGCCGGGCCGGTCAAATGAGGGAAAACCTCGTCGAGTCGCTTGCCTGCATTTGTCGAGGAAACAATCGCCTCGATCCAAAAGGAAGGGTGATTAAAGAGAAGCCCGATAATTTCGGAAGCGACATAGCCGCTTGCCCCAAGTACGATAGCCGGAATAGTTTTAGTTGACAAGAGTTTTCTCCAGAGTTTTCATGAGTTCGTTGGCCAGAGCGGCCGGATTGTGGCGCGCGTTGATGCATGGAATGCCAGTTTCGCGTTCAATCACTTCCGTCCCCGCGCCGTTGTCGGTTGCCGGCCCCGTGATCAAAGTCGGCGTGAGAGAGTGTCGTAATTTCAGAAGTTCAAGCCCGCCCCAAGCTCCGACCGGATCAGTTGCGGCGAGCACTACCGCCGTCATTGCCCCGCGAATATCGGCTTCATTGAGAATCGCGTCCACTCCATAATTGCCCAAAAGCCCATCACCAAGCTCCAAAATCAGGACATCCGGCTTATCCGTTGCCAGGGCATTGAGCATCGTTCGAGTGAGTCCCGGCGCGTTTGAGCGCTGCGTCGTCACCACTCCAAAATCGGTAAAAACAAGCGTCTTTGTCGCCCCCGCATCTTCCATCGCCAAGACATCGCGCCGCAAACTGACCCCCGTTGCTTTCGCCCCCGCCACCCGCATTCCGCGACGAACGAGTTGCTGAACAATCGTCAGGCAGGCCTCGGTTTTGCCGCTATTCATGCAAGTCCCAATCACCGCAATGACCGGCACCCCCTTAAGGTCAAGGCCAGTGTCCAGGGAAGGGGCTTTAGAAGCAATGTTAGCTGGAACACCCCTGCGACTCCCGAGCGTAGGGAAGTCCAAGACTGCACCAATCACCTCACACTCGTGAGGAGCCCCAACTAGCGGACTATAAGAAATACACTCCCCAAGAACTCCGCCCAGGTTCAAAAGATTGATCGTGTCGCCCGTCTTGAGCTTCGCCGGAATCCGCCCCTCATAACCCTGCAAAGCGTTCCGATGCCCCAACGCTCCCGCCAGAATATCGCCCTGCTTAATCGTCGACATTCTGCCTGTCGCGAGCTCAAGCGCATTGTAATTCGCCTTGCTCGTAAGGACCCGGACTGCAATCACATCGCCTTCGATGCAGGGATAAATATCCCCCAAACGAGCATCTCGGCGAAGACCACAATTCAGCGTAACCGACGCCACTTTGTCGAGCAAAACCGCTCTCAAGAGTCAGCCCCCACTCGGGCATGGAGAATCCCCGCAAGCCCATGCAACCGCCCAAATCCACGAGCATCCTCCGGAGTCCATTCCCCAACCGCCTCGCCATAAACCGCGCGCGAAGCCGCATGCAACGAATACGGCGAAGTCACGCCCTCAACAAATGCGCTCCCCGTTCTCAAAGTCATGGTTACGGATCCCGAAACACGCTTTTGCGAACTCAAAAGCAACGCCTCAATATCGCGGCAGGCGGGTTCGGTAAACAGTCCTTCGTGTACATAGTCGCCATAAAGGGCAGCCATCATGTCCTTCGCCGTCTGCTGGCGCTTGGTCAAAACCGCTTTTTCCAATTCCCGATGCGCACTCAAAAGCAACGTTGCTGCGGTCGCCTCAAAAGCCACACGCCCCTTTATTCCCAAAATCGTCTCGCCTAAGTGAATTCCGCGCCCGATTCCGTAAGCACCGCCGATAACATCCAGTTTCTGAATCAACTCAACCGGCGAAAAATCCAGCCCGTTCAAACTCGTAGGAATGCCCTCACTAAAACCGATCACTAGAGTCTCCGATTCTCTAACCGAAGAAAACGCCCCTCGAGTTCGGAGCCAAGCCTCATCAGGAATCCCTTCGGAAGTCCCCTTGGTCTCGCGCCCCCCAATCGTAACTCCCCACAGCCCTGAGTTCACCGAATACTCTGCGCTTTGCGAAGGGAATTCCATGCCGTGTGTTTTCAAAAATGCAACCTGCTCGGGCCTAGAAGGGGCAAGGTCTCGAACCGGCGCAAGGATTTGAAGGTCTGGCGCAAGTGACCGCAAAGCAACTTCAAACCGAATCTGATCATTCCCCGCCGCCGTGCAACCATGCGCCACAGCCTCGCAGCCCAAACGCCGCGCCGCAAAAGCAGATTCCCGCGCCTGGATCGATCGCTCTGCTCCCACGCAAAGCGGATAAACCCCGCCGCGCAAGACGTTCCCGAAGATCAAAAACCGAATGACCTCGTCGAAGAACTTATCCGCCGCTGGGACCAATATATGCTGAACCGCGCCCAACTCCTTACTTCGTTCCGCAATCTGCGAAAGTTCGGACTCAGAAAAGCCGCCGACATCTACGGTAACGGTTACAACCTCAAATCCCTGATCACGCAGATGGGGGATGCACCAACAAGTATCAAGTCCGCCCGAATATGCCAGCGCGACGCGCTTACCCATTCGTGACCCCAACCGCCTTCAAAATCACGTTCTGCGCTTCAACCGACTCGGTCGCGATAAAAATCGTATCATCCCCCGAAATAGTCCCGACGATCTCCTTTAGCCCAAGCTGGTCAATCCGGACCCCAACTAAAGGCGCGCCTCCCGTAATCGTGGAAATAACCAAAAGATTCGGCCCCGCCCGCCGCGAGCCCAAGATTTGGCTCGCAAATAGGTTCGCCGAACTGGGAATAAGGTAGGTCCCGTTCAACTTCACTACGCCCATTTCTGCAAAATCGCGACTGACGCTACTCTGCGTCACCGTGTAACCCTTGGCGGTGAGGAACTTCACAACCTCCTCCTGCCTCATAATTTTTTGGTCAGCAAGAAGTTCGCGAATAGTAGTCTGCCGTGTTCTGAGATCGAAATTAGTCATGTGCATATTATGCACTAATTATAGATTTTATGCTTACGCCCGACCCAACATTCCCGCCCCTTGGGGGGAATGAACCAACCCCTTATAACAAAAAAGTCCCCTCGCGAATACCGCGAGGGGACTTCTATTTCCAGCGAAACTAGGCGTTTCGGCGTCGAACAATGAACTTGTCCGTTCGCTTGTTGGAACGCGTTCGCTTTCCAATTGCCTTGTTGCCCCATCGATCGACAGGACCCTTCTTTCGGCCAACTGGCGACTTCGCTTCACCACCACCGTGTGGGTGGTCTCGTGGGGATTTAACCGTTCCACGAACGTGAGGCTTGCGACCGAGACCGCGATTCTTTCCAGCTTTACCGATTTGTTCGAGCTCGTGCTCTGCGTTTCCGACTTCGCCGACGGTTGCCCGGCAGACGCTACGGATTTTTCGCATTTCACCGCTGGGCAGTCGAAGGGTGACATAGTCACCTTCTTTCGCCATCAGTTGAGCGGAAGTTCCGGCGGAGCGGACCATTTGGCCACCTCGACCGGGTTGCATTTCGATGTTGTGCAAAAGCGTACCGAGCGGGATATTCTTCATCGGCAAACAGTTGCCAGGAAGGATGTCCGCGTGCTCACCGCTCTGCAGAATCGTGCCAACCTCAACGCCCTTCGGCGCCAAGATATAGGCTTTGACTCCATCTGTGTAGTGCAAAAGAAGAATACGGCAAGTTCGGTTCGGGTCATATTCGACCGCTGCGACCTTGGCATCGTACTGATCCTTCAATCGCTTGAAGTCAATAATACGATATCGATTCTTGTTTCCACCGCCGATGTTAAACGACGTGATACGACCGAAGTGGTTTCGTCCACCACTCTTGGTAACCACCGCGAGAAGGCTCTTTTCGGGCTTGCTCTTCGTGATTTCCGAGTAGGTCGACGCAATCATGTGACGACGGCCAGGGGATGTTGGTTTTAATCTCTTTACAGGCATTGCTTAGACTCCAAAGTCCTCGATGACTTGTCCGGGGGCAAGGGTCACGATCGCTTTCTTCCAGTCTGGACGTGAGCCTTTGGCTTTCTGTCCGACTCGCTTGGATTTACCCTTCATGCGGATCGTGCGAACTTTCTCGACTTCAATCTTTTGACCGTCTTTTTTGCCCGTGTTGTAAATAGCCGCGACAGCCGTTGCGATCTCGATTTTGTTGCTATCGATATAGACCTCAAAGGTGTACTGGCGTTGAATCTTCTCCTCGGGAAGCCGCTCGTTACCGTAGCTCAAAGCCACGGTTCGCTCGGTGATCCGGGGGCGAAGGATAATGTCGTAAGGATTCTTCATTAGGCCCAAACCTCCTCAATCTTCGTCATCGCGTCTTGCGTGATGATGATCTTGTGAGCAACGAGGATGTCTCGCGTGGAGAAGGCAGCCGTCTTGTCGTGAGTCGACGCGACTACTACTTTCGTCTTGCTCTTGACGGGTGCTTCGGCTTCTGCACCATCCGCTTTCGCGCTGGAGACAGGAGCGGTGCGAACGACCACATTCGGGAGGTTCTTGAAGCACTTGTAAGTTGTTTCGTCGTAAACCGGAAGAATGATCAAAACTCGTCGCGTCTCGTTGAATCCGAGGGCGGTCAGTAGCGCGGTGGCGTCCTTCGTCTTGGGCGAGCTAAACACGACCTTGTCGACGAGAGTCACGTTCCCGGCTGTCATTTGGGCAGCGATTGCACCCAAGATGGCGCCGCGTCGCTCTTTCTTATTGATCTTCTTGCTATAGTCGCGAGGCTTGACCGCGAAGGCCATTCCACCGTGAGCATAGTGCGGAGCACGGATCGTTCCCTGTCGGGCGTTACCGGTCTTCTTCTGCTTGTAAGGCTTTCGTCCACCGCCACGAGTTTCACTTCGTGTCTTGGCGGATTGCGTTCCTTGTCGGCTGTTGGCTTGTTCGGCGACAACTGCGCGGTGAAGCACAGCCATAATCGGCGCGGCGTCGGCAACATTTTTGCTGACGTCGTGCTTGCCGACGACTTTACCTTTGCCGTCTTTAATTTCTAGAGTTGCCATTATTTCTTCACCTTCTTGGCGGCGACCTTATTGATGGTCACGAGTGCGCCGTTAGGTCCGGGGACGCTTCCGTCCACAAGAACGAGATTTCGCTCGGCGTCCACACTAACGATCTTCAGACCCTTCTGAGTAACCGTATCGGTACCCATTCGGCCCGGCTTTCGCGTGCCCTTAAAGACGCGCTGAGGACCGGTCGCACCGGACGAACAAGGTCGTCGGTGAGTCATGTAACCGTGAGTCATTTGTTGGCCCTTAAAGTGGTATCGCTTGACGCCACCGGCGAAGCCGCGACCCTTGCTCGTACCTGTAACCGTGATGACTTCACCGGCTTCGAAAATGCTGGCATCAATCGATTGGCCGGCTTCGAATCCGCTGCTGTCGTCCACTCGAAACTCGCGGATATAGCGCACGTTGTGCGTCAGTCCAGCCTTCTTCAAGTGCCCAAATTTGGGGAATGTCAAGTGCTTGTCACTCTTTTCGCCAAAACCCACCTGAACGGCGCAATAGCCGTCCGTTTCGAGTGTTTTGAGTTGCGTGACGAGCACGGGGCCAGCCTGAATAACCGTGACGGTAATCATGTGACCTTCTTCATTAAAAACGTGGGTCATACCCACTTTAGTCCCGAGGATTCCCGAGAGCATAGTTATTTTTTCCTCCTAGTGATATTTTTCAGCTTCGAGTGCCACGTTTGAATCGTCTTAACGTTGCCCATCTAGGAAGGGTCGTCCGATTGCGTGGCTAAGAAGCCGTAGAGCGCAGTCGAGTGCGCAACCCGGAAGTATACCCAAAGACTCGCGGAGCGGGGACGTCCCGTCCGTAGCTTGGATATTGGATCGATCCCTCAATCCGTCCGCGAATCTCGAAACCATTTCGTATGCCCATCCAAAAACAGCCGAGTCCGTCCCCCCGCATGAGGAGTCTTCCCCTTCAAATTCGCAGGAACCGCCGCGATTGTCTTTGGAAAATAGGGATCGACCAGAAGCTCCAGCTCCGCCACTCCCGAAGGCGTCCCGATCTGCGCATTGCCCGAAGCAATCCCATCCGCAAGCGCCTGATCGGGAGTCTTCCCCCACCAGTTGTCGAGCGGAACCGCCGCCGCGATCTGGTCGAAACGCCACATCCAAAAAGTAGAAACCTCGCCCCCCGGCAAAGGCTGACTCACCTGCGGAACATCGCGAAACTGCCCCTTACTAATGATGCAAGACCAAACCGCCGGAGACTTGACATAAGGATTCAACACCTCGAACGCCCACCCCGCACGAGGGTCAGAAGCCGGCCACGAAGCCCAAGGCTTGTAACCCACAGTCTTGATGTCCCGCCGATCCGGCATCTGATCGGTGTTGTCGTCCAGGTAAAGCATCCAGCCAATGCCAAGCTTCTTCATATTGGAAAGGCACTGCGTAGCCTGAGCCGCCGCCTTCGCCCGAGTGAAAACCGGAAATAGAATCGCCGCCAAAATCGCAATGATCGCAATAACGACCAACAACTCAATCAGCGTAAAAGCCGAGCGTCTCACTGGGTTACAGCCGACCACTCATTCCGCAAAAGCTGCAAAGGATCAGGCTGCCCCCCGCCATCGCGGGAGGTGACCAGGTCCGCGCGAAGCACATCGGCTTCATAAATAAGCTTCTTCGCCTTCTCGACCCGAACGGTGACCTGCGGACAGTCCGCCGCCCCGTCAAGAACGGTGATCGCAAACTTGGAAGCCAAGATCTTGTAATCCTGCCCCTCAGTTGAGCTTAGAGTGACCGTAATCTGTCCGGTCCGCATGTCCTTTCGGGCATCAACAATAGAGTCCGGTTCAGCGGATTTCGACTTAAGCTCACCTGTAATGGCGTTGTCCTCGGCGGTCGCGGTCGAAACGAGAACTGTTTTGGTCTGCACTATTGGTTCAGGAGCAGTCCTTACCGGTTCGGGGTCCACGGTCACGGGCGGTGCTTCCTTCGGCGGGTCGATCACGATCGGAACTGTGACCACCGGGGACCGCCCTTTCGCGAGCGACGACTGACCGATAAAGTAGCCAGCAATCCCAATCGCGGCGACAAATGTTGCGCTGGAAATCGCCCAAACCTTCGCCCTCGGCTTAGTGGTGGGCAGACCAAGGCTACTAATAACAGCGGCCGCGTTCCGGTCCGTAATGCGTTGGCTAATCGAGTCTAATTTCCGCTGATCCGACGGCACGTTGCCGTAATGCATGGCCTGAGAATAGTGAGTTTGGGCATCCTCAAGAAGCCCTTCCTCACTACAAATATCGCCCAGAAGGGAATGCGCA
>JAIOPU010000210.1 GCA_021413725.1 Armatimonadota bacterium | reverse complement strand
GTTGTATTTGATCAACAAACTTTGCACTCAATACGGCAAGGATGAGACGGTCACGACTGCGCTGGACACTCGCGCGTTTTATCTTGTCCCAAGACTCAATCCTGATGGAGCCGAGTGGGCTTTGGCCGATACTCCGAAGTTCATTCGTTCCAGCACACGCCCCTATCCGTTCGACGAGGACGATCCTTATGGCCTTGAGAATATGGACGTGGATGGCGATGGCCGAGTGCTATCGATGCGAATCCAGGACGATAACGGTCCTTGGAAGATTTCTGATGTCGAGCCTCGCCTTATGGTCAGGCGCGATCCGGGCGATCGGGGAGGGAAGTACTATCGAATCGTCAAGGAAGGCACCTTTGAGAACTTTGACGGGCTTACCATGCGCGCGCGCAAGACCAAAGAAGGTCTCGACCTCAACCGAAACTTCCCGAGCGCATGGCGATTGGAAGACGAGCAACACGGTGCGGGGCCGTTTCCGACGAGTGAGCCCGAGGTTCATGCCGCGGTCAAAGCGATCTCCGATCATCCAAATATCTGCGGCGCGGTGACGTTCCACACCTTCAGCGGAGTGCATCTTCGTCCCCCCAGTCGAATGCCCGACGACGAGATTCCCGCCGAGGACCTTTGGACTTATAAGGCCTTTGGAAAGAAGGGCGAAGACCTTACGGGCTATCCTGCAATCAGCAATTTTCACGAGTTTAAGTACCATCCCAAGGAGATCATCACCGGCGTCTTTGACGACTGGGCGTATGAGCATCGCGGGATTTTCGCTTGGACAACAGAAATCTGGTCCCCCCAACGCCAAGCCGGAATCACCGAATATAAGTACATCGAATGGTTCCGCGATCACCCGTTCTCTGATGACCAACTCATGCTCCGCTGGAGCGATGATAAGCTCGACGGTAAGGGTTATATCGACTGGTATAAGTTCAATCATCCACAATTAGGCGAGATCGAGCTCGGCGGTTGGGATCCGATCTACGCCTTTCGAAACCCGCCTCCCCAATTCTTGGAAGCCGAGATCGCGCCACATTCCGATTGGGTGATTTGGCAGGCTCTCTCTTCGCCTTGTTTGGCTCTGCGCCAGGTGGAAGTGGAGAAGTTTGGCGACGCATGGCGGATTCGGGTCGCGGTACAAAACACGGGCTACCTTCCCACGGAAGTGAGCCAGATTGCCGCCAAGAAGAAGCTTTGTCGAGGCGTTTCGGCCCTCATCACTTCAGAAGGCGAGGCAAAGGATTGGATTGTCTCTGGAAGATTACGCCAGGACATCGGACAATTATCGGGTTGGTCGCATGTTGCAAGTAGCGGCTTCGGCTGGTCACAGAATGGGACCGAAGATATTGGCGTCTTTGAGTGGGTTGTTTCGAAGCCTGGAAGTTACGAAGTGGTCGCGAGCCATGAGCGTGCGGGAACGGTTCGGACAACAGTTGTTGTTTAACTTTTCAGGTTTATCATGAAATTCCTCAAACAGATTCGAGTGAAGTCTCCTTGTCAGGAAAGCTGGGAGGCTATGTCTGGCGACGAAACCAATCGGTTCTGCGAGAAATGCCAACACACCGTCCACGATTTGACGGCACTTACGCCCAAAGAGGCAGAGAAGTTGTTCGCCGAGGCAACCCGCACCCCGTGTGTGCGTTACCTCCCGGGCGAAGATGGTTCGCCGATCTACAAAGGCACTTCGGCATGGAAGAAACTCCTTGCCGCCGGAGCGATTGGCTTTGCGGGGACTTCAATAGGGTGTCAAAACAGCCCGACGCCCGAGGGAATGATGGGTGATGCGGCAGTGCCGCTTTCTAACTCTCAACCAATGATGGGGGTTGCGCCCGATCCTATTCCTCCGAAAGCAGCAAAGAAGGCTAAAACCAAGGCAAAAGTCAAAGTTTCCCGCCACGCCAAGAAGGGAATGGTTACAAAGCTGAGCTCAGAGGATATCCAGAGATCGCCCTGATCTCGAATCAACGAAGTACTTTACAGCCCTTGCTTGCGGATTCGTTTGCTGGATTTCTCCGACGATAACTTGCCGATGTGCGGCTCAATCGGCCCCGAGGAACCTGATGGCTTTTCTTTCAGCTTGTCAATCGCGGCTTTAATATCTTTCTTCGAAGGTTTTTTCACAACTCAGGTTACTCCATTTATCGCGAATCATCGCAATGCTTTGTAATGGTCCGCTCGCTTATCGTTACCGAGCGCACGGTAAAGGTGTTCGAGTTCCTCGAAAACATAAGGATCAGCGAGGTCCACCGAATTCAACTCCTTCTCAAGCGCAAGCTGAATCTCAATGGCTTCATTGAACCGACCCATCGCGCGATAAGTCCAGGCGATCATCCATTTCGCGATGCGAATAAGCTCATGCTTTCCGGCTTTTTCTCGCGCCGCAAGCGCAAGTTTGAATTCGCTCAGCGCCGCATCGTAGCGGCCGAGCAGATGATAGGCGTAGCCCAAATTATTCCTCAGTGAGCCTTCCCAGTTCTTCGCATCATCCTGATCCGAAGCCGCCATGTAGTCCAGCGCCTTTCGATTCCATTCGACCTGCCCATCTGGATCAACGTCCACCATCGTCATCATGTGGAGCGCATCGATTGCGAGATAATCGAGTTTTGCCGCCTTGGCGATCTCAAACGCCTTGAGATAGCACTCCCGCCCAGTAGCTTTGGCACTTTCTGTACGGTCCTCGATGGGATGCGCAGTGGAGCAGTGGGATCTTCCTAGCTCGAGCCAGTATCGGACATTAACTTCGGCGCCCAACCCACCAAGCCGAGGCTCAATCTCAGAAAGAAGTCTCCGGGCGTGATCAAAATCGTGGCGAAGTCCATAAGTCCGCGCGATTTGTGTTTCAAGAATGGCTCGATCATCGGGGGAGGCTTCTTCAAGTGCTTCGCGGAACCGCATTTCGCTCAATTCCGGAATCCCAAAGTCCCAAAGTTCGGCGATGTTGATCGGCATTCTGACGCGATTATACCAACTGAACGCAGGGTATGCAACAGAACCAAGCGCCGGTGACAATACTAGGTGAAATCGTCCATTTCATTGATGACCGGACGAATTCAAGAACACGACCTCTTCTGAAAAAAGGAAGTACAAGACTATGAGAACAAATCGAACTTACCGTGGAATCACACTTGTGACCGCAACCTTAACCGCATCGCTCAGCTTGATCGGATCAGCCAGTGCACAAGTGATCAGAGGCTTTCCGTACGGACCCGTCCATCGTACCAGCGTTCCAATAGGCAACGTGACGATGAACCCCATACTACAATATTACAAATTGACCGGACGTCCAGGCCTCATGGATTGTGGAAACTCGAACTTGTCAACGCTGATTGAAACCACCACTAGAAACCCTAAAGTCGCGATGTATGGCATGCACACCATTCATTACTCCAGTCCAACTGGCTCGAGCGTACCAGGACTTCTCAATACAACGGATATTCAGGCAAGCTATGTCACCTTTTGCGAACTAACTCGGAGGACTGGTGCGATCGTGACGGGGCAGCAGATTAACAATCAAAACACATGGCGCGTGCCCAACGGGTCAAGCATCAGCGCGAGCCAATTTAACATGAGAGAATCAGATTCATTGCCCTGTGCTGACATATGGGTTGATGCCTGGATGGGGAACCCGTTCGGGCCTGGAATCCGAGATCCGTATTATGTCGTGATCGATGTCGCTGGTAACGTCATTTCGCCAACGATGTGCTCGTATATTCGCATACCAGCACCAGCAGGATATGCGGAAGGCAGGCGACTCGTGTTGCCTCAGCCTTGGATTGCGGGCTCGTACAGTGTGCTGATCTTCATCCAGGGGCACCTCGTCGAAAAGGTAAACAGCTTGGCATTTACAAAGATGCGGAGCGGAAGTCGGGGAAGAACACCCGTGACGCCATTGCACTTCCGCTGGGGCGATGCCAACGGCGACAATGTGATTGACCAAATTGATGGCGATGTATTGATGTCTATGGTCGCAACTCGGTCCAGCCTCGATACCAATAGCGCATTTTGCGAAGGCGTGCCGGGACTCGGCCTCGGGCGAAGTGCAATTGAATTGGATTACAACGGGGATGGTGTTGTTGATCTTACAGACTTTACAATCATGGCGCAGTACGCCGGCCAAACTGGAGCCGCGGGTTGGCCCAAGCACCTTTAGCCAAACAAGCCATACCCCGGCAGGGGTGACACATTGGATAGCCCCGGGTTTAGCGTAGCGACACCCGGGGTTGGTGCAAAAATTGACGTTTCCTCTGAAAACATAACCAAAACTTCTAAACAAATGGCCATTTTGATGGAATAAATGGTCATTCTTATTAAAGAAACGTGCGTCCTTTCCAAAGTTCCATGCGTTCTTTTCATCAAAACCACCGCCTCTTTCAAAAAAAAACCGGCAAATTCGAAAATAATCTTGAAGAATTCTAAAGAACTTGCCGACAATTCTAAGAGTAGGCAAGTTTTTATGGCTTTTACAATCACATCTCTTATCGCGCAGCCTGAACTTTCTCTCGTGGAGCGGGCAACGAATATGACTTCAACGATCTCGGCTTCGCCGGGGACTTATGGGTTATCGGCACCGATTGCAAGCTCAATGTCGGACGCTGCGGCGGCATTCGAGGCGGCGGTGGCCGCGGCGAAGGAAGCTGAATCGGCATACCGGGAGGCCGTCCAATTAAAGAAAGCAGCGCGTGAAGCACTGGAAACCCAACTCACCACATACCTACCCATGACCCTCGCAAACCCGACGGTCACAAATGGACATTTGGCTTCGATTGGCCTAGAACCAAGAACCCCGCGCCGAGCCTTTGTCTCGCCCGAGAAGCCCGAAGAACTCGTCGTTTCTGTGAAGAGCAATGGCTACGCTAAGTTCAAATGGAGCCGCGAAGATAACACGACGAATACGATTTACACCTTGCAACAAAAGACACAGGGGGGAGATTGGGCCAATGTCTGGTCCGGCACCCGCTCACGCGTGGAACTCGCCGGTTACGCGCCAGGCGAAGAGGTCTATTTCCGGGTCATCGCAACTAAGGGACGGGAGGCTTCCGAGCCTTCGACGGTGCAGGTGATCTATCCGGTTGGGGGGAGTTTACGATCGAGACGGGCAGCTTAGCCTGGGAATATGTAAAAATCCTCACCCGAGTTCGCTTTGATCACAGAACCTCTCCCTCGGGGTGAGGGAAAGTTACTATGAGCTAAGCGATCAGGTGAGGGCTTTTGTGAGGATTCTTATCGCGTAGCTTTGCGTCGAAGCAATGCTACTGCACCAAGACCAAGAGCGATCATACTGCTTGGCTCTGGTACTGCGTTCATTCCTGCAACGCGAACCAAATCAAGCTCCCCGAGTGAGGTGACGCGTGTCCCGAGAATGCTTGCTCCGGAAGCGACACCAAAATCGGAAAGATCGATAAGATGCACGAACAAGTTTGCACCGAAGGGACCGGATGAGTTACCACCATAGAAGTACTGTCGTATTTCCCCCGTTGCAAGTGCTGTGCTTGCGGTGATCGTCGAAGCGACTCCGAAGTTTGTTCCATCTTGTGAGACAGAGAAGTCGAAAGAGTCTGCGGAGAATCGTGCAACAACGACGCCGAGGTCTGCCCCCGCGCCGTTAACTATTGCGGTGCTATAACCAATTTGATAAGTCGGAGACGGGCCGAATAAGCCAATGTTCGCAATTCCTGTATTGAAGTGTGCCCCGGTAAGCATTCCCGGATTGCCTGGATTGGCGTCAACTGTGTTGAGCCAGTTTCCGTTAGCAAGAGATCCGCCATCGGTGTCCGTAAACGAGTTGCCAAATTGGGCATTATTGAAGACATACGATCCCAATGTAGCCTGGGCCGATGCGATTGAAGCTGCCGCGAGGGCAATGTAGATTGTGAGCAATTTTTGTGCGTTCATCATCAAGTGTCCTTTTACTTTATTATTAACCGGGTTGAAGTTCATCACCCCAACCGGGAAGTCCTGCGAAATCGCAGGAGACTTTTTCCCAGCGGCAAAAGGGCTTTCCTGCAAGACGTTGGTCAAAGCCTTGAGCACCGTCTCTACCGTGAAAAGCAGTTGCCGCTAATTAATAGTACAACAAAGCGGTACTTTTGGGGGGTATTTCCCAAAGTATTTTTGAGAAATATTATCTCGCGACTTGCACGCCTAAAGCTTCTTCAAAACCAATGTCGCGTTGTGCCCACCGAAGCCGAACGCTAGACGATCAGTCGCCAGCAAGGTTGAAGTTGGTTACTAGAGTTGTATAGTCGCTGAGATCAACAACACCGTCCCCGTTGAGGTCTGCACTTGGGTCCCAGTTGCCGCTCGAGGGCACCGCATTAAATGTCACTACAATGGTGGTGTAATCTGTCAAGTCGATAACATTATCGGCGTTTGAGTCACCATTTGTCAACGAGACACTTCCAAATTGAATGCCAGCGGGACTAAACACACCAGAATAAACCTGCTTTCGTAGCCAATGGCTTGCACGAACAAAGACTTTTCCATTCTGTCCTCTAAGCGACGGTAACAGGTTGAACGTAATGGTACCGCCGGCACCGATGGCAACTGTTCCAGACTGCAAGAGCGAATTATCGAGGCCGCGGACTTCAAAGGAAACGGGCAAACCAAGCTGCGTTGGATTGTATTCAAGAAGATTTACAGTCCCGCTGACCGGGCTTTGTAATATTGCAACGTATCCCCTTGTTGTTCCGTTTAGAACTGCAGTTCCTGTAATCGTTCCGTCCTCGCTGATACCTGCAGCGCCCCAGTAATTTGTGATCGCGGCAAAGTTCCAACCAGTTCCTGCCGGGATTAAACTAGACATGAGGTAGCTTGAGACACCATCGAAAAGGAAAGCCTGGCCGTCATCCGTAACGCCGACTACCCATCCTGCTGAATTAACTCCAAGGGCCCTGCCGCCCCCGATCCCTGCGGGCGCAACTTGGACCATACCACCGGCGGGTGTCCAGATGAATGGTCGAAAGTCTCCAACCCCTCCGCGCCAACTTGTTCCAACAATATGTCCAGCCTCGCTCACGCCGTGTGCAATTGCACTATTGTGGTTGAATGCTGTCAAAGCACCGATTGACGCAGTGATTCCAGTAGCAAGATCATGTCGCATACCAATTGTGCTATTTGGTTGTGCGGGATCTTTTCCTTGGCCAACGACGATTCCGGATCCACTGATAGCGTATCCTGTAAGCCATGTCTGTCCCCCTGCTGAGGGTGGCAACAAACTTACGGCACCGTTCTGCCAAATAAGTCCCTTTTCGTCAGTTCCTGAATTACAACTCCCAACCACGACACCCGCGTTGTTGATTCCCCAACCGGTTCCGGAAAACTCACCGGCAGGTAATGGCAGAAACGTTGGAACTCCGCTTGACCAGACGATTGGCAACATGCTACTTCCGAAGATTGTCGTAGCCCCGCTACCGGCTACGTTTCCTGAACTATTCACGCCGTTTCCAACACAGAAGGCTCTCGCTGGCGAAGTGGGATTTGCCAAAGGAAAAGTCCCTCCAGTTGATGTCCACTTCATCGCAGATGATCCAGTTCCGCTGGTCCGGCCCACGACGATCCCGTTTGACGAGATTCCCCGTCCATTTGATGAAGTGTCCCCGCTGCGTGCGACCCCAAGATCATAGATTTGGTATTGTGGAGTAGCTTGTGCTGCTCCTGCCAAAACTACTAGTAACGAGAGAATATGTGGACGATACATAGACTAAATTATACACCGGAAGTGTTGAAACTCCAAGAAACTACGGAACTGACTTGCTTTTTCTGCGTGAGAGAATACAATGACTCTTGTGAAGAAACGGACTAATTGCCAGTTTAGGATGTCGCCTAAAGCTTCTTCAATACCAGAGTCGCGTTGTGGCCACCGAAGCCGAACGAATTCGATAAGGTGTAGTTGATCTCCGCTTTGCGGGCTACGTTCGGGACGTAGTCCAGGTCGCAATCCGGGTCGGGGAATTCGTAGTTGATGGTGGGCGGAATGATGCTGTCTCGCATGGCGAGAAGGCAGAATATCGCTTCGAGAGCACCGGTTGCGCCGAGGGTGTGGCCGATCATCGACTTGGTGCTGCTGATAGGCACTTTGTAGGCTTGCTCGCCGAAAACCTTCTTGATCGCGGCGGTTTCGCCCTTGTCGTTAAGACCGGTTGAGGTTCCGTGAGCGTTAATGTAGTCGATCTGCTCGACGGTAATCCCTGCGCGCTTGAGGGAGTTCTTCATGGCTCGAACCGCGCCTTCGCCTTCGGGATGAGGGGCCGTGATGTGGTGGGCGTCGCTTGTGAATCCATAACCCACGACTTCGCCGTAAATCTTTGCGCCTCTCGCGATTGCGTGGTCGTAATCTTCAAGCATGAGAACGCCGGAACCTTCTCCCATGACGAATCCGTCGCGATCGTTGTCGAATGGCCTTGATGCGTGGGTGGGGTCGTCGTTGCGCGTGCTCATCGCTCGCGCTGAGCAGAAGCCCGCCATGCCTAATTCATTGATCGCCGCCTCAGTGCCACCGGCCAGCATCGCAATCGCGTCGCCGCGCTTGACAATATGATAAGCGTCGCCGATCGCGTCGGTGCCGGTCGCGCATGCCGTGACGATGCAAGTGCTTGGGCCCTTGAGGCCCAGCGTAATCGAAATCATGCCCGAAGCCATGTCGGGGATGATGTACGGAACAAAGAACGGGGAAACCTTGCTGGGGCCGCCTTCAAAGAGACGGCGGGCTTGCTCCGCGAGAACGTTGTGTCCGCCCACTCCAGAGCCAACCAAAGCCCCGACCCACTCGGCGGTGTCCTCGTTAAGCGGAAAGCCGGAGTCGTCTAAAGCCATTCGAGAAGCGGCAACTCCGTAGGAGATAAACCGATCGATGCGCCGGGCATCTTTCTTATCCAGCCAGTCCTCGGCGTTAAAATCTCGAACCTCACCCGCAAACCGGGTGGCGTAATCGCTCACATCCATGATCGTGATGTTATCGATGGCGTTTTCGCCTGCCAAGAGTCTTGGCCAGGTCTTTTCGATGCCAGTCCCGAGTGGGGTTATGGCACCGATGCCGGTGACGACAACACGTCCCGAAGGGCGAGGTTCTATTGACATACTCTTATTAAGACGAAATTACTTGGCGAGATAGTCCACGACGTTGCCGACTGTCTTCAGATTCTGAACGTCGTCGTCGGGGATATCCGCACCGAACTCATCTTCCAGGGCCATGACCAACTCGACCACGTCGAGCGAATCCGCGCCCAAATCCTCGGTGAAGCTGGATGACTCGTTGACCTCGCCTTCCTTGACTCCTAGTTGCTCAATGGTGACCTTCTTGACCTTTTCAAAAACTTCGTTTCGATCCACTTTAATTCGTATCCTCCTGTTGTTGATACGGGGCAAATTGTACCGCCGATGGAGCAAGTTTTCTTGCGCGGGGGGCTTTTTGGTTGGTTTGAGGCTAAAAATGTTTGGAGGCGGGTTTTCGGGGTTGTGAGAATTGCTTGGATTTTCTGGAAAGTCGGTGTACAATAGATTGACGAGGGCGGAGTTGTCTGCCTTTTGAATTTGGTTCGGATGTGTCTACAGATGAATAGTTTCTTTGAGATTTTTGGAAAACGAGGGCTGGCAGTTTGCGCAGGGACAGCGCTGATGGTAGTTGTTCAAGCCCAGCAGTACACGGTTACGATTCTTGACCGCCCTGGAGCGGGGCGGTCGCAGGGTGTTGGGATTGATGGTACTTCGCAAGTGGGAAACTTAATCCCATCCGGAGAATTCAACTTTAGACCGATGTTGTGGCATGGTTCGGCTGCCAGCGTCGTTGATCTAACTCCACCAAACTGCCAATACTCCTATGTTTCGGCAGTGCACGGACAACGTCAGGTGGGTCGGGCGGAATTTGGAACAATGCACGCAGTAATTTGGTCAGGGACTGCCGCAAGTGCAATAGACCTTCAGCCGCAGAACTGGTACGGATCTGAGGCACTCGGCATGTCCGAGGACACGCAGGTTGGATACGTGGAAGCACCAGCCTTAGACCGCCCATATTTTGGTGCAGTTCTCTGGCACGGAACAAGGGCGAGTGCACGGTACTTGCAACCACCAGGATATACGGATTCGCAAGCACTTGGGGTTTCGGGAACAACCCAAGTCGGATGGGGGAGCTACGCAGATCAAAGTCGTAGAGCGTTGCTTTGGCATGGCTCTGCGGCAAGTGCGGTTGACCTTACCCCGCCCGGATTTTTTGACGTAACCGCCAGAGCAGTCTCAGGAAATGAACAAGTTGGCGAAGGCTACTCGCGTTTAAACGGCTACACCCGGGCTCTCTTGTGGAGCGGTTCCGCTGCTAGCGTGCAGGATCTGCACCCGGTTGGGTATCACTCTTCAAAACTCGCCGCTACAAATGGGAATGCTCAGGTAGGCGAGTCTAGGGCAACGTCAAGCCCTCTTAGTGCTCACGCGATGGTTTGGAGGGGGACCGCCAGCAGTGCAGTTGATATTAATCCAGCTGGATTCCTCCGATCATCAGCCACCGGAATTTCAGCGAACGGGGATATTATTGGAACTGGCGTTAGCGCGGCTGGGTACGAAAGTGCAATTCTATGGCGTGCTGTGCCAGAACCGAATTCAATTGCATTTTTAGCGATTGGAACTGTTTGGATGTTGCGGCGTCGCGGGTCTTGAGTCAACGGATCTGAAAGACTTTCACGTGGATTTGCGAAAAATCCCGTGGATCTGGCGCGAATCCTCGCGTACTTGACGCAAGTCCGCCTCGCCAGCGCTCAACTCCACCCGGCTTTGGACCAATTCCGCCCCGCCAGCGCTCAACTCCACCCGACTTTGGACCAATTCCGCCTCGCCAACACCCAACTCCACCCGACTTCTCGCGATTCCACGCGATCTTAACCCAAACCCGCCCGATCCCGGCTAAACTGCGAGGGTGAAACGACGCACTAAAATTGTCTGTACGCTCGGGCCGGCGGTGGATAGCCTCGCGAAACTTGAGGCTTTGCT
Organism: Armatimonadota bacterium; assembly: GCA_021413725.1. Taxonomy (GTDB): domain Bacteria; phylum Armatimonadota; class Fimbriimonadia; order Fimbriimonadales; family Fimbriimonadaceae; genus JAEURQ01. The sequence continues at coordinate 5,929 of JAIOPU010000210.1, read as the reverse complement.
GGATGCGGGGATGAATGTTGCCCGCCTCAACTGCTCCCACGGAACCTGGGACACGAAACGGCAGTGGCTGGAATGGCTGCGCGGGACTTGGACGGAGTACCCGCCGGTCGGGATTTTGGCGGACCTTCAGGGGCCGAAGATACGGATTGGCGCATTGCCGGATGGGCAGATTGATCTCAAGAACGGTCAGGTGATCACGATTAGCCAAGCCGGGGACACCACGATGACCATCCCTACGGCGGAGATTTTTAACGGGCTTGCCGTGAATGACCGCGTTTTGATGGGCGATGGCAATGTCGAGTTGAAAATTTCGGCGAGCAAGGGAGACATCTTTGAGGCTCGCGTGGTGGCGGGCGGGATTGTGAAGTCCAAGCAAGGCGTCACCGTTTTGGGCCGGTCTTTTGCCGTGCCGAGTCTCACCGAAAAGGATAAGGAAGATGTGCGCGAAGCCTGCGCGGCAGGAGCAGACTTTATCGCTTTGAGTTATGTGCGAGAGGCGAGCGATATGCGCGAGTTGCGCCGCTGCGTGGATCAATACGACCCGACGATTCGACTTTGCGCGAAAATCGAGACGCGCGAAGGTTTGAAGAACATCGACGAGATTATCAAAGTCTCTGATTTGATCATGGTTGCGCGCGGCGATCTTGGTTTGCAAATGGATATTGAGGATGTTCCGATTGCGCAGAAGGTGATTATCGAGCGATGCCTTAACGCGGGGACGCCGGTGATTACGGCGACGCAAATGCTGGAAAGCATGATGGCCTCCCCCCGCCCCACTCGTGCCGAAGCGACCGATATCGCCAACGCGGTGCTGGACGGAACGGACGCTTTGATGCTCAGCGGCGAAACTGCGGCCGGAGAATATCCGATCGAAGCGGTCAAGATGATGGCGAGGATTGCGGAGAAGGCGGAGAATAAATTTGATAACCTGAGGCATTTTGAGGAATGTACGGTTTTCAGCGCGATCAAAGAACTGAAGCATACGGAAGCCGTCGCCGAAGCCGCCGTGCAGCTGGCAAACTCACTCAAAGTGAAAGCGATTGTCTGCACCTCCACCAGTGGAATGACCCCGCAACTCGTGGCAAAGTTTAGACCCAAGTGCCCGATTTACTGCGCAACTTGGACGCAAAAGATACAAGAGCAACTCAGTGTGACTTGGGGCGTGGAATCCTTCCAAATTGAGCTTTCGTCGGACACCGATGAGACGGTGCATCGAGCGCTGGATGCGTGTTTGAGGACGAAGCGCTTGAAGGTCGGGGATCAGGTCGTAATCACGGCGGGCGTCCCGACCGGGTCGGCGGGAAATACGAATCTGATCCAGATCGAAACGATCAAGTAGGGGTATTCTTTTTATCTAGCCCACCGGGGCTAGGTGAAAATGGATTGAAGGCATATCTCGTTCTGAGCAATGGCGCAATCTTCGAGGGGGAGTCGCTTGGCTCCAGCGCGGAGATTGCCGGAGAAGTCGTCTTCAACACCGGTATGACCGGTTACCAAGAAATCCTTACCGACCCCAGCTACGCGGGTCAAATCGTGAATTTCACGTATCCCATGATCGGGAATTACGGCATCAACGAAGACGATTTTGAGTCAGATCGACTGCAACCAGCAGGCGTCATCGTCCACGAAGCCTGCGAGACGCCTTCAAATTGGCGCAGCAACAAATCCTTCGCCCAGCTTTTGGAAGAACGAGGGATGACGGGAATTCAAGGCATCGACACCCGCGCCGTGACGCGTCTCATTCGCGGCGGCGGGGCGACCATGGGCCTCGTGACGACTGACCTCGATGGAGCAATTGAGAGGTTAAGCAAAACAAAGACTTACGACGAGACTGACTTTGTCGGACGAGTCTCCACCCGGACGCCTTACGTTTGGGGCCACTATGGTCGCGAGAAGCTTGGTGAATGGGATGAGGGCGACTATCGCGGACGCATTATCGCGCTGGACTGCGGCCTGAAATACAATATTCTGCGGCGCTTCGCCGCGCTCGGTGTGAAAACGATGGTTGTCCCTGCAACGACTCCGGCGGAAGAAATCCTGGAATGGAACCCCGACGCCGTCCTCCTCAGCCCCGGCCCCGGCGACCCGGCGCGACTCGGCAACGTTGTTCAGACAGTGAGAGATTTGCTGGATGTGAAGCCTCTCTTTGGAATTTGTCTCGGCAATCAATTGCTTTGTCACGCGCTCGGCGGCCATACCTTCAAGCTCAAGTTCGGCCATCGCGGCTCGAACCACCCTGTGAAGGATTTGCTGGACGGGACGGTTACGATCACGTCGCAGAACCACGGCTACGCTGTAGACCCTGATTCGCTAGCCGGCACCGAGGCCGAGATTACGCAGGTGAACCTCAATGACGGAACGGTGGAGGGCATCCGCGCCAAAAACCTCCGCGCCTCCTCCATCCAGTACCACCCCGAAGCCGCCCCCGGCCCTTGGGACTCGCGAAAGTACTTCGTGCAGTTCGTCGAAGAAATGGTTCGGTAAGTTACGGCTGAAACACAAAGCGATGATCCTGGAAAAATCGGAATGCCTCTCGCGGGACCTTTGATAGGCATACCGCCACAGTGGCAACTTCTACAGGTGGACTTGGATCCCAAAGGCTTACCAGGTCGACTTGGTGGTCGGACGCGACAATGCGCTTCACCAAGTCATAAAAAGCCGCGGTTGATTCGAGAGATTCCTCGTCCTCGGGACACCAATCGTATGGTGGGCAAAATTCTGGAGGAACCAGCAAAGGACTTGGAATTGGACTCTTAGTCCAATAACGAAAGTGGCAACTGCACCCACCGTACCTCCCCGCGATGTGCCAACGATTGGGAAAAGTTAAGAAACTTGACTCAAAATCGTCATCATCCAGTTCACAGGGGTGAAGGATCAGCGTATGATCAAGGTCGGTGCGAAAATCCTCTGTCGAGGTTGTCGAAAAGTGGGTTGAATGGCACATGTAAGACCGACCGACCAAGGCTTTAGTGGCTGCCCGCCGTGGATTCGAACCACGATTAACTGATTCAGAGTCAGTCGTCCTGCCATTAGACGAGCAGGCAATCCAAGAAAGGAGTTTACCTGGCTTTAGATTCAGGAACTTCTAAGTTGCGCGGGTGCCTGGTTTGGTGACCGGGATTGCGGCGAGGGAAGGGGGAAGTTCGTCGGGGGCGTAGGATTGGGCCTCTACTTTGTAGGCACGGGTGAGGGGACAGCCGAAGTTGATTTCCGACGCGCTACGATCAATGAGTACAGCGACGCCGACAGGGACGCCCCCGGCCTCGCGAATGACTTCCACAACTTCGAGGACGCTGGTGCCGGTCGTGAGGACATCGTCCACGATAAGGACCCTTGCGCCTGCAGGGATCGTCGCGCCGCGGCGAAGGGCTTTCTTGCCGTTTTCGGCTTCGACATAGATGGCGCTACAACCGAGTTGCCGAGCAACTTCAAAGGCAATGATGATCCCGCCCGTGGTTGGGCCCGCGACGATGTCGATTCCGGTGTCGGCATGCTGCTCAGCGATCTCTTTGCACAGTGCGGCGAGGACGTCGGGACGCTCAAGGACGCGGAATTTCTCGAAATACGTGTCGCTGTGGCGACCGGACGTGAGAAGGAAGTGGCCGCGAAGAATGGCGCCAGAGGATTCGAGCAGAGCTTCAAGCATGGGGAAACTACCCGACCACCGAGAACGGAGTGAGATCGCGGACGAGCTTGTTGTTTTCGTCCACAAGGATCATTTTTGGGATGATGGGTTCATCGGTCAGGTCAAAGGCCGCGATGATGACTCGGTCTCCCGCTTTGAAAAAGTGCGCGGCTCCGCCGTTCAGCCCGATCACTCCGGGCGGCCCGGAGAAGACGTACGTGATGATTCTGGAAGTGTGGTCAACTCCCCAGACGTGCACGAGTTCGCCATCGTGAAGACCAACGGTCTTCATCAGATCACGATCCACCTCGATGCTGCCGACGTAATCCGGATTGGCATACGTGACGTGGGCGTGATGAATCTTAGCTTTGAGCAGTTGGGAGAGTCGCATCGCTTTCAGGGGCTTCCGGTGCGGGTAGGTAGGACTTGCGTCGATACCAAGCGGACCAAAATCCGCCGACCATCATGATACCAGTCCCGATCCAAACAAAGATAGTCAGGGGCTTGAAAAAGACCTGAACGGGGAAGAGGGGGACCTTGTAAAAGAACTCCAGCGTGACGCTTTGGTCGGCGGCATCCATCTTTTGGAGCGAGACCGTGTAGGGCCCAGCATCGGCCGTGATGAATTCCGGCTGTCCACCCGTAAGCTTCATTCCCGGGCTAACGCTGGTGGTTTTTCCGTCCGTGGTGAGCATCGTCAGATCGGCAAAGAAAGATGTCCCCGATTTACCGGCTTCGCCTTCGCGACGAAAGGCTTTGTAAGTGAATTCAATCTTGGATTCGGGTATGACAAGAGTCTGCCCCTTTTTCAGTGTTGCCGGATCGCCCACGTCAAAAACCATTTTGCCAAGGGCAATGTAAATATCGTACATTCCGCGAAGTTGGATATCAGGGCGGGGCACCGCCTGCTCTTCGGGTGCGCCGGGTTGGTGGACGTAGTAAAGCGTCGGGTAGGCCGTGAAGGATTCCTTGGCACTGGTGAATTTGAGCATCACCTTATTGTCTCGGGTTTTGAAGTCGTCAGCAGTCATGCCTGCGAGCTTGACCATGTAGCCGAGGGCGGGACTCTCTTGGGCACCCTGAAGGGTGAATTGCTCCTTGCGCTCTAATCCGCGGGAGACGACGAGGCCGAGCATTGCGGTGAGGACGCCGATATGGGTGACGAAACTGCCTATGCCCGCTTTAGACCGCTTCCAAGTTTGGAAGATCCGAGCGAAGTTCGCGCAGATTCCAAAGAGACAAGCCCAGGCGAGGAAGTAGACGAGAATGTCGGTTCGGACATTGATCCCCCAAAGACCTTCGGTCATATCGCTGGCCGGGGTACGGAGATCCACGGGGATGATTTTGAGCCAGAAGATGAGTGCGGAGACCACGGCCAGCGAAGCGGCGAGCGGATAGGTAAGTTTGTCGAAAATAACCTTGCCCGAAGTCCCGCGCCAACTCACGAAAGGGGCGATCGCCATGAGTAACACGATCGGGACGAAGAGCCAGATCGTTATCTGATTGTACAGATGTTCGGGAACCGTGGCTTGCTTACCGCCTCCGATCTGGGACATGACAGGGACGCTCATTCCTATCGCCGCGGCGAGGCTCATGCCAAGAAAGAACCAAACTGCGATGTTGTAGGACTTCTCCAAGGTGGGTCCCTTTTCGTTGTCTTGGCGGGTTTCAGGCTCGGCACTCCGGACGTAGCGGAAGTAGCAATAGCCGAACGCCAAAATCGCACCGACAAAGAGGCCGATCAAGATTTTGAGAGCGCTACGGTCCATCTGGGCGAAGCTGTGAACGCTGGTCTCGCCAAGGAATCCAGAGCGAGTAAGGAATGTGCCGTAGACAAAGCTCAGGAATGAGGTTCCCGCGACGATAACGTTGAAGCGTTTCCAGTTGCCGCGCGCGGTTTGGACGATGATGCCGTGGAGCAAAGTGATAACCCAAAGCCACGGCACGAAGCTTGTGTTCTCGACCGGATCCCATGCCCAGAAACCTCCCCAGCCGAGGGTCTCGTAAGCCCAAAATCCGCCCATGCTCAGGCCGACTCCGAGCAGGGTCGCGCTGACGATGACCCAAGGCCGAATCATTTTCGCCCAGGCGTCAAGGTCCTTGTGAATCAGGGCCGCGAGACCCCAACAGAACAGCACAGTGAGGGAGCCGAAGCCGAGGAAAATCGTCGGCGGGTGAATCTTCACCCAGTAATTGATCAGCGATTCATTGAGGCCCGCGCCCGATGGAGGAAGGAGGAGATTACCTTCGATGAGCTGAATTTTGAAAGGAGCTTCAAAGGCGAGGATTCCAGCCACACCAGCC
>JAIOPU010000207.1 GCA_021413725.1 Armatimonadota bacterium | reverse complement strand
TTTCAGGAGGGACCGTCATCGTAGGCGTCATGAGTTTCATCACCTCGGAAAGGGGTTTCTCCCAATCCGCGTAAAGATCATCGTTGATTCCCGATGTGTGGTTCAGCAGGTGGCGAATTGTGACCGACTTCCACTGGGTTGGCCAGTCCGGCAAGTACTTACCGACGGGAGAATCAAGTTCCAATTTGCCATCTTCAACAAGGAGGAGGACAGCAACGGCGGTAAATTGCTTGGTGATCGAGCATATCTCGAAAATGCTGTTTCGCTTTACAGGCACCGAGCTTTCAAGATCTGCGAAACCATAGGTGCCTACCTTGACCGGTTTCCCGTGCCGGTACACACCGACAATCATTCCTGGAATGTGGCGGGCCGCCATCTGGTCTTTTGCCCACTTATCGATCTTATCTGCCGCAGAAAATGATGCCGCAAAGGCGACGGCAACGCACAACGTCGCTCGGATAATCATCGGACGGAGTCTACTTGATTCAGATTCCCTTCATGCGAAGGGTCAAGCAATGTTTTGGTGCGCGGGAATGGACTCGAACCATCACGCTTTGTGGGCGCTACCACCTCAAGGTAGTGCGTCTACCAATTTCGCCACCCGCGCACGCAAGGAAGATTATAGCACGGCTTAAGCGTAAAATTCCCGAATTTTGCCCGTGACGTATCCAACCTCTTCATCCGTGATCGTCATATTCATCGGAATCATCAGGCACCGAGTGAAGAATTTCTCGGTTTTCGGCAACTTTGCTCCGGTCATTCCGAGCCCTTCCCACTGGTGAACGGCCTTGCCCGACCACTGGATGAGAGTGCCGATTCCGTTCTCCTTCAAGAAAACTTGCAAGGCATCGCGGTCGTCTGCTTCTAGTTCGTAGTTTTGGTAAACGTCAAAGTGGTCGCCATTGTCAGGCCCTGGAGGCAAGACCACTCGGTCGAAATCTCCAAGCTGAGCTTGGTACTGCGCCGCGATCTCGCGTCGTCGCGCGATAACCGAATCATAGGACTCCAGTTGGAAATTCAAAATCGCCGCCTGCATATTGTCGAGCCGCGAGTTGAATCCCCACGACCGAATCTCTCCGTCCTCACGACGACCGTGGTCGCGAAGCATTGTCACCGCGTCGGCGACATTGTCGTCATTGGTGACGAGTCCGCCGCCATCGCCAAAGCAGCCCAAAACCTTTGCGGGATAGAAGCTAAAAGTCCCCGCCGCGCCGAATGTTCCGGCACAGCGGCCCTTGAACTTGGAGCCCAGTCCTTGCGCCGCGTCCTCAACGATGAACAGCCCGTACTTGTCGCAAACCGCCTGGATCGCGTCCATGTCGCAAGTTCTACCGTTGACCTGAACCGGGCAAATCGCCTTGGTTTTGGAAGTGATATTTCGCTCCAAGTCACCCGGGTCCATCATGTGATCCGGTCCCATTTCGACCGGAACCGGAATGCCGCCCGCCATGTGGATTGCGGCTGGAGTCGCGACCATCGTGTGGCTAGGGAAGAGCACCTCGTCGCCTTGCTTGAGCCCCGCCGCCATCAGCCCGATCTGGATCGCATCGGTCCCGTTTGCGAGTCCAAAAGCGTGCTTCACGCCGAGATAGGAGGCGAGATTTTTCTCGAAATCAAAGACATCGCTCTGCATGATAAACGCGCCTCGGTCGAGGACGTTGGTCATGATTTCGATAAACTTTTCGCGATCCTGAGCGAAGGCTCCGCGGTAGTTGAAAAACGGCACATTTCGAGTTGGTGTAGCCAAAGACATGCCTCTATTTTGACGCATTTGACCCCGTAAACGCTTACTTCCAGAATCCTCGCCCGTCTAAAAATATTGGGACTATCATGATCTTATTACCTTTCAGCATTCTCGCATCCGGTGTCGTCGAAGCATCCAGTTCAAAAATTGTGAGCGCCGCTCTATTCAAAAACGGCTATGCCATGGTCGTTCGAGAACTTCCCGTGACCAAAAATGCGACGGTTATCCAAGATATCCCCCAAGCCTCCCTCGGCACTTTTTGGGTGAGTTCGACGGGCGACGTGAAGATTGACTCGCTCCTCGCAACCAGCGTTCCCACTTCAATCGCCCGGAAAGCAAGTTCTTTTGCGGAACTCCTGACGCTCAATGTCGGCAAGGCGGTTACCATCACCACCGTGAACCTCGGAACTCTTGCAGGCAGCATCGAAAGTATGGACGGCGAAACGGTCACACTGAAACGTGAGCGAGACACGATTATGTTTGGTCGTAGCGAAATTCGTCTCATTTCCTTCGAGCCGGGCGCAAAGACCAGCACCAATGTCAACTCCCTCACTCGCCAACTCCAGATTTCCACGACTGGTAAAGGCACGATTTTGGTGTATGGACTAGAGCGTGGAATGACTTGGACTCCTGGGTATGCCGTTGATCTCGTCAACAACAAGGAGCTCACCCTCACCGCCAAAGCCACCGTCCTCAACGATCTCGGTGACCTTGCCGGCGCCAATGTCGAACTCGTCACCGGATTCCCCAACGTCCCCTGGATGACCGTTACAGAGCCGATTCTCTCGGGCCAAAGCGTGGACCAGTTCACGGGATTCTTGGACCAAATCGGCATGAATCGAGCCCCCGGCGGTTTTGGGGGCGGCGGAGCTCGAGGAGGAATGATGACCCAAAACGCCGCACCTGCAATGGAAGCTGATTTCAATGCCGCGTGGACCCCGACGGCAGGTTCTGGGCAGCAAAGCGAAGACCTGTTCTTCTACTCCGTCCCCAACTACACGTTGAAAAAAGGCGACCGCAAGATGTCCGTCCTCTTCCAAGCCAAGGCCGACTTTGAGCACATTTACACGCTGGATATGGGCGAGGAATACACCTCCGAGGATTACCAACGCCCCGCGAATCAACCGAAAACACCGCTTGAGGTGTGGCACATGATTGAGTTTGCCAACAGTGCCAAGCAACCTTTGACGACAGGGCCAATCACGGTGTACAAAGACAACAAACTCATCGGCCAAGACACCCTCAGCTACACTTCCGCCAGCGCTCCTTGCCGGGTAAAAATCAACAAATCCCTCGACGTCTCCGCCGACTCAACGGAGATTGAAAAGGCTCGAGTTCGTGATTCACTCAGGACGAACTTCGGCATCGTCTACGACCTCGTTACGGTCGAAGGAACGGTCAAAATCACGAACCGGAAGTCGGAAACGATCAAGATGAAGGTCAACAAAGCCTTTGAAGGCGAATCCACGACAGCCCTCGGGGCGGACAAAGTCACAAAAACCGCCAAGCGGCTTCGAGACGTAAACCCCCACACCCTCATCAACTGGAAACCCACCATCAAATCCGGCGACTCTTGGACGGCGACTTACACTTACACGATGTACGTCCGGACGAACTAGAGACAAGGGGCCATACTAAGGTTATGGGGTTGATGGATAAACTGGAAGAATGGCGCGTCAAGGGGAGGCCAATCGGCTTCTCGCCTTGGCGCGATGCGGAAACTATGCTTTGGGGAGTTATCACTTCGTTTACCGAAAAGAGCATAACTGTCGATGAGATAAGTCCTCTGGGCAAACCCGATGGGGAAGGAACTTACAAACTGAGCTCAATCAGCTACTTTGACGATGATAAAGTTTATTCCGAGCGGTTACTTCGACTTGCTGAATTTATACCGACCCTTCCCAATAATTACGAATTCGAAACTAAGCGCCCGACTGTTAAGGCCATTCTGGCTGAGGCACACCAGACGAACGAGATACTCAGAGTGCGACTGCTTTCTGTGTATGGAAGCCGTACTTTCCGAGTAACTGGTTTAGATGGTAAGTGGGTTACTCTGACTACTTATGACGACCTAATGGTCGAAGGTGCCTGCGAGGTTTGGCGGGTGTCCGCCGTACGTGGCGTGCGATGGCGCACCGCGAATGAAGAATCCAAGGAGTTTTTGAGTTTGTTACCGGCACCACGTCACTAGCTTATTCGCCTCCGGGGCTCCGGCCCAGCGCATCTTCTTTGGCCTTTGCCCAGCCCTCCCGGAACTTGGGCAGAAACTCGCCCATGTCCTTAAAGCTGTGATAGCGGGAGTAGGCGATGAGTGAGCGGTCCCTGCTGAGGTTGACGCAGGTCACTGACCCTTTATGATGGTCAAAGTCATAGATTTCCCCGTTGCGGACGAGAGCCGCTTTTTCGGCACTACCGTCTACTCGATCCAGTCGGCCCACGACGATGAACTCCCAAGCATCGTTGTCGAAGTAGATTCCGCGCTCAACCCGGCATTCGACGCCTTGATATACCAATTGCTCTTCTAGTCTCTTGACCGGGATCGCGCGGGCGTCGCGGTCGTAGTGCTTTATTATCGCCAAGTACACTGGAATGAGGATGATTAGGGAGACACTGAGAACCACGGAGATGCAGGTCATTAGAGCCCAGTCTCTGGTTTTCTTCCTCATATCGGTATGACGTAAAAACTGATACGTTAGCTCGCTTGACCGGTCGAAATTGTGCGGAGATCCCAGATTCGACTGCTGAGGATACTTACCAAGTAATAGTAATTTTCAGAATACGATCATCCGATGATCAAATTCGGCACAAACGCCGCCAAATCGGTTGTGATCTGGCCGACAGTTTCGCGGATTCCGACCCCACACGGTTCGTCACCGACGACCCACGACCCAATCACCGGATGGAAGCCGTCGAACTCGCCGAGATCGGCGAGTTGTTGGTAGACGTAGCCTTCTTCGCCATATCTGCCGGTGGTGCTTTCAACCACAACTGAATCTGAGACGATTTCGATGTTTGCACCTTCGCGGGAAAGCAAGGGTTTTTTGACGTAGTCCGTGAGCTCGCTTGGGGAGTCTTGGTAGGCGGGTAGGAGGTTTTCGTCGCCCGGATTAAGCTCCCAGAGGACGGCGAGGATTGCCTTGTTGGAGAGAAGCATTTTCCACAGCGGCTCGATCCAAAAGTGGCGGTCTTGGGTCATGATCGCGGCGCGACCGAACTGCTCGTTCAGCATCCACTCCCACGGATAGAGCTTGAAAATCGCCGCCATGTGCTTTTCGGACATATCCACAAACTCGCGGCGACCGGCATTCCAGCCGATTTCCTTGAGGTGCATTCCCTCAGTTTCAATGCCGGCTTTTTGGGCGGTGTCGCGCAGGAGCGAGACCGTCATCACCAAATCGAGTTGAATTGGTCGGAGCCGGGATAGACATCTTGCGCCCATTGCCACTGCACGACGGCGGCTTCGAGCAGTGCGGTGGGCGTGTCGGCGTTGTATTCCAGCATCTTCGGCGCGTCCGTGCCGTTGTAGGCAAGATCGAATCGCCCGTACAGGGCAGGGGTTCGATTGCGCCAAGATTGCTCAATCGCGGAGTGCGCCATTTCGGGGATATGGAACCGCGCGTAAGCCTTCTGCGTGATGATCTCCTCTACTGCGGCGAGGCACATTTGGTGGAGACGCTGGGTGGCGGCTTCTAGGGCTTCAACATCCGCCGAGGTGAGTTCGTAGTAAGCCGATTCGTTCCAATAAGGTTTGCCTTCGTGGGTGTGATAGAGCATCCCCCACTTTTCGACTTCGTCCTGCCAATTCGCGCGCGGTTCAATCGAAACGCGTCGCATGGTTAGCTTCCGCTGAAGGAACTGCCGCCGAATCCGCCTCTCGAAGTACCGGATGAAGGCGCGGTCAGTGATCCGCCGGTGATTCGTCCGTTGCTGCCTCGCGATCCGCCGTAGATGTAGCGGGGATAAATTCCTGCGCCGACCCGTCCACCGTTGCAAGCACTATTGGGTAGCGGGTTGCCGTTTTGGTCGACGCAATCCTTGCGCGCCCCACCACAGCCAGTAAGTACAGTGGCTGTGATCGAGGTCACGACGAGAAGGGTCATTTTCGAATTCATATTAATCTTGAATATATTACTTGGGAATTCGCGTTCCGGTTGCGTTAGTTTTCTTCTTTTTCTTCAATTCAGTAGCGAATCGGTTCTTAGGCTCGCTCTTGATCTCAAAGCAATTCCGACAACGCGCCTCGTAATCCTCCGTCGCTCCAATCAGCACGATCGGGTCGTGAAAGTCGGCGGGCTTGCCGTTGATCATTCTATAGGTGTGGCTCGCGGGCTGGCCGCATTGCAGGCAGATCGCGCGGAGCTTGACGACCTCGTCGGCTACGGCCATCAGCTGCGGCATCGGACCAAACGGCTTGCGGCGAAAATCTTGGTCTAGCCCGGCGACGATGACCTGCTTTCCGCAGTCGGCAAGGGTTGTGCAGAGGTCGAGGATGCTCTGGTCAAAGAACTGCACTTCTTCGATCACAATCACCTCAGTGCCGGGCTGAAGTTTCTCCCAGATTTCGCCCACGCTGGAGACCGGTTCCGCCTCGTGGCGAACGCCCATGTGGGTTACAACCATCGTCTCGTCGTAGCGGTTGTCGATGCTCGGCTTAAAGACCTGAACCTTCTTTTTGGCGTAAAGGGCTCTCCGCGCTCGCCGAATGAGCTCTTCCGATTTGCCCGCATACATGGACCCGCAGACCACCACCAAACTCCCCAGTTGCTTCATTCGTCTCCCGCCTCAACATCCATTTCAAACATCTCTTCCATCTCATCGGACATATCGTCGTCCAGCGCCTTGCCCAACTCTTTTACCCGTTCTCGCATCGCCGAAGAACTCTCGGGATCGCTCATCCCCTCAATGGAGTCCGCCGCATGCTCCACTCTCTGGTCCTCAGTGCGAAATCGCTGCACCCGGCTGACGAGTTTGATCAGGTTTTTGCTCTGGCAGTGCGGACACTTTTCGTCATCGGGCTGGGCGGTCATGCCAATCAGCAAAGAAACGCGCCGCCCGCAATCCTTGCATCGGTATTCAAAAACTGGCACGGAGTGATTATGAACTCTAGATTAGTCCAGTTTGCCGGGGACGACCCTTATTTCCGAAATTTTCGCCGAGTTGTTTGCTTTTGGGAGCAAGCGGATGTATCGCGCTTTAGCAGGGATTCCGAAAAGTCTGAGCACGCTGGAACTTCCTTCCTTGAGGCACCAGTGCTTTGCATGCCAGGCGGGCTGAAGCATTCGCGCGAAGAGGCGGGCGTCGGAGTCGTTGGCACCGGTTTCTCGGACGACGGCGAGGATGCTGTCAAAGGCTTCGGGGGTATCGGTGACGACGTCCACCGCCCCGAATAGCCGATCTCGCCCGAGGTCAATCTCGATCCATTTGGCTTCCTTGGCGATGTTCATTGCCGTGCCGGAGTCGCCATCGGTGAGTTTGGCGAGTTCTGCGGCGCTGGAGGTTTGCGAATCGCTTGGGAATTTCCCTGCCGCCAAATTTGTGCCTTCGGTAAGGTGGATACCACTCATGGGGACGCCCACAGAGATGACTCCGAGGGACTTTCCGGCCCTTCTTGAAGCGTCGTAAATCTGCCAGATGGGAACTTCGACCGTCTTGGAGTCGGCGTCGGTCGTGATGAGGAATTTGATCGGGACGTCGCCCACGGTCGTTGCAAGTTCGGACAGTGAGAGCACTAAATATCCGTCCGCCGTGAGCTTAAGGTTGGATTTCCCCGCAGGTCCCGTCGCGAGAACCTCGGCGGGGCCGAGGGCTTGTTCGTAGGGGGTTACCATTTTGAGCGTGACGAGTTTGGGCAACTTTGTTTCTCCGGAACCCAAGACGCCAACGGCAGTCATGCTGAGCAAGTCGGTGGCGGGCATCGCGATTTGCTCGAAGAGTTGGTCCGACCAGGGGCCATACATCATGGGAAGCTGGCGGGCGTATTGCGATTCATCGCGAGTGTCGCCCCCGAAAAGACCCATCCCTTCGAGTTTTGGAATTCCGAGACTGGCTCGAATGATCTCGTTGCTGTCTTTTTCGGCTACATCGCCTCGGACAAGATTGATGCGAGTTCGACTGCCGTCCAGCGCGAAGGAGAATCGGCTTTGCGGCAAAATTGTTTCGTTCCAAAGGCGCGAAACGTTTACAGAATTAACATCAATCGGAAATGGGACATCCTTTCCAGCGGGATAGAAGTCCATCGAGTTGTTTGAGTTGTCGGCATCTCCCTCAAGAATGGACACGGAAAGAACACCGAGGGGAGCGAATTTGGAACTGCCGGAAGGGATGGCAAAATCTAGAACAACCTCACGCCCCAGGGTAGATTCTTGAACGCCATCGATCCGTTTGCCATTCCATTTGACGGCGGTCGGGGCTCCTTTGCCTGCGTTCAGGTGGGCGCGGAACTTGAGATCGCCGGTGCGTTCGATCCAGATCACGGCTTGGTCTTTCTTTGTGGCGATGGGCTTTCGTTCAAAGCGCAATTCCGGTGCGCCGTCGGAGGAATCGCTTGAAGAGAAATCGCAGACTTCGGCGAATTGCAACGCAATTCCGTAGTTTGCACTGGGATCTTCGAGGAACTGCTGAAAGGTTGAGGTAAGGCCGGAGATCGTCAATTTGTCGTCGGCGATCTTGGATGTCGCACCACCAATGGGGAGGGAGTTCCCAAAGGACGCCGGGGTGTTCCAGGATTCGGGCTTGTCGCCAGTCCATCGATCGTTCCAGGTCGTTCCGAGGGCGACAAAGTTGGCGTCAGGCTTGGTGCCCATCAGTTTGTTGATGTCGCCGCGTCGATCGCTTCCCTCGTACCAAGGAAGGGTGACTTTGAACGCGGCCTTCAACTTGGCGGGTTTACCAAGTTCTTGGCTCAGAATGATCTCTACGTTCTCTAGCGACTGGCCGGCGCCTACCGCGCGATTCAAGTCGGCGAATCGTAGCAAGACCACTTTCCCAGGTCCGCCGCTGAGGAGCATGTCGCGACCAAAGTTCGTGGAGGGTTCTTTTGAATCGACAAAGGTGTCTGACACCGCCCAGTATTTCAGGGGTTCGCCGGGAAGAACGCAACCACGCGTAATCACGGCGGGGGCAAGACTGAGAAGCGCAGGAATCAAAATCATTTCAAGTGTTTTTCCCACCAACTGAGAATTTGATTCAATCGGTGGATGCGAAGGTCGGGCGGCCCGGAACGAGAAAGGCCGTGGAAGGTCGAAGCAGGGTAGCGGACGAGTCGGCACTCCACATTCATCTGCCAAAGCGCGCTGAAAACCTGCTCTCCTTGTTCAACGTTGCAGCGCAGGTCGCCGTCGCTGTGAATGATGAGCATGGGC
>JAIOPU010000228.1 GCA_021413725.1 Armatimonadota bacterium | reverse complement strand
CGTCGGGTAGCGGTTGAGGGTCAAAGAGACCGCCGTATGAATTGTCTCCCAGTGATTATCGCGCAAGCTGCCCGACAACACAATCACGTCTTCATAGGATTCAACAATCATTTCAAGAAGTACCTCACGTTCGTAATCACGACATTTTTCTTAGATGCGAGCGCTATTTTCAGAGCGACTGCGATATTGTTATGCAGCATCCCTTGCCACCAGCGTTTCGGCACGGCTTGGGGGACTATGACCGTGATAATTTGGTTCGGATCTTCTTCCAGAGCCTGGTCAATGTAGTTGATGACCGGCTGGATCAGCGACCGGAAAGGTGACTCCAGAATCACGAGCGGCATATCGCCGCCGTGCTCATCCCAACTCTCTTTGATCGCCTGGGTTTTGCCTGGCTCCATCGTGACGTGGATTGCGCGACAGTCTTTTGCAGTCGAGCGAGCGTAGCCGATGGCTTGCAGAATTCCCCGGTGAATTCTTGGAACCAAAAGTAAGGTGGTCGCTCTCATCTCGGGAACTTCCTCCCCAGGCTGAAGATCAAGCTGTCCCGCAAGATAGACGTAGTGGTTCTTGATGCGGCTGAAGATGAAAAGCATGACCGCAAGTGCGATTACAATGAGCCAGGCTCCTTCCGCAAACTTCGTAACTAGCAAAATTATGAGCACGACGAACGTGACAAAACTCCCAAGGAAGCTGATGCCAGTTTGCCACAGTGGAGCTTTTTCGCGCAAGAATTTTACTCCCATGCCGAGTTGACTCAGCGTGAATGAGATAAAAACACCCATCGCGTACAGCGGAATCAACGAGTGTGTGTCCGCCTTGTAGATGACCAAAAGCGCGATAGAGGCGAGCGAGAGGAATACAATTCCGTTTTGGAAAACTAGCCGATCTCCGACGGTCGCGAGTTGCCGCGGGAGATATCCGTCCTTAGCAATAAAGCTCGAAAGTCGCGGGAAATCGGCATAGGCTGTGTTCGCCGCAAGAAACAAGACTGCCGCCGTAAAGACAAGAATCGTATAGAAAAGTATGCTGCCATTTCCAAAGTGAGTCGCGGCAATCTGTGCGAGTACGGTTTGGTATCCTTCCTTGCCCGAGATCATGGGCACAACGCCCTCGTGAAACGCGAGATAGCCCAAGCCAATGAACATAACCAACAGCAACACGATCATGGCGATCAGCGTTTGGGAGGCATTCTTGGCTTCTGGTGCGCGGAAAGCCTGCACGCCGTCCGCAATGGCTTCGGTTCCAGTTAACGCGGTACAGGAAGCGGCGAAGGCCCTTAGCATTAATAAGAGACCAACCGTGTGCCACCCTTCTTCGGGACGCCATTTCGCAAGCATGGCTGGATCAGGCGGCTTGTGAGGCACTCCCATGGTAGAGTACAAACCGTATCCGATCAGAATGATGACAAGGGCCACAAAACTATATGTGGGAATCGCAAACAGCGCGCCGGACTCTTTAGCTCCTCGCAAGTTCGCAGTCATGAGAACCAACACTGCCAGGACGGCGATGATTACCTTGTAATCCGCGGCCGCCGAGTTCATTGAGACGATCGCCGCAACTCCCGAAGAAACAGATACCGCAACGGTCAAAACATAGTCTATGAGCAGGGAGGCACCCGCAACCCTCCCAGAAAGCGACCCCAGATTCTCAGTAGAAACCAAGTACGTGCCGCCACCTTTAGGATACGCGTGGATGGTCTGGTAGTAGCTGAAGCCGACAATGAGCATCAGCGCACCCAACCAAAGGGAGATGCTTGGCAGCAGGACGAATGCCATAGACCCGCCCAAGACGAGAACCAAAAGTATTTCTTCCGTCGCATACGCGACCGAGGAAAGCGCGTCTGAAGCGAAAACAGGCAATCCGTAAATCTTGGGAAGCCGCTCGTGATGAGCGTGTTTGGACGCAATCGGCTTTCCGATCACGACGCTTCGTAGCTTGTTATATAATCCCATAAAGTCCCAGCAACCCGATATTATGACGCGAAGTCGTGAACTCGGACAAACTCCAGGTCCTTCGTCAATTCTACGTAGGTGCGGGCGGTTGGGTTGAGTCCCATAGCTCTGCGTGGATTTATGGAGGTCAGCCTCATGGCTGTCTCCAGTCCAAAGTCCTCCGCCAAGCACCGAAACACTTCTAGAAGAGTGACCGCACTCCCCGCCAGAGTCCCGTCCAGGAGCCTGACTTCTTGCGGGCCGGTGACGACATCCAATCCCCACATCTTCATTTTCTCGCCGCTTGGCATTCCCGATGCCATTGTTGAATCGCTGATTGCGATGACTTTGTCTTCGGGTTTGGTTTTTAGAAGCAACGATGTGGCGTCGCAGCAAACGTGCTTTCGGTCATAAATCAGCTCACAGGCGATCTCGTCGGCGGCGAGCGCAAATCCCACCATCCCCGCTTCGCGGTGGTGCAGAGGGCGCATGGCGTTGAATGTATGGGTAGTGTGGGCAGCCCCTGCTCTTCGCGCCGCACTTGCCTCAGCAAAAGTCGCGTTCGTATGCCCCAAACTAACCCTTATGCCTCTCCCTGCAAGGTCTCGGATCAGGTCAATGGAGCCTTCCAACTCCCCCGCCATGGTGATGACCTTCAGCTTTTGACTCTGGAGAACGCTCGCCCAACCGGCCTCGCGTTCGGCGGGAACCAAAATTGATGAAGGGGGCTGCGCTCCCGGGAAAACTGGACTGATGAATGGCCCCTCTAAGTGAAACCCTGGAATCATCTCATGCTCCGGTAGCGAATCTACGACACCTTGAATATCCGCCAGTGGATAGGTAATCGTCGTGGGATAGAAAAACTCATAACCAACGGCTTTCAACTTATCCGCCAACTCCGGCAAACAAGCCGAGCCATGGGTCATCCAATCAAGCCCGAACGCCCCGTGGATATGAATATCAACAAAGCCTGGCGCAAGGATTGTATCAAATTCTCGGGAGGTCGGTACAAAATTGCCCGCTGAAACCTCATAGCTTCCGAATCCGTCCGGTCCCCAAGTCGCGGCAATTATACTCATGGATTCAAAGCGTATCCGATTCCTTCGCGCAAAACCAGGCCCTCCATCTCAAGCATCGTCAATTCTCCCAAAATCTCGGTAGGATCGACCGAGAGTTTTGTCCCAATTTCTTCCGCCGTAATGGGGGTTTCGCTGAGAACATCCATAATCGCTGCCTGAATTCCTTCTTCCGCGTCCACTCGCGCCACTTTCTTCGCCGCAGGAGCAATGCCCAGCACTTCCAAAATTTGTCCCGGATGAAAGACCAAAGTCGCTCCATCTCGGATCAGTCCGTGCGATCCATTGAACGACATCGAAGTGATCGGCCCGGGAACCACAAAAACCTCTTTGCCCTGCTCAATCGCCGCCATCGCCGTGTGCAAAGCTCCTGACTGGGCGGGTGCTTCGATCAAGATCACGGCATGAGAAATCGCCGCGATAATTGTATTCCGGAACAAAAATGAGTAGTCCGTTGCCTTCTGCCCCATCCCAAATTGGCTAATGAGACAACCGGTTGTCTTAATCCGATCGAAAAGCTGTGCATTTGATGCGGGATAAACCACATCTACGCCGGTAGGCAACACCGAGACAGTTTTGCCCCCCACCTCCAACGCGCCCTCGTGAGCATTCGTGTCAATCCCAAACGCTCCCCCGCTTACAATGGTCACCCCGGCGTCGGCAAGATTCGCCGCAAACTTCCGAGCCGCCGCACGGCCGTAAGGCGACGCCTGACGTGTCCCCACAATGGCGACCTTCGGCGCGTTCAAGCAAGAGGTGTCTCCCATCGCAAACAGCACCGGCGGAAATTCTCGTTCCTCAACCCCACCTTCGTAGGTCGGGTCTTCTAGCAACTTTCCGCCTGCCGCGAGCCCCCGCTCAAGCGCCCTCATGTCGGCCGCCTTCATCCGTTTGCGTTCAGCCTCAGACAAACCACGCGACGAAAGTAAAGTAGAGACGGGGTCTAAACCACCGTCTCTAATCTCATCCAGCACACCCCAAACTTTGTGCGCCGGCAAACTGCCAGAGAGCAGATATTGCCAAAAAGTGGGATTCACGGCCTAGCCGCCGCCACCTATACCGCCCGGTCCGCCGCCCAGTCCGCCACCAGCTCCGGGCCTGCCGCCCGCACCAGTGCCACCGGCCGCATCTGCACCTGGGACTTTAATCGGTCGAAGACCATTGTCAATCGTCAAAGCAAAGCTCTTGGTCGTGACATTGCCGAGCCAGTCCGCGACCTCGACTGTCAACTTCTTCCGACCATTCTGGAGCGGCACATTCTTGGTTGCCGCACTGAATTTGACGGTGAAATAGCCATCTCGGTTATATTCGTATTTGTACGGCACGCCATCAATATCAAACTTCAAGGTGGCAGGATTAATTCCGCTGGCCTCATCGCTAAGTTTGAAGTACAGGAATAACGGTGGCTGTCCGCTTACCTGGTCCCCCGCATTCGGGAAAGCCATTTTTACATCTGGAGGAGTCAAATCCACGCCTGTTGTCTTGTCGAAACAGAGCATGCTGCCATCTTTCGCCATCATCAAAAGGCTCGTTCCGGAAACCATCCCGGCACCCGCCGCTTGAATGTAATTTGCCTTCGTCGTGTCAGTCTGCGGGACAAACGGTCGAACAATAAAGTTCCAGTTGGCGGTTCCCGCCGAAACTGAAACCTGGTTTACGGACCCATTCTGAGTGGAGACAGTGATGCTGTTCCCTGAAACGACCGGGTCTTCCACCGGTGCCGAACCCAAATCAACGGGGAGCTTAGTCAGCGGGCGACCGTTCAGATCCATCGCCACCACTTTGCCGCTCTTTGTGACTACTGCCATCATGGAAGCGCTCACCCCGGGATTGGTGCCAATCGCATCGCGAACGTTGACTTCGCGCCGCTTCGATCCCGTCGAAGCATTCAACACGGTTACGAAATCTCCTGTGCACATGTAAAGCAAGTCGTTGAAAATGACCGGGGTGAAATTTGCTTGTATATTCGTGACCGACTGTTGCCAGACCACCTTCTTGCTGATAATGTCAACCGCGAAAAGCTTGTTGTTGGCTCCTGCCACAATCACGAGATTTTGATAGGTCCCCAGGTGCCCCATCAGACCACCGAAAAACCTTAAAGGATTTTCCCAAGCCGGGGTACCGTCCGCGGCGTTTAGGACGGAAATGCTCCCGTCGCCCAGCATGATCGCAATGAACTTTCCGACCGTCACTGGCGCCCCGATGATCTTCTCGGGTGCGATATGCTGCCATTTTAAGGCTCCGGTCGCCTGGTCGAGAGCATAGACGATCTTATCGTCAGAGTTCGCAATGACGAGTCCGTCACTAAGATTCACTCCCGAACGGAAGTTCGCAACCTCGAGCGGTGCCCCCGATGGGTACCTCCACTTTGTGTTGCCCGATTCTCGTTCCACAGCGTAAACGCGTCCTCCGACAGCGCAAAAAATAATATCGCCGTTGCTGGCGATGTTTCCGCCCGGAGACGCTGACGTAGGTTGAGACCAGCGCCAAGCGAGAGGGGCAGGGCCTTCGAACTGTGCGAATGCCGACGCGATCAGCGCGCCTGTCAATAGTGTCGTAGAAATAGTCCTCGCGAACATCATGCCTGTTTCCTGAACTCACAGTATAGCGGGACGGCGTGCGTCCTGTCTATCGGTGCTAAATCATAGACGCTTCAAGTAATGAGATCGTCACGGTCTGCCTATGATATATACGGGGGTTTGCGTGTCAAAATGAATTTGCCGTAACGCCTACTCACAGTAACCGTCTAGTTCATCGATACAAACAATTTGCTGTTGGATACACTTATGATCAAAACAATTAAGAGATTTTCTACTATCGCCGCCTTTCTTTGTTTCGCTGGATTGGCAAATGCCGAAACATATGCCATTTGCATGGGGATCAACGAGTATGCCGCTCCGAAAGATGCCGCTGGCAACCCAATGAAGGACGAAAAGGGAAATCCAGTCGAATCCAAGCTCTTTGGTGCAGTTAACGACGCAAAGTCCTACAAAAAGTTGCTCGAGGAAAAATATGCCGTTAAAGAGGGCAACATCAAGCTTCTGCTGGACGCCGACTGCAATGGCGACAAATTTATCGAAGCCATGAAGTGGATGGTCCAAACCGCCAAATCGGGGGACCAGGTCTTCTTTGCCTTCTCCGGCCACGGGTCACAAATCCCGAACAAAGACAAAGCCGATGGCAAGCAATCTGTCATCGTCCTCCAAAATCTCCAACTCGTTACGAGTGATTTCTTCAAAGAACTGGGACCGATGCTTCGCAAGAGCGGAATCAGCTCGACCTTTGTTTTCGATAGCTGTTTCGCCGGTGGAATGGCTCGACCTCCGATGGGCGTTGACATCAAAGGCATGATGATCCAGGGCTCGCGACCGAAGTTCCTCAGTAAGGTTGGCGCAAAAGCGAAAGTCATCAGCACTCCGAATTTAAACAGCGTGAAGATGGCGATCAAGCCGAAGGCAATGGCCCAGGACGAAGCGACGACGGCGTTCCTCTTCGCATCCGGTGCAGGTCAAACGAGTGCCGACGTTCGCGGCGAGAAAATTGAGGCTCACGGTCTCTTTACTCTGGTGCTCACCCTCATCCTGAACGAGCAGCCCGACGCTCCGGTCGAAGACACCGTTGCGGCAATCAAGGACCTTCTCAAAGAGAAGAAGTTCGAGCAAGAGCCAGAAACCGAATGCAGTTCCGAGGCCCGAGCAAGCCAGCCGCTCCTCAAGAAATAAGAACCACCAAAAATATGAAAGGCCGTAATACCCAAACACGGAGCCGCAACGTTCTACGGATTGGGTTTGCGGCCCTTCTTCTGTCAACTTCTCTGGCGGTTTCCCAAACCGCCCCTGCCTCCAAATCAGATCGAGTGAGGCTCGTCCCGATTTCGTCAAACCAACTCGTCTTCGATCTTCAGGAGTCGCCCGACGGAACTCGCCTGATTAGCCACGATCGGCAATATGCGCCCCGGCTCTGGGACACTCGGACCATGTCGCTTCTCAAGGTTATGGGTGGCAATACAGAAACCGTCGTTGGTGTTGAATTTTCAAAATCTGGAAAAGAGATCATCACCGTTTCCGGCGACAGAATGACCATCTGGAATGCCAAAACGGCTAACATCTTGGCGACTGTGCCCGCGCCTGGTCCGACCGAAGGATATAAGGACGCGCAATTCATGTACGGGAACATCTCCCAGGATGGAACGCAAGCGGTCGGAGTGACGATTGACAACATGACGGTCGTCTACGACCTCGCGAACAAAACGACAAAGTCCTTTAAGTCAGGAACCCTCGCAGAAGGTGGCGGCACCGGAATCTATGCCGAATTCTCACCCGATGGCAAAATGATCTTCACCGGCACGGCCTTGGGCATTGGCAAAGTCTGGACAACTAAGGGCGACCTTTTAGCAACGCTTCCGAATTTCAAGAACACCATTTTTGGGGGTCATTTCTCCCGAGATTCAAAGGCTTTGGTAGTCACCGCATACGGCAAAGCTGAAGACACCGGTCACTCGATAGGAAGCATGCATGTCTTCGAAACCGGATCTTGGAAAGAACTCTTTTCGAAGCCAGCGGCAATCGGTTCGCGATTCAGAACGGCCGATGTATCCTCTCGGTTTGTTTTGCCCGATGAGTCTGCAGTGACCGTGCTCAAAAATGACGGCAAAATCGAAATTCTTAATCGACAAACGGGGGCACCGATTCGAACGCTGCTCGGAAATACCGACGCTGTTCGCGAAGTTCGTGTATCCGGTGACGGCCTGAAAATCGCCACATATTCCGACGCAAACGAACTGTTCATTTGGGATATCGCCACCGGGAAAGTCCTCCCATTCCAAAACGAGCATTACGGCCCCACAGCCGCCACTTTTTCTACCGACAACAAGAGTTTTTGGATCGGTTATGAAGATGGCGCCATCCGAAAGTACGATGTTGCGACTGGCAAAATAATTCTGTCCAGGACTCGCACGACGATTGACGTGCGGGAATCTATCTTGCTGGGCGATGGAGCACACATTTGGTCAGCAGGAGCTATGTATGGGGGTTTCAGCTCAAGAAGAACCAACCAGGTCTGGAACTCAGATTCCCCCACAAATCCCCTTAACCTTGTCGAAGTCAAAGAAACGCCTCAGTTCTCGCCCGACGGTCGCTACATGGCCGCCGAAACCACCGAGGGTGCAAGATTCATCGACACTCTGAAGAACACCGCTTGGACTTTCAAAGACGATACCGTGAGCAACTTCTGCTTCAGCCCAGACTCCAAGCATGTGCTCATTGCCTTTGTCAAAGGCAGTTTCGGATACTACGAGTGCGATGGATTCAAACTCGAGAAGGTTTGGGAATTGAAAGTCGACGAAGCGAGCCGAATGGCCCAGTTTTATCCGGGCGGAAACCTTGTTCTGACCAATGACCACGACGTAAATGGGGATAAATTTCACTGGCTTGGATGGAATCCTCTTACCGGTGCAGTGGTCGCAGACTTTGGCAAATACGATACGTTTGGAACAAATGTAGGAATCTCGCAGGATGGAAAACTTGCGGCGTTTCAGGTCGGTTACAAGATCAATCTCCACGATGCCCAAACCGGAAAACTCTTGCGCAAGCTTTGTGATACAAAAGATGATCAAACTCAATCGCACTTAATATTCTCGCCCGATGGCAAGACTCTAAGTGCACAAAACGGAGTTCAAACCTCCTCGTTCAACGTGGAAACCGGCAAGCAAATTTTTACAACTGACTCCTACAACCATGACTACGAACAAGTGTCTATGGTCTCCCCTACCAAGCCTTGGGTAGTCACCATACGCGGCAATGTCGCGCGCGTAATCGACTATGATTCCGGCAAGGAGATTGCAAAAATCACGAAACCCTCAGAAGTGACGATGTCTTACTTCACGCAGGACGGGAAGCGTCTGATCACCTTAGATTCCACCGATGGCATGAGTATTCACTTCGCAGACTTCAAGAGCGGGGGAGAACTCCCGACATTCGATAAGATCGGGGCATTCATTCAGGTCTTGGACCCCGAGTCTGCCGATCAAGATGGTTATTCGTGGCTCTGCATGGACTCCCATGGTCGTTACGACTGCGAACGCCCTAATGATGTTGTCGGCGCCAATTTTGTTTTTGAGTGGGAAGGAGGGTTGGAATCAGTTGCAGTAAGCCAGCTCAAGCAACAATTCTATGAGCCCGGCCTCCTGATGAAACTTCTGGGGCTCAACGCAGAGCCCATGCGCGATGTTCCCGACCTCGAAGGATTGCGCCTGTATCCAACGCTCAAAGTCACTCGAAATGACAAGAACCCGATGCAATTCGAGGTTTCGGCCAAAGAGCGAGACGCCGGTGGCGTTGGGCAAACCCGAGTTACACTCAACGGCAAAGAAATTGTACGCAAGGAGGGCTCCGGCTACTTCAAATTTAGTCTTGAAGACTACAAATCCTATCTCCTGCCCGAATCGATGCTCACCAACGGTCAAGGCAATATCCTTGAAGTGACGGTCACCAACGAGGCGCTGAATCTCACCAGTCCACCAACGATCATGGATATTGGCGTTCCTGAGGGACTGAAACTCCCCGAAATCAAAATGTACGCCCTATTCGCAGGAGTCGGCGACTATGTTGGCGAAAACGGTGACCTGGCCTCCCCTCCGTCCGACGCTGAAGCCCTAGGCACAGCAGTGAAAGATGTCTCGAATCGACTTCTCCCCGGCAGAGTCGAAGTCACCACGCTCACGACAAACTCCAAAGACCCCTTCAGACGTCCGACGCGCGCCAATATCATGGCTTGGCTCGCCGATACTGGCAAAAAGGCCACATCAAGCGACATCGTGGTCGTGTTCTTTGCCGGTCACGGGAGCAGCCAGATTGGTGAAAAGCGTGGATATTTCTTCCTGACCCCCGAAGCCGACCCCGGCGACCTCAATGAGGCCTCCATCGCCACCTCGACGATCACCGGAGACGACCTCAAGAATGCCCTGACCGCCATCGCCGCGAGTAAACAAGTCGTCATCCTTGACACTTGCCACTCCGGCGCCGCAGCCGATAGCCTTTTCAAATCTCGCTCAGTTCCTAGCGACTACCAGAGAGCCTACGAAGCCATCCGCGAAAGCACCGGAACCTGGATGCTCGCCGGAGCTGCCGCAGACCAACTCAGCTATGAATCCACCAATGTCGAGCACGGAATGCTCACCTACGCATTGCTGGAAGCCCTCGACCGAGTCACCGGCGATGGTCTCCGCAAGTCCGAAAGCGGACAGCTCTTCGTGGATGTCAAAACATGGCTCCAATACGCTGCCGAGCGAGTCGATAGCCTTAAAACTGACGTAGGCCTTCGCGGAGTCCAACGGCCAGAGCTCAAGGCATCCACCACAAACAAGTCCTTTGATATCGGCGTAACTTCGGTCGAAAACAAAGGCAAAATCGGCCTCAAACCTCCCAAGCCTGTGGTTATTCTCGGCGCATTCAGCTTCGACGAAGAAGACCCTATCAAGCTAGAAAATGCCCTCCACGACGAAATGATGACCTCAATCAAGGTCAAGACCTGGTTCGACATT
>JAIOPU010000001.1 GCA_021413725.1 Armatimonadota bacterium | reverse complement strand
AAAACGGGAAAACCATGGACTTCGACACCATGGTTGCCCAAATGAAGGCAGGCATGGGACCGGGGGTAAAGATGAGTTACTCGACGACCAAGATTCTTTCGGTAACTGAAAAAGGCAAGACCGGCACTGCTAAAATGACCTCGTCAATGGGAATGAGCGAAGTCGGCCCGGATAAGAAAACCCACAAAATGACCTTTGTCGGGACATCAAGCTCCACCTTCCGGCTGGAAGGCGGCAAGTGGAAAATGGCCTCCATGTCGTGGGGCAAACAAACCATGACCATGGACGGTAAGCCGTTCGACCCTTCCAAGATGGCCGCACCATCCAAGTCCAAATAGGGACTGGGACAAGTAAACAAATCGGCAGACCGTTGGTCTGCCGATTTGTTTTAGCATTGACCTTGCTGAAATTTGGAAAATTCCAGAAATTGACGTACACTAGATAGGTATGCAAAAGTTATTTTTAGCGGTTCTAGTGAGTACCGCTGTGGTCGTTTGCCAAGCCCAAATCACTCAGAGCACTTTCCTTTCGGGCCTGTCCCGCCCAATTGTTCTCACCCAGCAGGAATCAGGGTCCAGAATTTTCGTGATCGAACAGAGATCTGGCTCCATTGGCCGAATTCGTTTGGTGTTGAACGGTGTGCTCCAAGCGACCCCCTTCCTCAGTGTTTCTCCAGTGACTACCGGAAGCGAACAGGGACTCCTCGGCATGGCGTTTCACCCGAATTTTGCGACCAATGGATATTTTTACGTCAATTACACTGATTCTGCGGGCAATACCAAAATCGTGCGCTATCAGGCAACTGCCCCGTACCAAACATCCACAACTGCAACCGCCTCGAGCGCCACTCCTGTGATGTCAATCGCACAACCTTACAGCAATCATAACGGAGGGAGTTTGAAATTTGGTCCGGACGGATTCCTATACATCGGAACCGGTGATGGTGGGAGTGGCAATGACCCAGAGAACCGAGCCCAAAACCTAACCGAATTGCTTGGAAAATTTTTGAGAATCGACGTGGACCGAGATGACTATCCTTTGGATACTACAAAGAACTACGGCATCCCCACGACGAACCCGTACGCTACTTCTACGGTCAACAAGCCAGAGATTTGGTCTTATGGATGGCGAAATCCATGGCAATGGAATTTTGATACTGCCAGTCTGGGCGGTTTTGGCGGTCTCTGGGTCGCCGATGTGGGGCAGAACGGCTGGGAAGAAATCGACCATGAAATCGCAGGTTCGGTAGGCGGATTAAACTACGGATGGCGAGTGTATGAGGGCACGCACCTAACGGGTCTTGGCGGCGGCACTGGACCATTCGTGAACCCTTTGTACGAGTACAGCCACGGTTCCGGTTGTAGTATCAGCGGCGGGGTCCTTTACCGTGGAACGAATCTCGGCCCGGCAAATTATGGACGCTATTTCTTTGCCGATTACTGCACAGGCCAACTCTGGTCCGTCAAGGCAACCTTTGCCGCCAACTTGTCTGCAACAGTTGGCGACTTCCAGAACCACATCACGACCGGCGGATTGGCATCGGTGGCCGCAGACCTGTCGGGCGAATTGTATGGCACAACCGCCGGAAGCACCGTCCTTAAGTTCTCCGGCCCGGGTAAAGCAATCTCGGGAAATGTGATTTTTAGCGAAGCCACCGCAAAGAGTCGAAGAGTCACCATGGAACTCATCCCGACCGCTGGCGGCACAAGTTATAACTTTGACTTGCAACTCCCCGCCGATGGTTCGTTCCGCATTCCTGCCCTTGCTGCAAGTTACCGAGTTGCGGTCAAAAATACGCATTGGTTGCGTAAAGCCGTAACAGTAGATACGACCGGGGGAAATGTGTCCGGAGTCAATATTGTCCTCACGAACGGCAACTCGAACGCGGACAACGTCATTGATCTGTCTGACTACACCATCGTCATCACCGCGTTCAATGCCCTCCCTCCCGACCCGAACTGGGATGTGCGGGCAGACCTGAACGAAGACGGTGTCGTTGACCTGACGGACTACACAATCGTCGTAACGAACTTCAACGCCATCGGCGACTGAATAGCTGGGGGGTATCCTATGGAGACCCCCCACCATGACGCCGATATTGCAAGAAGCCGCACGGCGACGAACGTTCGCCATTATTTCTCACCCCGATGCGGGAAAAACTACGCTCACAGAAAAGCTCCTCCTTTACGGTGGAGCGATCCAACTGGCGGGCTCAGTCACCGCCCGTCGCAACCAGCGAAGGGCGACGTCGGACTGGATGGAACTGGAAAAGCAACGAGGAATCTCAATTACCTCGACGGTACTTCAGTTTGAGTATCGCGACCACGTCCTCAATCTGCTTGACACCCCCGGTCACGACGACTTTAGCGCGGACACCTACCGCACCCTCACTGCCGCCGATTCCGCGGTTATGCTCATTGACAACGCTAGCGGCGTTGAAAAGCAGACCCGGAAGCTCTTCGCCGTCTGCAAGCAGCGCGCGCTCCCCATTTTCACCTTTGTTAACAAACTCGACAACGAAGGCCCCGGCCCACTCGCTATTCTCGCCGATCTCGAAGACAGCCTCGGAATCCGAAGCGTCCCCGTCAATTGGCCCATCGGTCAAGGACAAGATTTCAAAGGAATTTTTGACCGAAAAACAAGAATTGTCCACCTTTACGAACGCGTCCAGCATGGCTCGACAAAGGTTGCTGACCGCGCCCTGGCATTCGATGATCCAAGTTTAAAAGAAATCATTGGCGAAAGGCTCTACAACAAACTTATTGAAGACATCGACCTGCTAGACGTC
>JAIOPU010000203.1 GCA_021413725.1 Armatimonadota bacterium | reverse complement strand
GCTGCCGCTCTATCCAATTGAGCTACGCGGACGCGTTACGAAGGATTGTAGTTGGGGTGGAGATAGGGGGCAAGAAAGAGCGGGTGCGGACGCCACGCCGAAGGCCGGGTGCCATTGGTCGACGGTACTCCGTCGACCAGTGTCTTCTCGTGAGTAGGGCAGCAAGACACGAGGCGCGTAAGCACGCGACTCGTGGCATCCGGAATCGCGGCCCATACTCTCACTTCTCGATGTGAAACACTTCCTTGATCTCGAGCGACTTCGGGCTGTTGTCGGGGTTCGAAGGCATCATGTCCTTCATGTATGCCCACCACTTCTTGCACTCGGGCGTGCTGGCGATCGCCTTCCACTTCGCCTCGTCATCAATCTCGGCGTAAGCGAAAAGCTGCTTCGTCTCCGGATGGAGGAAGATTGAATAGCTCAGCACGCCGTGCTTCTTCAGCACCGCTTCAAGCTCCGGCCAGATCGGCCGATGGCGGCGCTCGTACTCGACTTCATTGCCCGGGTGGATCGACATGACGAATGCTTTGCGGATCATGGGAGTTCCTTTGCTTTAGGTCGTCGTCACATCTTCCGGCAGCGGATAGTCGTGCTCGACCAAATCGTCGCGGAAGAAATCGTAATAGTTCACGCCCGTGTCGGTCTTGTACCGCCCGCACGCCTCGGGCTTCACGGGGATCTTGCACAGCGGGAAGCCGGTGAACCCAGCCAGCTTCTGCAACGTCTCGTCCTGCCGCAGCACGAAGTCTTCGAACCGCACCGTGTAAAAATGCTTCGGCTGCGGCGTCGCCTTCACCAGCGCCTGCTGGTAGTACCAACTGATCGCGCGACGCTTGCGGAGGTCGTCTGTCTTCTCGTACGGCACGCCGAAGTCGGCCAGGTCGTCGGTGATGTGGCCGCCGAGGATGCAGTCGCGCGGGTCGCGGATCCAGTAGATGTACTTGATCTCCGGAAACAGCCGGATGATCCACGGAAACACCAGCGTGGTCTCCGGCAGCTTCCACCCGCGGAACTGTTGCTTGCTGGCGAGCACCGACGAGAGGAACGATTCGACGAGTTTGGTGAAGGCCGGGTCGATCGGCATCGAGTGAAGTTTCGAGAAATCCCACTCGATCCCGCCCTTGTGCACGACATACTTCGCCATCACGCGGCAGGCTTCGTACATGTCGCCGGGCGGGAGCAAGTCCCACGACTCGTTGATTTCCGAGCCCATGAAAACGCCGCTCGCGCCGAGCGTCTGCGACATCGCCCGCGTGCCGGAATGCCCGCGGCCGATGATGGTGAATGCGTTGGTGATTTTCTGGTGAGACACTTGACCTTGAACTCCTTCGCGCTACGGGGCGTTTTAGTTGTCCGAATTTGCCACAGAGCACACAGAGGAAGGCGGAGCACACAGAGAAGAAATTCAAAGTGATGAAATAGACGAAAGGCCATCGCACCTCTCAATCCATCCAATCCAAATCTTCTCTGTGCTCTCCTCTCTCTCTGTGCCCTCTGTGTCCCAATTCAATCCAGCCCGCGATTACTTCGACTGCAGCTTCGCCGCCTGCTTCGGGTCGCCGATGTGCATCGTGTCGTACGCCTGCTTGCTCGTCTTGAAAGCGCCGACGCCCTTGTGGCCGTGCCAGTCGCCCTGGTGGTGCATCGGGTTCTTGA
>JAIOPU010000202.1 GCA_021413725.1 Armatimonadota bacterium | reverse complement strand
GCCCCACACCACCCAAAAACCTCCCATCCTGCTGATCCTGTCAAAAAAATCTTCTCCCCCTGCGGCCCAAAGCCCCCCAATACATTGCAAACCAAATCATCTGAGTCATCTTCAGTCATCTGCGTCACAGTCAAAAATCCCGCCTCTTCCCTCCCCCCACACGCCACTCCACGATACTTTTTGCCAACGCTCTGCGAATATTCGCCATGTCGCAACACTCCCTTCACCGCGAAAATCGCCTCATTAAATAACGGGGAGCTCTCCCCGCCGTTCCAATCGCAACGAAACTTTCTGACAAACCCCACGGAGTCCCGTCCCATGCCCATCAAGATCGCGTTCATCGGCGCCGGCAGCGTCGGCTTCACCCGCGGCCTCTTCCGCGACATCGTCGGCGTTCCCCAACTCGCTGACACCCACTTCGCTTTCCATGACCTCTCCGAGCAAAACCTCGACATGGTCAAGCAGCTCTGCGAAAAAGACATCAAGTTCAACAAGCTCCCCGCAAAAATCACCAAGGAAATGAACCGCCGCAAAGCCATCGAAGGCGCCAAGTACGTCATCAACTGCACACGCATCGGCGGCCTCGAAGCATTCGCACACGACATCGACATCCCCCTCAAGTTCGGCGTCGACCAATGCGTCGGCGACACACTCTGCGCCGGCGGCATCATGTACGGCCAGCGCAACATCCACCAGGTCCTCGCCTTCTGCAAAGACATGCGCGAAGTCGGACACAAAGACCTCCTCTTCCTCAACTACTCCAACCCCATGGCCATGAACACCTGGGCCGCTCTCAAGTACGGCAAGGTCAACACCGTCGGCCTCTGCCACGGCGTCGAAGGCGGACACAACCAGATCGCCAAAGTCCTTGGTGCCAAAGACAAATCCGAAGTTGAAATCATCTGCGCCGGCATCAACCACCAGACCTGGTTCATCAAAATCCTCTACCAGGGCCGTGAAATCGGTTCGCAGGAACTCCTCGAAGCCTTCCAGAACAACGCCTACTACGCCAAAACCGAAAAATGCCGCATCGACGTCCTAAAACGCTTCGGCTACTACTCCACCGAATCCAACGGCCACCTCTCTGAATACCTCCCCTGGTACCGCAAAACCCCCACCGAAACCAAGAAATGGATCGACACCTCCTCCTGGATCCTCGGTGAAACCGGCGGCTACCTCCGCGTCTCCACCGAAGGCCGCAACTGGTTCCAGTCAGACTTCCCCCGCTGGCTCAACGCCGAAGACAAGGCAATCACCTACGAAGGACGCGGCTGGGAACGCGGCGGCTACATCATCGAATCGATCGAAACCGGCAAAATCTTCAAGTCACACTTCAACCTTGAAAACAAGGGCACCATCACCAACCTCCCCGATGACGCCATCATCGAAGCGCCCGGCTTTGTCGATAAGCTCGGCATCCGCATGCCCAAAGTCGGCGCTCTCCCCTTGGCCTGCGCCGCCACCTGCAACGCCTCCATCTCCGTGCAGCGCATGGCCGTTGAAGCCGCCGTCCACGGCGACATCAATCTCTTGAAGCAGGCCATGCTCCATGACCCCCTCGTCGGGGCCGTCTGCAACCCCGACGAAGTCTGGCAGATGACCGACGAAATGGTCGTCGCACAAGCACAGTGGCTCCCCCAATACAAGGCCACTGGAGCTGTCGAGCAGGCCAAGAAAAACCTCGCCAGCCAAAAATACCTCGGCACCAACAAGTCCAAGGGCGCCGTCC
>JAIOPU010000227.1 GCA_021413725.1 Armatimonadota bacterium | reverse complement strand
TTCGGAGCGGCTCTTGCTTCGTGATCGCGTATGTCCTATTTCTTAGGGGCAGTAATGAGGACGTGCCCAGTGTTTGGGTCATAGTCGACTACAACGTTGAGAGCGGCCTGTATGAAGCTTAGAGGCACCACCGCACGGCTTCGGTCAATGAATGGGGCGATCTCAAGCTTCACAGGAAGCTTGTTGACCATGGCGTTCTTCTTGCCGATTTGGAAATGGATGTCCCGACCGGATCCGCTTGCGCTGACTTCTTTGGTCTTGGCCGCCCAACCTACCTTGCCTCCGGATTGCTCCAGTAGGAATCGGAAGGGAGTGAGAGGAATACCGTCTTGCACTCTTGGCTGAACCGCGTCGAACACAATTTTCTTAGCGTTCCAACTGAGGTTGAAAGTTCCCACATCGGGAAGTCTCGAGCCATAGCTCAATGTGATTACGGGCTGCTTCGGTGCAACTAAGGCGACCGGAGCGACTGCGGCAGTAGCCTTGGGCAATACGGCGACCTTAGTCGGAGCCTTTGGAGCCACATTGGTTGAAGCCTTCGGAGCGACATACACCTTTACGGAAGTAACCGCCACCGGAGCGACCGGTACCGTTGTTGTCTTGACCGGAGTTAGGACAACCGTCTTTGGAGCAAGTCTCTTTCCCGTTGGAGTTAGGTTCTTTTGGCCTGCTGCTGTTCCGCCGGAGACGGACTGGGTTCGGAATGTACTCGGGCTTCCCATGATTCCGGTTACGGGCATGAACTTCATGTCCGGTTTAACAGAAATCTTAGGAGTCGTTACCACCGCGACAACTCCACCCTGCCCAGCCGGATCCGGCTTAGGGTTTGTTGTGCTGGTAGTTGCTGGGTTTTCGATTCGCTCGGTGCGACCGCCCGGATTGTTTACGTAGACCTTGACCTTCTTGGTCTTAAAAGTGTTGTTCTGCTCGTCAACGACCCAAGCCTGGACGACATGCCAACCGTTGGTTTGACGCGTTGTGTCCCAGTTATAGGTGTACGGCTGCGTGTTCTTAAGTCCCTTCCAGTCTTCATCTACAAAGAAACTAACGTACAGGTCGCGGAAATCTTTGTTCACGCCAAGCTTGAGCTCAATCGTCCCCTGAACGGAGGCTCCGCTCTTGAGCCCCTGCATGTACACGGGCCCATCTGAGTTGCGATCAACTTTTATGGAAGTCCTTTGGACACCAAGAACTTTGCCATTGGTGTCGTAGATGATGATCTCCACAAGGTTGTCGCCGTCGTCGAGCGAGTCAAGATCGATGGGAAACGCGAGTTCGCCAAAATTATCATCCGGGCTCACGACTTTCGAATTCTTGCTCTTGGTATTAACCTTAAGCTCAATCAAACTGGCCTTCATCCCGGCGTACTTCACGCTGAGAGTCGGGCTATTGACTGCATGGTCAATCTTGATGGTCGCGTCCTGCAAGGAATACGCGTGCGAAACAGCGGTGACCGCTACGGCGGCGACTAGAAAAAGGTTTTTTACCCAACGACTCATAAATTCACCCGAAATCACTTCCAAAAAGCGATGACTCCCCATTTTGCTTCATTTTTCGAAGGAAGTCAACTAGGGACGAATGTTACCTTGTAAAAAGTGCGGTTGGCGCGCCGAATACTTCCACTTGAGAACGAATTCGTCGGGCGGCAGGTTCTCCCCATACGATATTCTTTTAGATCTATGACCCTAGATTCAGTGTTGAAGGAGCTCAGCCTCGTAGAATGGTTCGCGGTTGCCTTCACGTTGGCCAACGTTTACCTCGTGATGAGAGCGGACGTTCGCAATTTTGCGTTTGGAATTGTCTCCGCAATTCTCTATGCCGATGTGTTCTGGGTTCAGAAGCTCTATATGAACTTTTGGCTTCAAGTCATAGTATTCCTGCCACTCCAACTCGTCGGCTGGTACTACTGGCTTCGGATGGGGCCGAAAAGGGATGACGATCTTCCTATCGCCCGGTTGTCGGGAGCGCAAAATATTGCTTGGTTTGGATTCTCCGTTTTCGGCACGGGTTTGGCAGGTTGGTTGATTAAAAAATATACGGATGGTCAACAACCATTCATTGATGCTTTCACAACGGTTTTCAGTATCACAGGACAAATTCTTTTGACCAAGAAAGTGCTGGAGAATTGGGTCTACTGGATCGTAGTCGACGTGATCTATGCATTTTGGCTTCTGCCCAAGGCGAATCTCTGGGTTTCTGCGGCACTCTATTTCACCTTGCTCGTGATGGCTTCGTTCGGCTTGCGCGATTGGCTTCGGGCAGAGAAGAAAAAGGCGGTTCACGCTTAGACCATGACCTTTTCTAATGATGTTCCTCCTGACCTCCGGGTAAGGGGGTCGGGAAGTTGGGAAGTTCGAATTTGAACCTACAGGCAAAGGGATGATCATCGAAGAACTTGACTTTCCTCTAAGGCATTCTAACTTAGGTGGCAAAAAGTTTGAATGTCAACCCATGGTGAACCGCACCGGGGTTGATTTGGCATGATTTCCAATTCTCAAAAGCTCGAATTGAATTCGCGGCAACCAAAGAATATAGGCAAAAAAATGGGTCGCCTCGTTGGGAGGCGACCCATCACTTTGGTTGTTAGCTAAGAATTAGTTACCGCCACCGCCGCCGCGACCACCACGACCGCCTTGAGGATTGGCTTCTGCTGGGTCAGCTTCGAACTTCGCGCCACCCATTGCTTTGAGGGCTGTGACTTGCTCTGCCGTGAGGATCTTGCCAAGTTCGACTCCCATTGCATCTCGGTTCTTGGTCATGGATGCAGTAAAGGCTTCTCGATCAATCTCCTGATTGCGCATTTTCTCCATCAGCGATTGGTTTGCCGCTTGCTGCGCTTCCTGGAGTTTCTTGATCTTCTCGGTCTGAGCCGTAGTCATCTTCAGAGACTTTTGCACCTTCTCGTCAAGAATCGCATTGTTACCTTGAATCTGAATATTGATTTCATCAAGCCGAGTCATTTGCTTCGCCGTGAGGATTTTTGCCAGTTGCTCAGCCTGCTTTGTTTGCATTTCGGTCATGATCTTCCGCATTGCGTCTTGATCACCTTGGGCATCTTGAAAAGCGGCACGCATGTCTTCTTGCGCAGCCTTCTGCATCGCGTCGATTTCTGTTGTCTGAGCGGCCGTGATACCGAGATCCTTTTGCACGTCCTTTCGTCGAAGAAGCTGGGTCTTTCCGCCTTGGCGTCCGCCCATCATGCCTTGTCGTCCGCCGCCCTGTCGTCCACCGCCACCTTGGGCGAGGCTGATGGCTACTGTAAAGATTGCCATGGTCATCATGGCGATTTTAATCATATTTTTCATGTTGTTCCTTCCTAACGTTCCAAATTCCCTCATTTGGGTTTCTTAGAATCTTCTTTTTTCTTCATCTCGGGAGGCTTTGTTTCTGCCGATCGAGGTTTGGGTACGGTGAGTCCCTCCACGGATTTCTTTGTTTGTGGGGAGAGTTTCTTTTGCTCTTCATCCTTCAACTTCTGTGCTTCGTCAGAATTCTTGACTATTCTCGGACTCAAAAAGACGAGTAGTTCAGTCTTTGATTTTGATTTTTCGCTGGACTTGAAGAGATTGCCGAGAATCGGAATATCGCCCAGGAGCGGAATCTTTTTCACGGTCGAAGTAACCGAACTTCTGATGATTCCGCCGAGGATGACAGTTTCGCCATCAAGTACGCTGACTGTAGTGTCGGCTTCTCGCTGGTTGATGATCGGGGCGTTGAAGTCGGTAAACCCTTGAAGATCGTTCGCGGTTTGGTTCACCTCCATCGTCACGTACCCGTTGGATGTAATCCGCGGGGTGACCGTTAGAACAATTCCCACGTCCTCAAACCCATAAGTGTAAGTCAGGTTGCCATTTGCATCGGTTCGCGAACTTAGCACGTAAGGCACCCGCTGGCTGATATTGATCTGTGCTTGCGAGTTATTCGAAGTAAAGATGCGGGGCGTCGACAAGACCTGGAATTTCTTATCAGTTGCCATCGCATTCAAGAATCCGGTGAGATTCCCCCCAGCAATCGTATATTTGAAACCCTGCAGGGCCGGATTGGCATTCGCGTTACCGAAGGTTGACTCGCCGGTACCCGTCTTCCCCTGCGTGCCGAAGATATTGTTCTGAATCAACTTCCATTCAACGCCAAACTTGTCCGACGCGTCCAAAGTGGCCTCAACGATGATCGTTTCGATCATCACTTGCTCGGGAATGCGGTCAAGTTGATTGAGAATGTTCTGAATCAGTTGGACGTTATCGGGTGAGGTTACGATGATGAGGCTGTTGGTGTTTTGGTCGGGAATGACCGTGACTTGACCCGACAGATCGCGCAAGTTGACAAGTTTCCCGTTAGCATCTCGACCAGTTGCTTGTTGAGTTGTCTGGTTGCGATTTTGACCGCCACCAAACCCGCCGCCTTGCCGTTGACCACCACCCTGTCCGAAAAGCTGACCAAATCCACCGCCTTGTTGTACCGCGACGACAGGATAGAACTCCCCAGTGTCGGGATCAATATTATCCAGGTTCATGGCACCTTCTTCAAGCTCCTGTTGGGTCGGAACAGATCGTCCTCCACCGGCATTTTGACCTCCGCCTCCACCGCCTCCTGCGTTATTCTGGTTGTTGGTTCGCCCCGTGGCATTCGCCCCGCGACCGACCCAGTTAGCTGCACCGGTGTTTGTCGTACGTCCACCAAAGGTCTGATTCAACAGTGTCGCGACTTGATCGGCTCGCGCGTTAGCAAGCTGAACTACAAAGGTGGAACCCTGCAATTCAATCGGAGAATCTAGTTCCTTGAGAACGGCTTTTACCAAAACATGGTTTTCTTCAGTAGCCGTAACAATCAAAGAGTTTGTTCGAACGTCAGCGACGACAGTCCCGAAGGCCGCTTGCGCACTTCCAAGTCGAAACGCTTGCTGGAACTGCTGACCGATATTCTGACCCTGCTGACCTTGGCCGCCACGTCCCCGCGGTGCGTTTGTTGTCAAGACATTTTGCACGGCAACGGCTAAGTCGTTTGCGGATGCGTATTCGAGTTTGTAAACAAGCGGCCTGAGGGGCTGCTCTGTTTCTTTGTCAAGTTGCTTGATTAAGTCTTCAACTTTATTTTGGTCACTCTTGGGAGCGTTTACGATTACGGAGTTGGAATAGTCGTCCGAGGACGCCTTGATGGACTGTTGCGAAGTGCCACCGCCACGACCGCCGAATCCTCCGCCGCCAGTGCGACCACCGCCACCTTGGCGACCACCGAAGGAAAACGGATTATTGCCACCACCAGTGCGACCGCCTCCGCCAGTATTGCCACCGCCACCAGTGTTGCCGCCGAAGCCTCCCGTAGCTCCACCTCCAGCCATTTGCTGAATAAATTGATCAAGGGGACTCTGCGATGACGCAAAAACTTCGTTGATGACCCGTGCCACCTGGGCTGCGTTTGCGTTTTTCAGTGGATATACTTTGAGGTCGGTGTTAGATCCGCTAAATGCTTGGCTCATTGAAGCGATCTGCTCAGCGGTCATGCCACTTGCACCAAAGCTACCACCGCCGCCGCGGCCGGCTTGCTTAGCCCGAACGACGAGGGCTTTGCCCTGCTTCTTTAGTTCAAAATTCTTTAGGTCAAGCGTAACACTGAGCAATTCAAACGCATCATCTATTGACACGGATGTAGGGCTGGTCAAGGAGAGGTTACCGGTTAGTGCTGGGTCTTTGACGATCGCGATGCCCGATGACTTTGAGAAAAACGCTAGGATGCTGTCAATGCTGGCATTGCGGAAATCAAGTTTGATTTTCGTCTTAGGCAGCTTGAAGGTGGACCAAGCTGAACCCGCTGGCGCGGAAGATCCTCCACCAAAATCGAATTGTGCAAAACTGGCCGCCGGCGTAAGTGCGAGCGTGCAAAGGACCCATTTATTCATCTTCATTCATTTACTCCGCCCACGGGAGGGAGCACGGCGCGTCGACCGGCTCTTCCAGAAGGCTGCTGTTCTGGCGAAATTTCAAAGCGATTTGTAATCGCTCCACCTAAAGGACTCATCGGTTGATTTCCGTTGTTTCCTGACATTGTTCCTACTTGGGTTTCTCCGTCGTCCAGTCGAATCGTCCTCGTGACACCGGTTGGCCCGGTAATAATCATGAAAGACTCTCCTATGGATTCAACGGTTAACTGCTTCCAATGTTCACCGATATTCAGAAAAACTCCATTTCCGGAGGATTTGTTTTCTAAAAGTGCCTGGCGACGCCCGTCTGTTTCCACGACTCCGGTGAATGTCCAACCCGCCTCTCCAGCGGTCCAGTCGGATGGAATGGCGTTGAGCGAAGCCGGCTCCGAGGACTGCCGTGCGCCTCGTGTGCTGACGACGAGGGGGGTGAAGGCGTTCTTTGGTTCTTCTTGAAGGGCGTCAAAGGTTGCGTCATAATCCTCTTTCGAGATTCCTTCGGGCATTTTTAGCTTTGAAGCGGATGTTAGCTTCGGCTTCTTCGCGGTCTTGGCCACGGCATCGGATTCGCCATTGAGGAGCATGTAAATTACGGCAAGGCCCGCGATGGCCATAAGCAGTTTGACGGGATTGCTGAATTTAAGCACCTTTCTTTTTCTCCTCGGAGGTCACTGGCTTGGTTTCGGGGTTAACAGTCACTTTTGGCGTTTCTATAGGGGGTTTTTTCTGGGATAAATCGCGGACGGCGATCAGCCCTACCGTGGCGGTCACGGCATCAGATTTGCCGTCGGCACTTGCGCACTGAACAGTGGTGACCCCGATGCGGTTGCCCGCCGCCTCGATATTTCGGACGAAGGCGACGATCTTGGGGAACGAGCCTTGAAGTGTGATGAGGAACGGTATGCGCTCAACTTTGCCGTCAGTCGAGGACCGCTGAGGGCGGAACGCACTCATTTGCACGTCTTGCGCTTTAGCAGTACTTGCGACTTGGTCAAGGACCTGGGGGCCAATGAGATTGGCTTCTTCGACCCAAGTATTCTGTTCGATGATTGCCACAGACTCCGCTTCTCGGGTTTTGAGTTTGCCGGTTTCCTGCATCACCTCGATCTCCATTTTGTGGCGACTCGCGCGGTTCACGGCACTGCTTGGCTTCGGGACGAGGAGGTCATACGCGGCGAACGCTGCCATGGCGAGCAAGCAAATTCCAATCAGGATGTTCCACTGTCTGAGTTGCGCGTTCACGGTTTCACCGCCTTGGAACTTGTGGAGGCCTTTTTGGGCTCATCCAAAGGGATGTTTCCGATTGCACGAAGTGAAATTGAGAAGTTCACAACCACGGATTCTTCGATCGTCGCATTGTTCGCGAAAACGAGTTTGGCGTCTTTGAATCTCGGTTCGGCGTTGAGGGCGTCCAGGTAAGCAGTTACGGCTTCGCTCGCCAGCGCGGTTCCCCTTATTAAGACGGGTTTACCGCGATCATAGGAAATCCCCGAAATCCATGCTCCCTGCGGAACTCGGCTTGAGACCAGGGTGAGGACCTCGGAGGAGGTTTGGGCGGGGGATAGAATCGTTTTGAAGCGTCCAGCTTTGATGTAGGCGTCACTTGCTTTTTTCGACTGTTCGTCGCGAGTTGAACGCAATTTTCTCATCTTGGCTTGCCACATCGCTTCGTCTTTTCCGACTTTGGTCAAAACGTCGCTTCGGTCCAAGAACACGAGGGCTCCCACGGTGATGGTTGCGAGTAGCATCAGTACGGCCAGACGAGACCGGTTGCCAACTTGACTTGCGGCTTGCTTGGTTGCCTCTTCCGGCAAAATAAGCGAGATTCCTTGCCCGGCCCCGTCTTGGACGAGAGCCTGCAGAGTTCCCATGCTGATTCGCTGGGTCGCTTCATTCATGGCGAGTCCCCCGGCAGCAAGAATCGCCGCAGGTGCGACTCCGGCGGCGGCGAATGTTCTGGCGACTTCGGACGAGATTTGTGTTGAGTTTTCGGTGGCGGGGGCCACTCGGCTGTAAACAAGGAGACCGTCTTGGACAATGTCAATGTTCAGACCTTCGACACCTTGCTCAACCACCGCACAATTCGGCATTCCTGCCGAATCAGCGAGCATTACCGCGCCCCAAGCGGCGGGGACGACCATCGCAGTGGACAATCCAGCCTCGGAAACAGCAATCCGGGCGGCCCGAAGTGTCTCGGACGGAACCGCGATAACGCCTGCAATTCGCCCATCTGCATTGACATCGGTCCCTAACTTGAAGTCCACCGCCATGCCGGTTGCCGAGGTGGGGAAGAGTTTGGCGGCTTGAAGTCCGAGCACTTGTCGTACTTCTTGGGCCGAAACGTTTGGGACTCGCGTTGTTCTCACGAACACAGATCGCCGTGACAAAGCAAGTAAAACGGTCTTGCCGATACCAGACTTCTTGACGACTTCCGGTACGGTTTCACCGACCACACGCGAACCCGCTACCGGCATTGCGACCGCGTGTTTGGCTGACCATTCGATCACCGGGAGGCTGCCTAGAGATCGGCTCAAGATGCCTCCGCGAGCGTGACATCCGTCAGAGGCTCCTCTTGCCAACCCCAACGAGAGAGCAGGTTGTCGCCGAATGGACGGGTAATTTGGGTCATTTTTGGTTCTGTGGTGCCGAGTTCGATGGTCACTTCTCGGTAAAGCGTTGTGTTTCCGTACGTGCCAGCGACACGAACGATAAAGGTCTGGGAA
>JAIOPU010000241.1 GCA_021413725.1 Armatimonadota bacterium | reverse complement strand
AACGGTGTCCAATTGCTTCCTGCCAGTCGTATGGTGTCGCCATTTCCATCGTTCTACTCCAATTTGCCCGGCTTTGGCTCACCCTCAAAATGAGCTAGGATAGATGTAGGCTTACATGCGCGAAATAATCATTGCGGGAACGGTGTGTTGGGATAGGCTTTGCCGCGTGCCTTCCATGCCCGTACCGGGCGTCTATGTGGAGATTGATGAGGTTCTCGAACGGCCGGGCGGAGAGGCCATCAACACGGCAATCGCGCTGAAAACTTGGGGCATCGCCCCGGCCGTTTACGGGAACCCCATCGGAATGGGAATCTATGCTGAGAAGTTAAGAAAGTCGATCGAAACCGCGGGACTCCGGCGCATGATCTTGCCCGGCGGCACGATGACGACTCCGCTTTGCGATATTTACGTCACTCCCGATGGTGACCGAACCATGTTTGGTGTCGGGTTCCGCGAACTTCCCGAGTTGACAAAAAACCTAAACGTCAACTTTCAGCGTGGCGGCTGGTTCACGTGCGACATGAACTTTGGAGACTCTGCCCGAGATCTCTACCAACGAGCGGTCAAAGCCGGAATGCGTGTTTATGCGATGGATATAGTCGGCGAGGCCCTGCTGATTGGTGCGGGAACGATCTACCAAACAAGCACCGATAACGCCGGCGAACGCGACAACCGCACTGTGAATCTCGCCTGGGTAAAGGAGACGGCAGAAAGAATCGGGGGATTGGCGATTCTGACCGATTCGTCACGAGGACTGTTTGTCGCCTTGGGCGAGTCCGCTGCCCACTTGCCCGCCTTCCCTTGTCCCAATTTGGTCGATACCACCGGTGCGGGAGATGTCTTCCGGGCTGGAATGCTGTGGGGACTCAGCCATGAGCATAGCCTCGGACAGTGTCTCGCTTTTGCGGCGGCGGCGGGCGCGCTCAAGTGCATGCACCTTGGCGCGAACTCGAAACTGCCCGTCGTCGAAGCCATCGAGGCCCATATTAACGCTCATCCCCAGATCGCAAGCTTCTACCTGCCGTGGACTCAGTCAGTCTGAAAGGCCCGGTTTTAGGTACAACTAAGATCTCCCATGCTTGACCGCAATCTCATC
Source organism: Armatimonadota bacterium (assembly GCA_021413725.1). GTDB lineage: Bacteria > Armatimonadota > Fimbriimonadia > Fimbriimonadales > Fimbriimonadaceae > JAEURQ01. The sequence continues at coordinate 10,528 of JAIOPU010000241.1, read as the reverse complement.
CGCACAGAACCTGACCGAGTCCGCCAAGGCGCCGCGAACAAGCGCGTGGAAGTCAACGTGGATCGCTGGCTTGAGGTGGATCGAACCTACATTGCGACTCTTAAAGAAACGGAATCGCTTAACGCCGAGCGAAATAGCATCAGCAAGCAAATCGGAGCCTTGATGTCCCAGGGCAAAAAGGAAGAAGCCGAATCGGCAAAGGCGCGGACAGTTGAAATTAAGGAGGCCCTCGCCGAAGCAGAACCTCGCCTCGCGCAACTAGAGAAAGATCTTATTGAACTAGAACAGGCGTTCCCCAACCTCGCCCACGAAAGCGTTCCGGTTGGTTTCACCGAAGATGAAAACGTCGTCGTCCGAACCTGGGGCGAACCTCCGGTTCCAAGCGAGAACCCGATTCCCCACTGGGAGTCCGCACTGCAAATGGGCATGCTGGACTTCGAGCGAGCCTCCAAGATCAGCGGCACCGGGTTTGCCCTCTACACTGGTCCCGGAGCTAGGCTCCAACGCGCATTGTTCAACTTCATGATCGACCATCAGACGTTGACAAACGGCTATCACGAAATCTATCCCCCCGCCATCGTCAACACCGACAGCCTTTTCGGCACCGGTCAGCTTCCTAAGTTCGAAGAAGATCTCTTTAAAGTCGACGAGGGCAGGTACTTGATTCCCACTGCCGAAGTCCCGGTCACTAACATTTATCGCGACGAAATCCTCTCCGCCGACCAAGTCCCAATGAAGATGGCCGCCTACTCCCCATGCTTCCGTCGCGAGGCGGGTTCTGCAGGAAAGGACACGCGTGGCATTCAAAGAATGCACCAGTTTGACAAGGTTGAACTGGTCAAGTACGCACGCCCCGAAGACTCGTACAACGAACTCGAATCGCTGACCAAGGACGCGTGTAGCCTTCTCGAAGCCCTTGGCATTCACCACCGCGTGACGTTGCTTTGCACCGGTGAAATGAGCTTTGGCAACGCCAAATGCTACGATCTCGAAATCTGGTCGCCGGGAATGAATAAGTACCTCGAAGTCTCTAGCTGTTCGAACTTTGAAGCATTCCAGGCCCGCCGAGCAAACATCCGTTTCCGCCGCGAACCAGGCGCCAAACCAGAATTCGTCCACACGTTGAACGGATCCGGCGTTGCCTGCCCGAGGCTGTTTATCGTACTGCTGGAGACATTTTTCAAGCCGGGCGTCGGATTCGCAGTGCCGGAACCGTTGCAGGATTACGTAAAAACAAAATTAGTGCCGGTTTTATGATGGGCAAGCAAGTCAGTCCGGGGTAGTATCAGTAAGAAGATTAGGAATCGAATGATGCCTGACACTGAACTTACGGAATTGTCCCCTCGCGAGAAGCAGATTCTAAAATATGCGGCGGAGGGTCTCATTGATACTGCAATTGCCCATAACCTGGGAATCAGCGAGGCCACCGTAGGCACCTACTGGGGACGAGTGCGCGCTAAATTGGGTGCGCATAGCCGAACCGAACTGGTCGCGATCATGATGCGCACAACTCATGAAGCCGCAATCGAGTCCCTCAAACGAGAGAATGCGCACCTTGTCGAGGCTCTTCATGCAGAAGCGAAGTCGGCAGAGAATTCCCAGTTCTACGCATTGTTAGAGGAAGCTGCGGACGCGCTTTTGCTCGTGAACGGTACCGGAATGATTTCGTTTTCCAATCGTTCCGCGCATGAACTTTTTGGATACTCTGAAGGTGAGTTGGCCGGTCAGTCGCTTTCACTATTGGTTCCCGAACGTTACCGCGAGGAGCACATCAGGCACATGAAGGAGTATGTTGACCAACCCGAACGCCACCGGATGAACGACCACCAGTTCACACCCGGCCTTCGCAAAGACGGCACGGAATTCGGAATTCGCGCGATGCTTTCAGCATCAAAGCGAGGGGATGACCTTGTCGTGTTATGCGCCATTCGAACCGCGGAAGACGACTGAAAGGACTATTCCGGCATCTCGAAGCGCCCGGTCATTTCGGTCGGGTGAATCGCGTAGACGATCTGACGAGTGGGTTTTCCATCTTGCCTCGGCGGGGTGACGTTTCGACCTCCGCGTAAGCTTGGCGAGACGTCGTCAAACATTGGCCCATAGCGGTCTATCAGCAACCCGAGTGCCTCCGCCGCCTCAAGTCCCTCAAGTTCTTCATACCTTCCGAACACAATCACACTGCGCCAGCGAGTAAGGTCTTGAATTTGCGCGCACTCGACGCACACTTCCGGGTTCGCGCGCATCATTTCCACCTTCAAACCGATGGTGGTCTGCCCATAAAGGCGACCATTATGGAAGACAAAACTGATCGGAACCACGTAGGTGCGCCCGTCACGGTGACAGCCCAAGTGGGCAAACTTCTGCTCGTGCAGAAACTCCGCAATCTCTTTTTCTGTCAACGAACCAATCATCTTTTCACCCCACAAATAGCCCAGGGATGTAGGTGTCTGCACTTCGCATCAGGGGCAAGCTCTCGTAATTTCGGGAAGCCATGGCGCTGCATGCTTGGTTGCGAACGTACTCGTGATAATCCGCCATCGCCACCACTGTGATCGGATAACCATCTTCATCGACGAAGATGATGCGGTCGGTATTCTCACCTCCCATGACGAGAAACGGCTTGGGTTGATGTCTGAGGGATGTGCGGCTGAGTTGTCTGAAGCGAGTTTCCATTTTAATTCTCCCTAGAATGTCCGTAAGGGACATCTGCATTCTAGGAGATTCTTCAGTTTTTCCGCTAGTCCTCTAAATGACTGTCATGTTTTCCCGGGACAGGCCGCCGCGACTTACTCGCCGCCATGCACGAACGTGCGCATCTTCTCCAAAGTCTCTTCGCTCACGTGATGCTCGATCCCTTCCGAATCCGCCTCGGCGGCTTCCGGCGAAACTCCTAGCTTCAGCAACATTCCCAAGACAATCGCGTGGCGTTCGCTGGAGCTGGTCGCCAACTCTTGCCCGGTTTCGGTGAGAAAAATGCTCCGGTAAGGCTTGGAACTCACGAACCCGTCGCGCTGCAAGCGCTTAATCGTCTTGGTCACGGTGACCTGCGTCACGCCGAGCTTTTCGGCGATGTCCGAAGTCCGCGCCTCGCCGGTCTCTTGGATCAGGTGCGCGATCAATTCCACATAATCCTCCGCCGTCTCGCGCCCATGATCCGCGCGGACGCGCTGGAGCGACTTCGGGGTGGAACTATAACCAGGTGACTTCTCGCGGGCCATTTATGAATTCAAAGTACCCCATGCCTAGGGGACAGGTTAGTGTGACAGAGCAAGCAAAACGGATAAGATAACGAACGTGAACGATGCTAAACGGTCAATTTTGCTGATTATTGCGGCAATAACAGTGTTCGGGGGAGTGTCGTGCTGGCGTGACCGCAGCAAAATTGTCGAAATTAATGGCCTCGTCAGCAAAGACAATTTGGCCCAGAAATACAGAGCCGAGGGCAAGTATGAAGAGGCATTGAAGTTAAATGTGGAAGCTACCGAAGGCTTCAAGAAAAACTTTGGGATTCGCCATCCGGACACCCTCGCGAGCATGGGAAACCTGGCCAATACGTACTATTCCATGGGCAAGGTCACTGAGGCTCTGACGATTCAGGAAGAAGTTCTCGCGGTGAGCAAACAAGTTCTGGGGGAGCGTAACTACGACACGATCAGCAGCATGAACAGCCTCGCCGTGACGTACACTGCGATGGGCAAAAACGAGGAAGCCCTAAAATTGCTAGAGGTAGTCGTCAAAGACTTCAAGGAGCGTCTCGGCGAAGATAACGGCACGACGCTCAAGAGTCGTAATAACCTCGCGGAGACCTACGCGGCGCTGGGCAGATATGCAGACGCCCTCAAAATTCACGAAGAGGTACTTACCGCGCGCAAAAAGATCCTCGGCGATCGCCACATCAGCACGCTCGTCACCAAACTAAATGTTGCCGGAATCTATATGGAGATGGACCGAAAGCAGGAAGCACTGAAGCGTTTGGAAGAAGTGGTTCCCATCCTGAAAGAAGTCCTCGGGGCGAAGCATCCGGATACCTTAACGAGTATGAATAACCTCGCCGAGGCCTACGCGCGGGTAGGAAGAAACGCTGAATCCATGAAACTCGGGGAAACCGTTCTCGCTACTCGAATAGAAGTCCTCGGAGAACTCAATCCCGATACCTTAGCGAGCATGAATAACCTCGCAAGCACCTATTTCACCCTGAAATCCTACACAAAGGCGATTGTACTTTATGAGAAAACCGTCGCGGGGCTTGAAAAAACGCTGGGCAAAGACCACCCGCATACCCTTTCCGCACGGAAGAGCTTAGAACTTTGCCGCAATAACATGGTTTCCGGGAAGTAAAGCCACTTGGGGCGTAACTCGAACGCCCTCTCGATGAACTCCAAACTAGCAGAAGAGTTCGCGCAGAGCGCTAAAAGGGATATGCTGATTGATATGAGTGCTAAAAAATTGGTTCTTCTTGCTATCGGGGCGATTGCCTTGCTCGGAGGGCTCTCTAGTTGCGGAAAGAAGGATGAGCGGGCAGAGTTCGATGCGATCGCCGCCAAGTCTAAACTTGCCCAAAACTATCGAGAAACGGGAAAGCACGCAGAAGCACTCAAGCTTGATCAGGAAGTTCTAGATTCCTTCCAAAAACTCTACGGGGGGCGGCACCCCAACACCCTGACGAGTATGGATAACCTCGCAAGCACATTCTTGGCGATGGGAAAGAACGAAGAGGCCCTGAAACACTATGAGCAAGCTTTTAATGTCCGCAAAGAAATGTACGGAGAGGACCACTTAGACACCCTGATCAGCATGGGACATATTGCCACGACTTACGGGGCATTGGGCAGAGATGCCGAAGCACTCAATCTGCAAAAGGAAGTCGTGGCCGGAGTCAAAGCGCTAGAAGGAGAACATCACCCAGATACTCTAGACCGCATGGTTAACCTAGCGCAATGCTATGAGGCGTTGGGAAAATATGAGGAAGCCTTGCCGATCCATCAAGAAGTTCTTGGTGTTCGCAGAAAATCCCTGGGGGAAAGCGACCTGGCGACGCTCATAACCAAGCTAAGTTTGGCAAACACCTACTCGCAACTGGACCGGAATGATGACGCAATGAGACTGCAGAAGGAAGCTGTCACCGGCTTCAAGGATCTGCTCGGAGATCGCCACCCATACACCCTGACGAGCAAGGGCAACCTCGCCGACACATACTTGGCCATGGGTAAGAACGACGAAGCCCTGAAACTTCAGAAAGAAGTTCTCGCCAAACGACAAGAGATCCTCGGGGCACGCCACCCCGACACAGTCGGCAGCATGAATAACCTCGCCAACACGTACTCAGCGATGGGCAAGGACGCTGAAGCCCTTAATCTGCAAAAGGATGTGGTCGCCGCCTATAAGGAGCAACTTGGAGAACGCCATCCGACCACGATCAAGTGCATATTCAATCTCGGGTGTAGCTATTGGTCGATGAAATCCTATCCGGAGGCAATAGAAACGCTCGAAATGGCGGTGGCCGCGATGGAGCAAACCTTGGGCCCCGACAACCCAGACACCGTCAGATCGCGTAAATATCTAGAAACGTGCCGTGCGAAGATGCCCGCGGCGAAGTAAATGCCCTTCGCGTATGAAAACATGCTCTTCGCACACGCAAAAATGCTCTTCGCATATGAAAAGATGCTCGTCGCACACGAAAAGATGGTCTTCGCGTATGAAAAGATGCTCGTCGCACACGCAAAGATCGGCTTCGCGTATGAAAAGATGCTCATCTTTGTGAACAAAATGCTCGTCTTCTTCACAAAAGTCAGCTTCAAAGCATAGGAAAAACAAAAATTCCCACCGAATTTCATTAGTTTTGCCACCCCGTGTGGAATAGGCTCACCAGGAGACTATGAAGAAATGAAATTAAGCCGATTTACTCGACAACCTGATTATGATTTTGCCCGAACGGGCGTGACCGCCACGACCGCGATTTTGGCATCGCCCACAACCTATGGATTGGTGAGCGGAAACGCAACCCAACTCAACACGACCATGACGGCCTACGTGGACGCTCTGGATTCGCTGGACACGGTTGAGCTTGCTTATCGTGCGGCGGTTGCGGCAAAGAATGACGCTCGTCTTGTGGCCGAGCAGACCTTCACCAAATGGTTGCTCGTGAGCTACGCTGCACCGACGGTGACCAACGAGGCTTTGACCGGAATCGGGCTCGATGCCAAGACAACCGGCTCAACCCCGCGTCCATTGACCATTCCTCTCAACTTGACCGCAGCGCCGCGAGAAACGGGCTTCGTAAACTTGAAGTGGAAGCGAAATGGCAACACCAATAACACGGTTTTCCTCGTCGAAGCGCAGATCGAAGACGGCGCATGGGAACTGGTCGCCAGTACCAATGGCTCGAAAGTCGAGCTGAGCGGCTACGAGCCGGGCGTTCAGGTCAGCTTCCGCGTGGTTGCGCAGAAGTCGGGTGAGCAATCTGAGCCGAGTAACGTGTTTGTGATCTACCGCAACGGCGGGAACATGAACTTGGAGCTTGCCGCTTAGAGATTTCTAGCTCGTTGGCGCGAGGTGCGGGTCCGGGACGCAAGTTCCGACCCGCTTTTTTACGTATTTTAACCCGGAAAGGGCACTTTTCGGGTACATTCTTAACGAAATATGAATCTCACCGCGAGCCCGACATCCGAACGAATCCCTACGGTTGAGGTTCTGGGAACGCCGATCAGCTCGATGAGCATGGACGATACCCTGCTCAAGATTCAGTCGTGGATCGCGGGGACGGATTCCCATTTGATCGTGACCGCCGACGCCACCGCGCTCGTGATTGCCGAAGAAAAGCCGCGCTTTCGCGAAGTTCTGGGCAAGGCCAGCCTCATTACCGCCGACTCCGTCGGAATTCTTTGGGCGATGAAACGCGCCGGTTGCAAGAACCCGCACAAAGTGAGCGGAGTTGACCTCGTTGCGAAGCTCGTTGCGCTCAGTGCACAACATGGTTACCGAATCTTCTTCCTCGGAGCGGAACCTGGAGTCGCCGACCGCGCCGCTGAACGTTTCCGCTTGCAACATCCGGGCTGCAACATCGTCGGCACGCATCACGGCTACTTCCCCGCCGACAGCGACGAGATCGTCGCGCAGACGATTGCCAAAGCCAAACCCGACATTCTCTTCGCCGCCATGGGAATGCCGCGCCAAGAGGAGTTCATTTTGCGCACGATGCCGCTTGTTGGCGCGAAGATCGGCATGGGCGTGGGCGGTTCGTTCGATGTCTTCTCCGGCAAGACCAAACGTGCGCCCGTGCTTCTGCAAAAGATGCGGATGGAGTGGGCTTGGCGGCTTATGCTGAACCCCTCGAAGCTCAGCAAGGTCAAACTCTTGCCCAAATTCGTCATGTTGATCCTCAAGAACAAGCCATGAAGATATACACCAAGAGCGGCGACGACGGCACCACCGGGCTTCTCGGCGACATCCGCGTCCCCAAAACAAGCGCCTTCATGGAAGCCATCGGCACCGTGGATGAACTCAACTCTTTCTTGGGGTTGGCTCACTCCGCCGCCCCGGCCGAGATGAAAGTTCAGATCGCTTGGCAGCAAAGCCGCCTCTTCGACGTCGGCTCGGAACTCGCCCAACCCAACGAAGTCAACCGCAACATCAGAAGTGTCGAGAAAATCGACGCCGTCAAGCTCGAAAAAGAGATCGACGACATGGATTCGGAAATTATTCCGCTGCGCAACTTCGTATTACCCGGTGGAACCGAACTCGCCGCAAGGCTTCACGTCTGCCGATCCGTCTGCCGACGCGCCGAGCGAACGGTTTTGCGACTCGACACCGAGCAACCCCAACGCGCCGAACTAAAGATCTTCCTCAATCGTCTTTCCGATTGGTTGTTCACCGCCGCCAGATGGGCAAATCATCGTGAAGGCGTCGAAGATGTAATTTGGAAATCAAACAATGATTAGCACTCTCGTTCTCGCCCGCCTCCTCACGGCCCAAGACCAACCCACCGCCGCTCAAATGGCCGGAAAAGCGCTTGCGCGATACATGAAGGCCCAAACTTTGGTCGGTCAAATCAAACTGGTGTCGAGTGCCGCCGGACAAAGTGCAACGGTTACTACAGACTTCCAATACGAACGCCCCGCCCGAGTCTATTTGCACCAAGTCCGTTACTCCAAAACTCCGAAAGAGAACTTTGTTACCGCGGACGGCGAGAAATTTAGCTACGAAGCCCCGATGGAACTCAAGAAGACCCAAGGCGAACGACTCATCGAGTTCGTAATTAAGCCCAACGAGGTCTTGGTCGTGGGAAGAATCTTGCAGATTAGCCAACAGCAGCTTTCCGACTACAACGCCCCGCTTTGGATTGCGTTCGGACTCCGTGCGGACCTCGATAACCTTCGGGGAACATGGGCTTCGCTGGAATATTTGCGCTCCAGCGACCCCGAACTCGTGCGGATCGGAGGCGACTACCGCGAGTATAAGCTGGCCGAAACATGCGGACGCTGGGAAATGACCATCACCAAAGCAGGAGACCTCAAGGGCTACTCGATCTCCCTCCCCGTTGTCGAACAAGGACGCAAATTTGAAGTCAGAAACGACTGGCAGATCAATTTGGACCTAGAAAAAAAACCTGATCCGAGCCTTTTTACTCTAAAAGTTAGATGAGAGCAAACTTTTTGATGAATTAAGAGTCTCTAGTAGTGAGATTCTGGGTAACCTATGAACATGAAAAAGAAGGAAGCGCTGAGCGAAAATTGCGATTGCATTGCCTTCTGTAAGCTCAAGAAGGGCGTGTGCGCCCGCATCCTCGGAATCGAGGGTAGTTCCGACCTTGCCTGCCGCCTTCAAGAAATGGGCCTGGTCCAAGGCACCGAATTGATGATTGAGAAAGTCGCCCCTCTCGGTGACCCCGTCGAAATTAGCTTCCGTGGTCAGCATCTCTGCCTGCGCAAGAACGAAGCGAGTTGCATCCAAGTTGAGATAATCCGGTAACATTACTAAAGAGTAAAGATTCCTGAATGCCTCACACCGCTCCCGCAAAAACCCCGATTTCCCCCAATCAACAAGCGATAGTCGCGTTCGTCGGAAACCCTAACGCGGGCAAGACTTCCCTCTTTAACGCCCTCACCGGTGCCTCCCAAAAAGTCGGCAACTATCCCGGAGTGACTGTCGAAAAGGTCTCCGCGAACCTCACCTACGAAGGGCGCACCTTCGAATTTGTCGACGTCCCCGGACTTTACAGCATGAAGGCGGTCTCCGAAGATGAGATCGTCGCGCGTGATTCCATCATGGGCGAGCACGGCCTGCCTGACCCCGATTTGCTCGTCTGTGTAATGGACGCCGCGAGTCTGGAGCGACACCTTTTCTTCTTTTCCCAACTCGTCGAGCTGAATAAGCGTATGATCGTCGCAAAGGCAATCAGCGATAGCCTGAGCACCGAACTCCCCAAGAACGAAGCCGCCCCGCGAAACCTGACCCCCTCCCAAAGGTACGAATGGGCAGCCCAAGTCAACCTCGCCGCAATCGAAAAACCGACGATAAAGCACGTCAGCACGACGCAAAAAATTGACCGAATTCTCACCCACCGCTTCTTCGGCCTCGTGATTTTTGTCGCGACCATGTACTTGGTGTTCCAGTCCATCTACACCCTCTCCGCGCCACTCCAAGACCTCATCGACAAGGTTTTCACGTGGCTTGCTAGCTTGGTCGGACCGAAACTCGAATCAATTCCCTGGCTCCAATCTCTGGTCGTCGATGGGATTCTCATGGGCATCGGCTCGGTTTTCAGCTTCCTTCCCCAGATCGTGATCCTCTTTGCGCTCATTGCCGCGCTCGAAGGAAGCGGCTACCTCGCCCGCGCCGCGTTCCTCATGGACCGCCTGCTCGGTTGGTGCGGTTTGAGTGGGCGTGCGTTTGTACCGCTTCTCAGTAGCTTCGCGTGCGCGATTCCGGGAATCATGGCCGCCCGGGTCATGCCCGACCCTAAGAGCCGTCTCGCCACCATTCTCGTCGCGCCCCTCATGAGTTGTTCGGCTCGTCTGCCGGTTTATGTACTTCTCATCGGCGCGATTATCCAACCGCGCTTCGGTTCCGCGTGGGCGGGATTCACGCTATTCGCTATGCACTTTCTCGGCCTAATCGTCGCGATTCCAGTGGTCCTGATCATCAACCGCACCATCATTCGCGGCAAGAGCCTGCCGTTCGTTCTCGAACTTCCCCGCTACCAATGGCCCAAACTCCGCGACGTCTGGCTCTCGATGTACATGCGCGGCGTAGTCTTCGTCAAGACCGCGGGAACCGTCATCGTGGTCATGTCCCTTGTTATCTGGGCGATGCTCTACTTCCCTCGCAGCCCTGAACTCGAAAAGACGTTCCGCAACCAATACGAGGCGACGACCCCCGAATTTCAGGCGAAAGTGACCGAAGACAACTACGTCCTCGAAAAGCAGACCGAGACCTCGTACCTGGGGCGGTTTGGCAAGGCAATTGAGCCCGCCTTCCGGCCTCTAGGCTTCGATTGGCGACTCAGCACCGCGATCCTCTGTGCCTTCCC
>JAIOPU010000240.1 GCA_021413725.1 Armatimonadota bacterium | reverse complement strand
ATGCAGATGCTCGTCCCCTATCTCCAACGCTTGACTGCTCGCGACTCGCTAAGCGAAATTGAATCGCAGGAGCTGTTCGAGATTCTGATGACTCAGGACTGTCCGCCCGAGCAAGTGGCGGGCGTTTTGGTCGCTCTGAACACCAAAGGAATTGCGGCAGATGAACTCGTCGGGTTCGTGAAAGGGCTAAAACGACACGCGTTGGCGTTCCCTGCGATTTCTGATGCGCTAGTGGATACTTGTGGCACGGGGGGCGGGACAGACTCGTTCAATATCAGTACGGGTGCATCTATCGTCGTTGCCGCTGCGGGAGCAAAAGTTGCCAAACATGGAAATCGAGCAGTTTCGAGCCGATGCGGCTCTGCGGATGTCCTAGAGGCACTGGGCGTGAATGTGAACCTTGATGCCGAACAAGCCCATGCTGTTTATGAAAAAACCGGAATGATGTTCCTCTTTGCTCCGAATTTGCACCCCATCATGCGAAAAGTTGGACCCATTCGGCGTGCTCTCGGTGTGCGAACTATTTTTAACTGGCTGGGGCCGCTTGCGAATCCGGCTGGAGCAAAGGCTCAGCTCATAGGGGTCTATTAGGCATTCATGATTGACCCTATGGCCTCGGCCCTCGAACGTCTTGGTGTGACCTCTCTCATTATTGCGAACGCGAAAGATGGTCTGGACGAAATTTCACCGAATACGCCAACACTGGTACAGAGCCGAATCGATGGTAAGACAACTCTTGCTGTACTAAACCCCCGCGAATTCGGCGTCCCGGACGGGTTTATTGCCAACCTTTCCTCCGGCGACACTGTGGAGGAGTCGGCGGCAATTCTGACTTCTGCGTTGGACGGATCCGAAGAATCTCGCTGGTGGGCGCTTATTCCAAATGCCGCCGCCGCGCTTTATTTAGTCGGGCATGCGACAGATATGCGAACAGGTGCGGTGATGGCACGGGAGGCGATTCGATCGGGTGCGGCGGTGGAAAAGCTGCGAGAACTGGTGGCGGCCAGCAATAGCGTATGACCATTTTAGATACAATTTTTGCCCAGAAGCGTGAGTCGCAAGGGTCCAAAATCCTGAAAAGCCCACTTTCTGAGATGATTGGCAGGGCCCTCGACGCGGTCCCATCTCGAGGATTCCGGTCAGCGTTGGAAGCGTCGTCTCATCGTCCCGCCTTGATTGCCGAGGTCAAAAAAGCAAGTCCGGTACGAGGGGTTTTGCGGGAACCCTTTGATCCGAAGTCAATCGCGGAGGCTTACGCTGCGGTCGGCGTGGATTGTCTGAGCGTTCTCACGTGCGAGACTTTTTTTCAGGGTTCTGCGGATTACCTTCGGATGGCCAGCGCCGCAACGGACTTGCCCATTATCAGAAAAGACTTTACCGTCTCGGAATACGATGTTTATGAAGCCAGGGCCATGGGAGCGGATGCGATCTTGCTTATCGTTTCTGGGCTCGGAGACCAGGAGTTATCCGAATTCAGGGAAATCGCGGAGCAACTGAAGATGGATGTCTTGGTCGAGGTCCATAGCGAGGAAGAACTGGACCGCGCTGTCGCATCAGGAGCGACCTTTATCGGAGTGAATAACCGGGATTTGAGTACGTTCGAGACCAGAATCGAAACCACCGAATCACTTGCTGGTCGACTACCTCAGGGCACTCATCTCGTTGCGGAAAGTGCCCTGAGGGATCAGCGGGACGTTGATAGGGTTTCAGTAGCGGGGGCGCGATCTGTTTTAATCGGGACGGCTTTTATGAAGGCGCAAGATATTGGGAGCAAGGTTCGCGAGGTTATGGGTTGGCCATCGTAAAGATTTGTGGGATCACGAATCTCGCTGACGCCGAGCTTGCGGTGCAACTGGGCGCCGACATGATCGGGTGCGTGGTTGAGCCTAGTTCTCCGCGATACATCTCTCCAGATGCCGCAGTTTTGCTTTTGAGCCTGCTACCCGCATCAGTCACAAAAGTCCTCGTTTTCGGACCCCTGTATCACTGTCCGGCCATCAACCGGGTAGACCGGGTCCAATTTCTGCGTGACCCTGAGGGAGTGGCTGGAGACTTGACAGTCGGTGTGATGCGAGCGATGCACCTGGAGGAACTCTTCACTGTGCCACAAGATCAGGCCGATTCCAAGTTGGCGTCTCAAATCATCGTTTTGGAACCACGGGTTGCGGGGCAATACGGGGGGACGGGACAGCGTGTAGATTGGGACGCTGCGGCTAGGGCCGTGCGAGAGTGTCCTTATTCAGTGATGCTTGCGGGTGGATTAACACCTGAGAATGTCGGCGAGGCTATTTCGAGGGTTCAGCCTTTTGGGGTGGATGTGAGCAGCGGCGTGGAGCGTTCCCCGGGGATCAAAGACCCTGCCAAACTGAAAGAGTTTATTCAACGAGCAAAGGCCAACTCGGGCTAGCATTCCCAGAACAGGCCGAAATCGATGGAATTTCAGGCAAAAAAGTGCGGGAACGTTGAAAGGAGAGCAAAGCACGTTCCCGCTAGTTCTGTTCGATCGCTCCGTTACCTTTTGAGGCCAGTCCTAGGGCAGGCGCGGTAACCATTTCGATCGCTTGCAAGTATGATACCACTGCAATGCAAAAAGTTCGCCTGTAATATTGCTCTAATTGTAGCAATTATTATGATTAACTTAATAATAGTCACAAAATGCCGAATTGCCTGTCCGGTAATAGTTTGGTAATTGACCGGCACCTCCCAATTCGTCCCAAATGAATGAGACTGATCTAAAGGTAAAATCCGTACCGCAATTATAGGAGGGATCCCTCTTGCCCGCAGCTATTGAAACCAACAAACTGACAAAAAGTTACAAAACCAAAAATCGTGGCACCACCAACGTGGTCAATAATCTCGACCTCCACGTTGAAGAAGGTGAAATTTTCGGCTTTCTCGGCCCCAACGGGGCGGGAAAAACTACGACAATCAAGATGCTCTTGAACGTCATCACGCCTACATCAGGTGAAGCCCAAATTTTGGGTAAAGATGTTGACGACATTGAAGTGCACCGGCTTCTGAGCTACCTTCCGGAGAAGCCGTATTACTACGAGCACATGACCGGAATGGAAATTCTCAAGTTCTATGCCTCACTCTTTGGGATTAACGACAATGAGAAGTGTATGCGCCTCTTGGAAAAGGTTAACCTCGCCGGAGATATGAACAAGACGATCAACCAGTATTCCAAGGGAATGCAGCAGAGAATCGGCCTGGCGCAGAGTCTGCTGAACGACCCCAAGTTGCTCTTCTTGGATGAGCCGACGGGTGGACTTGATCCGATTGCACACATCGAAATTCGCGACTTGATCTTGCAATTCCGAGATGAGGGCAAGACTGTCTTCATTTCGAGCCACGAACTTTCGGACGTTGAAAGAATTTGCGACCGCGTAGCCATTATCAACAAGGGCACGATTGAGAAGCAGGGGAAATTGGAAGACCTTCTTGCCGGTGGCCGCGTTGAGATCACGGCGGACGGAGTTCCGCAGAATGTGAGCGATTCCATTAAGTTGACGGACACGATTGTTTCGTTCAAAGATGGTCGCATCATTGTGGACATGCCGGACTCTGCTGACACGAATTCAGTGATTGACTCGATCCGAACTGGAAAGGGAACAATTTCGAGCATCATTCCGCGACGAAAGCGACTTGAGGATCTCTTTATTGAGACAGTCCGCGACGCGAACCAAGTGATTAAGGACAAGGAGGACGCCAAGTGAGAGTAATTTTTTCCATCGCCGCGACAACAATCGGCGAAGCCATTCGACGAAGAGTTCTGCTCGTTATTTTGCTGGTAGGAACTTTGCTCCTGGCAATCGCGCCGGGTCTGCAAGTTCTCTCCGCAAGGCAGGAACGAACGGTTCTGAAGAGCTTTATGTTCGGAACGATGCAGCTCACATCGGCAGCGATTGCGATCATTTTGACGGTTTACTTGATCCCGAACGAAATTGACCGGAGAACGATTTACACTATTCTTTGTAAACCGGTTCGTCGGTGGCAATTCTTGGTAGGCAAGTATGTCGGCGCGATTGGCGCGTTGGGCATGATGATGGCTTTGATGACATTCATCTCGGTCATCTTGTTCTACGTGATGCAACGCGATGCTCCTGTAAGCGAACTTGCGGGAATTGGCCAGGTTGCGGTCATGTACTACGTTCAGATGTGCATTCTGGCGGCAGTCTCCATCACCCTGTCAACGTTTGTCGCTCCGCTTGTGAATTTCTTCCTGAGCGGCGGTTTGTATCTGGTTGGCACTCTCTTCACCTCTGTGTTTGAGACCTTTGAGCAAAACTCGAAGACTCCGGGGCTTGTCAAGACCATTGCGCACTTGGTGGGTTCGCTGTTGCCAAACTTCAGTCGATTTAATATCCAGAACTCAGCAATCAATAGCGTCCAAACCATTGGAAGCGAAACGCGATATTACGTGGAAAGCGGCGTATATGGAGTCATGTACATCATTGCGACCATCATCGTCGGGATGCTGATTTTCGAAAAACGGGAAGTCTAAATTGAAAAAACGTAACTCAAAAATGTGGGCCGCACTTGCGGTGCTGTTTGTGGGGCAGGCGGTATGGGACCGAGTGCTGGTCGAGCCTACGTATGTCAAAAACTATATGCCCGCAAACAAGGCATTCAGTGCGGGGCTTTCCCCCGAGCAGTTCTTGTTTGCGCTTTCCGGCTTTCGAGAAATGATCGCCGGAATCCTCTGGGTTAAGGCTGATTCGTTCTTTGAAACAGGGAACTATGACGCAATTTTGCCGGTGATTCGCCTGGTTACTTGGCTTGATCCGCACCAGATTGATGTCTATGCCACCGGGATGTGGCACATCGGATACAACTTTACCGATGAGCAGTCTCGCTCTGACCGCCGCTACATCCCGAGTGCAATAGCGCTCGGGAAAGAAGGTGCCGAAAACAATCCAACCACATACGAAATGTTCTTTGAGACGGGCTGGATTTGGTATCACAAGGTGGATGACAACTACAGTCAGGCTGTGAACTGGTTTAAAAAGGCCAACGAGCGCGAGGACATGATTCCTGCCCGACGAAACCTGCTTTCAACTGCGCTTCAGCGCGATGGCAAGATTGAGGAGGCACTGGAGAATTACTACAAACTCTTGGACGCCGCGGAGGCGCGCTTTAAGGCGGACTCTTCGGACTATCAAGCACGAAGTGGACGAGATACGATTGAGGGCAACCTTGACACAATGCTTGTTCGCATGAGCCAGCGCGGTTATTGGGGTAGCAAGAGCAACTGGATGAACACCATTCCATATGACACTCAACCTCCGTTCGATGTTGGTTTCAGTGTCAAAGTGACCGTACCCGAGCCACGCGTCATTCGCTTTGAAGGCACTTGGGGAGTCCGTCCTGTGGGAACGCGAATTCGGGTTATCCTTAGAGATAAGGACTATCCTATGGCCGAGCCCGGCGGAATGAAGTGGGACCAAGGAACTGCGGTCAACTTAGATCCCCCCAAGGACGTCACATTTATGCAGGATCAGCTATACGTGAAGAACCTGCGGTTCGACAAAACTTGCAATCTTGCGAAAGACCCGACGATGTATCCGTTTAAAAAGGACGACTACGAAGTGGAGTTTTATTACAACCCGCGAAGTTCACCCCCGCACATTCAGGATAAATTCTCCTGGAATGGGGAGGGTATGACGGACAAGAATTTTCTTAACACCGAAATTCGGCCTGGCACTCGCGTGATGTTCCACAAAATCGGTTTGACTCGCGACATGCTTTTGCGGCGAGGTCAATACAGCATGAGTGGCGGCAGTTTGCCAACCGTGATGACTACTGACTATATCGACGCAGGCGCGAAGGGAACCGAGGATCTAATCGATATCCCGAGTTTGAGAAGTCAGGCACCGCCTACAGCCAAGTAAACTAGAAAAGAAAACTCAGAATGCCGGGAACTGCGCGGCAGCAGGCCGGTGAATTTCGTCAGGATCGGAAGGTAGCAGCGATAAGTCGAACCTCTGTGCGATGCATCATTCCCGGCATTCTGAGACTTCTTTTACAAATTTGAAAATGTCCAATCTCGCCCTCTACCGAAAATATCGAAGCCAGACGTTTGGCGATCTGGTGGGGCAAGAGCACGTCATCCGGACGTTGCAAAATGGGATTACTCTCGGCAAGATAGCTCATTCCTATTTGTTCACCGGCCCCAGGGGGACCGGGAAAACTTCGACGGCACGACTTCTCGCGAAGGCTCTGAATTGCGAGAAGGGACCGACAACCGAGCCTTGCAATGAGTGCGATAACTGTCGCTCAATCACCGACGGGTCTTCGATGGATGTTTTGGAAGTCGATGCTGCAAGCGAATCCGGCGTGGACGATGTTCGCGAAAAGATTATTGGCGCAACCGACTATTTACCTTCCTACTCTCGCTACCGAATCTTCATCATCGACGAAGTCCATGATCTTTCGTCGAAGGCATTTGACGCCTTGCTGAAGACGATTGAAGAGCCGCCGGCTCATGCGATTTTCATTCTGGCGACCACTGAATTCACAAAAGTCCCGACGACGATTCGCTCACGGTGTCAGAAGTACGAATTCCACCGGGCGACCCTGGGCGACTTGAACGGTCGTTTGGATTATGTTATAAAAGCCGAAGGAGCCACTGCTGAGCCGAACGCGATCCACGCGATTGCGAGGATGGCGGATGGTGGTTATCGCGATGCGTTGTCTCTGCTGGAGCAATTGTTGCTGACTTGCGAGGGAAACTTGACCTTGGCGCATGTCTATGAGCAACTTGGACTAATTGACGACGAGGCAATCGACGCGCTGTTGGTTGGGCTCTCGGAAGCGGACCCCACGAAGATTCTCAATAGTCTGGATGGGATTTATCAAAAGGGACGCGATCCGCGTGCGATTCTTGAGGCCGCTCTCTCGCGAATCAGCGAAATGACCCGCACACTTTATGGCGTTGAGTCCAGCGGAGCAACAGATGCGACGTTGGAAGCCGCCATGCGCGATGCCGCAGGGCGGATTGGTCCGGAAAAGCTGATGCGACTACGGGAAACTGTCGCCCAAGCTCACAAAACCATACGTGAGGTCACCTTGCCTCGGCAATGGCTTGAAGCGTTTCTGATCTCAATGGTCATGCGCCCCGCCCCTGCAGCGGTTGCGGTAGTAGCCTCGTCCGAGCCAGCCCGTGCGCCGCGACCCGCGTCGCCCACAGAACCAGTCGCCGTTAAGCCCGTAGCCGCTCAGACTAAGGCTGCGCCGGTCTTGAGTGGCCCGGAGGGAGCGTGGCAACACGTTGTGTCGGTGCTTTCGACCGCCTCCTCCCTTGCAAAAATGCACCTCGATAAGTCCCGCGTCGCATCGAGCGATGAAACTCGGGTTAGCGTCGTCTTTGATCGGGCGATGGACCATGACTGGGTGATGGAACGCCCCAAGGTTATCGGCGCCATTCGCGCAGAATGGGAAAAAACTGAATTTGGAAACTTAAATTTGAACTTGGGTACGGGCACCGCACCCACGTGACTGAACGACAAGTCGGAGCATCCGGCGGTAGAATTGCCTGCAGAAGGCGAAAAACTCTACAATCTCGCAAGAGAAGTACTTGAAGGACTCTAAAAATGAAATTACCGAAGGGATTTGGATTACAAGGTGGCGGCATGGGCGGCATGATGCAAGAAGCGCAAAAGGCTATGGCCCGCGCTCAAAACATGGAAGAAGAGCTTGCGGCAGAGCGAGTGACTCTTGCGCAAAATGGCTGCGAGGCCGTCTTTGATGGGCGCGGAATGATCGTCAGCCTCAAGATCGACAAGAGTTTAGTCGACCCCGAGGACGTAGAAGGTCTCGAAGATGTGGTCGCGGCAGTTGTTCGAGCAGGTTTCGAGAAGGCAACCGCGATGCGTGAAGAGCGACTTCGCGAGATCATGCCGAACCTTCCCAACATGCCCGGCCTCGGATTCTAATCGGTGACTTTCGCCAAGCCTCTTGCCGCCCTGATCGCTGAATTGGAGCGGCTTCCCGGCGTGGGTCCGAAGTCCGCCCAGAGGCTGGCTTTCCATTTGTTACGCGTGACCGACGACGACGTTCGGCGACTTGCACGAGTTTTGGTGGAGGCAAAGGAGACGCTGAGGCTTTGCGACACTTGCCAGAACATCAGCGAGAAAGTCGTTTGCGAAATTTGCTCGGATCCTCGGCGCAATGCGAATACCATCTGTGTCGTCGGCGAAGCTCGGGACATCGCGGCGATTGAGAGGCTCAATGAATACCGAGGCAAGTTTCATGTTCTCCACGGAATGCTCTCCCCGATGGATGGTATCGGGCCGGAGCAACTCAAGGTGCGTGAACTGATTGTCCGATTGACTGATGAAGTTGAATAGGTAATCCTAGCTACAAACCCCACCATTGAGGGGGATACCACCGCACTTTACTTGGCCAAACTCATCAAGCCAATTGGAATCAAAGTCACTCGCCTAGCCCAGGGCATGGCTTCAGGTGGCGAATTGGATTACGCCGATACGGCGACCCTTCTAAACGCTCTATCTTTCCGACGAGAATTATGAAAAAAGTGCTGATTATTGGCAGTGGCGGACGTGAGCATGCGCTCGCTTGGAAGTTGTCGATGGAGGCGCAAGTCCTGTGGACTCCTGCTAATGCTGGCGGGGTTGCTGACAATATTCCAACCGCTGACATTCTTGCCGAAGATTCAGAAGGCTTGGTAAGACTAGCCCAAGAGTTTCAGCCGGACGTGGTTGTCGTGGGACCCGAAGGTCCTCTGATCGATGGACTCGCCGATATTTTGAGGGAAGCAGGGTTTGCGGTTGTCGGACCCGGCTCCGACGGTGCCAGGCTCGAAGGGTCAAAGTCCTTCAGCAAGCAAATGATGGTGGACGCAGGGATTCCAACTTCGTTTCATGCTACGTTTACGGATGCTGGCGATGCGCGTCACTTTGCAAAATTACGCTTTGGGGCGGGCGTTCCCGTGGTTGTGAAGGCCGACGGTGCCGCTCTTGGAAAGGGGGTCGTCGTTTGCTCAACGCTTCAAGAGGCGGAAGAAGCGATCGATATGATGCTTGTGGATTGCGAGTTTGGGGAGGCGGGCAAGACAATTGTGATCGAAGACCGGGTCCGTGGCTTTGAATTCAGCTTGTTAAGCCTAGTGAATGAAACCGGCATCTGGAGCTTTCCTGTTTGTCAAGACTACAAGCGGGCGATGGATGGAGATCGTGGTCCAAACACCGGTGGAATGGGAACTTATAGCCCGGTCGCCGAAGTCAGCGACGATCTTGTGCTGAGAACCGAAGAAGAGATCGTTCGCCCTTTGCTGCGGGAACTTGCTCGCGAAAAAATTCAGTACCGAGGTGTTCTTTTTTCTGGGATTATGGTTGAGGATGGTACTCCGATATGCCTCGAATACAATGTTCGCTTTGGTGATCCTGAAACGCAAACCGCCATGCGGCGCCTTGGCCAAGGTCTGGTTGAGGCTCTGATCGCCACGGCCACCGGTATGAACATTCCTGCCGTTGAGATAGCCGAAAACGGGGCGGTGACGGTGGTAATGGCCGCAAGCGGATATCCGGGGCATTACGAAAAGGGGCACGCGATTTCCATCCCAAACCTGCCGGATGAAGTTCGTGTTTTCCACGCCGGCACCCGAGTGGTTGATGGAAAGCTTGAGTCCAGCGGGGGGCGGGTCCTCGGCGTCTCGGCAGTCGGTGAATCGGTCGCCGCTGCGAGGACCGAAGCCTATCAAGCTATTTCAGCAATTGACGCACCGGGTCTCACGTTTCGATCTGATATAGCAAAGTTGTAAGCTTTAACGCTAAACTCAGCTATGCGTACTTCGAAGTTTTTTGAAGCGATAGTAATGGGAGACATTGCTTCGGTTCGGTTCCTGTTGGAGCAGGATCAAAGTTTGACCAACGAGACTGAAAGCGGAGCAACACCGATTCTCACCGCCTGCTACAACGGCCAAATACAAATTGCCGAGCTGCTTCGCCAATACACGCCGAAGCTGTCAATCTACGAAGCTGCGGCGATGGGTGACATACACCAACTGAGGGACTTGGTTAAGACAGAACCCGCCCTCCTTGTGACTTTTAGCAAGGACGGATTCACACCTCTGTCTCTGGCATGCTACTTTGGACATGAGCAATGTGTAACTTATCTCCTGGAAAATAGGGCAGACCCAGATGTTCAGTCAAAAAATCAGCTCCGCGTAGGTGCCCTGCACTCGGCTGTCGCAAACGGAAATGTCGGGATAGTCGAGCAAGTACTGGAGCGAAAAGCAGACCCCAATCTGCGTCAGCAGGGAGGAAACACCGCGCTCCACTCCGCAGCTCAAACGAATCGCCTAGAAATCGCTAGATTGCTTCTCAAGCACGATGCAAAACCAGATATTGCCAATGATCTTGGCAAGACGCCTCACGATCTAGCGACAACCAGCGGTTCCAAAGAGGTTGAAATGCTTCTTCGCGCGGTCAATGTTTAGGTAAGACTCAAAAAATTACCCCGACTCGAAATCGAGTCAGGGTTACTGCAGGGGTTAGAAAGATTTGAAATCACAAATCGTTCCCAATTAGTATCGGGAAAAAACGCTCATTTTGTGACAGAAACCTCGAATATTACAAGAAATTCCATTTTTGATCTGCCTGACATATCCCAATCCCGATAATTTCCCCGGTGAATTTATCGGCCACATGTGAGAATTCCAATCGGTTCAACCACCGAGCAAAGCTATTAAAGAACCGACCCGTAAATATGGAGTTATCCCCATTTAAGATAGATTTCCACAGAGTTTTCCCCAATGTAAAGGACCTCAGCTTCAACCTTGCACCTTCTACAGGCGATAATTCGATGCGTCATTAACATTCATTAAGAATTCATTAAAAATATAAACCGAATTCAAAGCCGCAGTTTTTATAGCGGAGCAGAACAATCTTTCGGTCACGGGTACCCTCATGGCAATGATTGAGCGCTACTGTACTGATGCAATGACGACCATTTGGTCCCGACAAGCAAAATATGAGCGTTGGATGGAGGTCGAGGTCGCAATCTGCGACGCGTACGCCCAAGCGGGCGTGATCCCTGACTCTGACATGGCCTCGATTCGGGAAAGGGCTGCCTTTGATCTTGCTCGATGTGATGAAATCGAAAAGGAAACTCAGCACGATCTGATGGCGTTTGTCCGCTGCATGAGCGAGAATGTTAGTTCGGGGCAAGCCGAACCCACTCCAAGTCGATGGATTCACTTTGGGGTAACCAGCTATGACGTTATCGACACCGCCCTCGGCATGATGATGAGGGACTCGTGTGACGTGTTGCTCAAGTCGTGCAGCTCATTGAGGGATGAGATTTTTCGCCTTGCGAAGAGCCATATCGAAACTCCCTGTATCGGTCGCACCCATGGCATTCATGCCGAACCGATTACTTTTGGATTCAAACTTGCCGGGTGGCTCCACGAACTTGATCGGTCCATTTTGCGTTTGGAGCAGGCCAAAACAGAGATTTCAGTCGGAAAAGTTAGTGGGGCCGTAGGCATTCACGCGCACGTGTCCCCGGCTCTGGAAGAACGGATTTGCCATACCCTCGGACTTAAACCCGACCCTGCTGCAACCCAGATCATCGCAAGGGATCGGCACGCGCACGTGCTCACCGTTCTCGCCGTGCTAGCGGGCTCTTTGGAGCGTTGGGCTACGGAATTGCGGAACTTGCAGCGGACGGAGATATTGGAGGTTCAGGAGGCCTTTGCGGCGGGCCAGACGGGTAGTAGCGCGATGCCGCACAAGCGGAACCCCTGGAATAGCGAGACCATTTGCGGACTCTCCCGAATCGTCCGCGGAAACGCCCATGCGATGCTCGAAAGCGTCATGACGTGGCATGAGCGAGATCTGTGTAACTCTAGCCTTGAGAGAATTGTCTTTCCGGACACGTTCCAACTTGTGGACTTCATGCTTGCCAGGTTCACACGCATTATGCGAGGATTGGTAGTTATGCCCGAAAACATGGCGAAAAATCTACGCCAAATGGGAGATTTGGTCTTTAGCGAGCACGTTATGGTTGCGCTTATTGGTGCGGGAATGAGTCGGGAAGCTGCCTATAAAGTTGCCCAGCGCAATGCCGCCAAAGCATGGGATGGTACGGATTTCAAGAAAAGTGTGTCCCAAGATCCAGATGTCACAACGAGGCTATCCGGCCAAGAAATTGAGCAGCTATTCGACCTTAACCACCACCTGTCCAATGCTGCCTTTGCCTTGCCAAAAAGTTAGGCGGCGTCGAGCAATTTGTTCAGGCGGTTGAGGCGTTGTCTCGCTTCGTGCATTCGTGCGGCTTCGGGAGGACATTTCTTGCTACTTTGCAACAAAGCCTTTTCGGCCACTATTTGGGCGGCGCGGTCCTAGTTCCCCATTTTTTGATACTCCTCCGTCATGAGGTCAAAGAAATTCTCTGAGCTATAAAACAGATCGGCATCAGCGGCAACCTTTTGGCCCTTTGCGGCGGCCACAAGGGCTTTTTGCGGTTCGCCGCCTCTTCGCAGGGTGTTCGCGAAGTCGTAGTAATGAGTTACGAGTGCCTTAGGACGAGTGTTTCGTTCCGCGTAAGAAATACAGTTCATCAAGGTTCGCATCGCACCCGTTCTTGACCCCAGTTCTGCCTGCGATGCTGCCATTCCCCCTATCACAAGCGTGCAAAAGTGTTCGTCTGCTGGATCAAGCAGGTTAAAGGCTGTTTCCCAGACATCAAGAGCACGTCGATGCTGACCCATCGATTGAAGAAAGATCGCGGCGTCGTTCCAAGCCCTGACCAGCTGAAAACTGTCAGAACTTTGTTTGAAAACTTGAACACTATGGACTATTCTTGAAAGTCCGTCTTTGACCTCGCCGCGACGAAGATCGGTCCAAGCTAACGCAATATTTGAAGTTGCCCGCCCCTCATCGAATTTGCATTCGCAGGAAAGGTCAAGGGCTTGACGGGCAAGCGAGGTCGCTTCAGTTGGAAACCCAAGATCAACATAAGCATAGGACATGGTGAGCAAACACCGTTGGGTCCAAGGGGAGTGCTCATCAAACGCTCTGAGGGCTTCCCAGGCGCTATTGATGGCGTCCGTTGCCTTTCCGGACTCGACTAGATATCT
>JAIOPU010000239.1 GCA_021413725.1 Armatimonadota bacterium | reverse complement strand
CAAAACAACATCATCTTCAATGGTCGGATGCCGCTTGACGCCCAACATCTTCTTTCGAACAGAGGTAGCACCTAGCGTCACCCCCTGGTAGACCTTGACGTTCGCTCCGATTACCGTCGTCTCCCCAATCACAATTCCGGTCCCGTGGTCGATGAGAAATGGCGACTGAATCGTCGCCCCAGGATGAATATCGATGCCAGTCATTTCGTGGGCTATCTCGCTCATCAGACGGGGAAGGATTTTAACATTCTCCCTTTGCAAGACATGGGCTAACCGATAGATCGCGATGGCCCTGAATCCCGGATACGCCAGGATGACCTCGTCAACACTAGAACTAGCCGGATCCCACTCATCAATTGCCGTTGCGTCTGCGGCCAAGAGGCATTGGACGTCCCCGAGTTGTCCAAGAAAGCGACTCGCGATTTCTCTGGTGTCCGTGGATTCTCGAATTCCGCCAACGGTGTTCAGCAACGACTGAAGTTCTCGCTGACAAACTGCGATTTCCCCCTCAATCTGTTCCGAGCCGCAACCCAAAGTCTCTGCAAAGTGCGGAAACAGAAGACCAAGCAACCGATCAATCAGCTTCTGCGTTTGGTGCCTGGTTCCAGGCGCGAAACAAAATGACTTCCGCGCTAGGCTTAGTTCCTGGATAAATTCGATGGAAACGTCTTGGTGGGGAGGTCGCACGATATTTCCTACGTCCGGCGAGCCAATCTCATTCTTTCAGCAAAATATGGAAGAATCTTAGGTACGGGCCCCCCGTAGTTTCACGGGCAGGATTCCCAAACGATCAATGCTTTTCAATAGTTGGATTTTTGTTGGGTTCCTGATTATTACCTTCGCGCTGTATTACTTGCCGGGGTTGCGTCGGTTTCAAATCCCGGTTCTCTTGCTTGCAAGTGCGATATTTTATTCCTACACAGCACCCATCCTCCTCGTCCTGCTCGTGACTTCAGTCCTTCTCAACACGTGGGTGAGTTTCAATACCCACCACTCCTCAGGAAAAGCACAAAGAAACTGGGCGGTTTCGGGCGTTGTCATTAATCTGGCAATCCTCGGATTCTTCAAATACGCGGGCTTGCTCGCAGCTCTGATAGGACAACTCTCCGGAGCAACTGGCAACGATGCGCTTCAGTTCCTGCTTCATGTTCCGCTTCCCATAGGAATCTCATTCTACACCTTCGAAGGAATCAGCCTACTCGTTGACGTCATCAAACTTCAAAAAGACCCGACCCATGTCGTAGATCGCATCGTTGCCCCGACTTTCACCCAGCATCTTCAGAACACCGGCCTATTTGTAACATTTTTTCCGCATCTCATCGCGGGCCCGATCCTCAAAGCAAGGCACTTCTATCCTCAAATCGGTTCTAAGCTGCTCCGGCAAATCAACTTTGAGTATGCCTTCCGGTGCATCGTCACCGGATACTTCCTGAAGATGGTCATTGCGGACAACTTAAGTTCCCACACCAGCTGGATTGCTTTCCCAGTTTACAAAACCCTGAGCACGGTAACCGGGATGACTCTTCTATTCGGCTACTCGATGCAAATCTTCGCGGATTTTGCCGGCTATTCTCTCATCGGAATCGGCCTTGCCACGCTCTTCGGGTACGACCTGCCTCAAAACTTCAACTTCCCTTATATTTCTCGAAGCCTTTCCGAGTTCTGGCGTCGGTGGCACATATCTCTTTCAACCTGGCTAAGGGACTACCTATACTTCCCGCTTGGAGGAAACAAAAAAGGGCCACGACGGACTTACATAAATTTGGCCCTCGTGATGGTGCTGGGTGGCCTTTGGCATGGTGCAGCATGGTCGTACGCGGTGTGGGGTGCCTACCACGGGCTTGGCCTAGCGGTTGAGCGGTTCTTTACGCGGGACGAAAGTGCCGCACCCGGAATCTTAGCGTCGGTAGTCCGAGCATCCTTGGTTTTTGCGTTCGTGACCCTCGGTTGGCTGTTATTCAAACTCCCTGACTTCCACGAGGCACTAGAGTTCCTTAGCTTCATGAAAACCAACTTACACATGAAAAATGATCTCTCTATGATCGCTCCTGTGCTTTTGTTCTCCATCCCGGTCGTCGTGTACCACCTGACAAATATGGATTGGCTGAGGGAGAGAAGGCAGGTTTGGATACAATCTAACAATCGTTCCTATCGCAACCTGGTGGTTGCAATTTACTCGCTCATGATCATGAGTTTGGTCCTTAACTATGGCAATTCCAGTCTCTTCATCTACTTCCAATTCTAAGATTGCGGCAACCTCTCTGGTGTGGGCCGTCCTAGGTCTAGGCCTGTACGGCTCGGTTGTCTTGACGGGACGTGTTCCTTATGGCACCGGCATAAACCAAGACCAGAAAAACTACATTACACAGCAGCACTATTTGATGGACAAGACCTCCCCGTTTGATCTGGTCTTAGCTGGAAGTTCAATGGCGGCAAAAGTCAAAGTCCAATACTTGGACAACCGAGCGTACAACCTCGGCGTTCCCGGTGGGTCCCCGCAAACCGGACTCCAGATTATTCTCAAAGCCCAAAGAGTGCCAAAGGTGGTCGTCTGCGAGCTCAGTCCCACCCTTCATCTCGGGCCAGATAACGTGGTGCTAGCGCGCCTCCTCGATCCAACCGGATATGCTGTTTCGGAACGCTTTCCATTCCTGAGACAAGAATTTCAACCCACAAACGTACTCTTGTCTAAACTCAAAAAGAAATCCTTAGACGATGAGGGAACGGTCACTTCTTCGGCAACTAAGATCGCAATAGCGGATGCAGTCCAAATGAACAAAGATGAACCAAAGCCAGAGGATAAAGCCAAATTCGCAACACATTTGCGCGAAACCAGAGAACTGCTACGCCAGATAAAGGAACGTGGCTCGAGAGTGGTTCTCTTGGAACTTCCTGTTGCGGCCGAAGTGGACGCAACGCGAAGAATGCGTTACTACCACGGTGAAATTGTGCGCGAGTTTCCCGTTAGCGATTATGAGTGGCTATTACCGCTGGCTGGCGAAGAAGTTCAGACCACGGATGGAATCCATCTCGTCCCGGCTCAGGCTGCCAAAGTCGCCCGAGCCTTAGTCGCGCTACTCCCAGCAAAATAAACTAAGGCGTCTCAGGAGTCTGATCCGGCAGCATCGGCGTGGGCGGCTCTTCCAACGGAATAAACAAGAGCGTGAGCATTCCTGGAACGGTGCAAATAATCGCTCCAATAAAGAAGCCAGTGTATCCATAATTCTCACGTAACACACCGCTCAAAGCCCCACCTACGGCGATTCCCAATGCGCCCATGCCTGTTCCGATGGCGTAGTGACTCGTCTTAAACTGTCCCCTCTGGGCAACCCACATCAGGTAGACGGAGTAGCCAGCGTAGCCGAATCCGTAACCGAATTGGTCCACGAAATCAACAACATAGAGTAAACCGACTGCCGGCTTGGCAATGGAAGCCCACAGATACAGCAGATTCGGGAGATGCATGATGATCGCCAGCGGCCAAAGTGCTTTTTTGATCCCGACTCTCGAGATAAACATTCCGCCGATGATTCCCCCGACAATGATTCCCGCGACTCCCGCAACGCCCTTGATCAACCCCAACTGCTCGTTGGGAATCGCCATTCCGCCCTCCGCGAGAGTGCCCTTTAGAAACAGCGGCGACATTCGCGAGACCATGGCTTCGCCAAAGCGATAGAACAATATGAAGCCGAAGATCGCGGCAAAACCCGGTTGCCGGACAAAACTGGAGAAACTCTCCGCCATCGCCGTCCCTTTCAACACCATTCGCGAACGAATCATCGCAAGAACAACGATCGCCGTGCAAATTCCTAACTGTAAAGCCTCGTTGAAGATCGGATTTTGGAGGGGATCAAAACCAATGATCGTATTTGGACTGGGTAGCATCCAACCCTTGAACTTTCCGGCAACATCAGCCCCGCTAAACTTCCAAATGCTGTGAAGCACCAGTCGCGTAATCGAATTGACCATAAAAAAGCCGCCCACTCCCAGTCCGACCAGAAGCAAAGTTCTCTCGACATTTCGAGCCAAATCTCCCTGCGCTGGTTCTGAAACAGGCACGTCCTGCGCCGACTCCGGGGTCAGCTTGCGCCCCACAATATAGCCCATCGAGTAGATCAATCCCGCGATGACGAGAATAATCGTCCAAGCCGCGATAGGCCGGACCGCGCCGTGAGATTCCACTGGTGACAGAATCTGTTGCGGCAGGTTCGCGTTAAAGAGGGTGCCAAGTTCCTTATCTCCCGAAACGGTGCGAGCGGTCATTTGCCCACGACCGTCAACGGCAAGGCCGTACATCCCTCCCGGTGCCTCAACTTCAAACCAACCCAGGGGCCTGGTCGGGTCCTTGGCGGGTCGCGTCCATGACAAAATAGGCAGACCCGTTAGCTGATCCTTAAGCTTCCCTCCTTTGAGTTCAATTTGGACATCTTTCGCAAAAGTGTTGGTCCCACTCGTTACCGAAGCCGCCGTGGCAGGCTTCAGCGTAATGAGTTGACCTTGGGTCGGTGACACCGGCAATGGCTCGAAGCGGGTTAGAAGTCCGACAAAGAGTACGAGCAGACCTGTACAAAAAAGTCGGCCAAATCGATAGAAAGATGTCTGTACACCGACAAACTTTGCTTGATTTTCGCGCGACATCACCGCAATATAGAATCCATCGGTCGCAATATTGCACAGAGCCGAGCATATCGCGGTGACCCCAAGGACAACCAGTGAAAATTCAAACGCATACGGCAGTTGCAGGATAAATGCCGTTGCAACAATTCCAAGAGCAATCAAGAACTGACCTCGAATAATCCAGCTTCGCTTCGTCCCAGTAGACTCAACGAGCGGGCCGAGGAGCATTTGGAGCGACCAGGGAATCGCAATCAAAGAGGTCCACTTGGCGATATTGCCATCGGCAATCCCCATGTCCTTGTAGAAAACGCTGGAAACTTCCTGAACCAGGGTCACCGGCATAGCCTGCATGAAGTAGAGCAAAGGCACAAATAGCCACGGATTTCTCAGCGCGGGAGATGTGTCAGCGGTGACAGAATTCGGATCAGTTGCCATGCCTGTCTACTTTACCAACTTCTCGCGGAATTCAATAGGGTGATTCCCCCAATGTTCAGCCCTGCCTCAGGCGCAAGTTGCTTGATCGAGATCTTCTCGACCTTTCCTGTTGATGGCAGGACGATGGAAACCAAAGACCATTCTCTCGTTCGAGGAGTCCTAAACGTCGAGGCAAGGTCATCGCGTGAACGAACGTCGATGCCGTACTTCAAGCGGCGCGTCACCGTACCCTTGTTTGTCGCAATCACGATGTCGGCAATCGTCGCTCCCACATCCATTTGATTTTCTAGGCAAAAGGCAAACACTGCTTCTGCGGCTGATTTATTAACATCGATGCTCAAATGCGAAACTGCATTCTTCCTCGCAAAAATATTCCCCATCACGAACGGGGAGCGTCCTGCAAAGCGAATCCTATCGATCTTCGTCGGAGGTATTTTTTCAGTTCCCAGGTCAAGAAGACTTCCGGGAATGCTCGCTGGCGTCGCACAACCGAAGTACAGTTCTTGGAGCACCCCTTCGGGACTATAACCAACATTGACGGGCACCTCAGTACGCCCGCTGAACGCGTAATCTGCAAGCAGGACCGACGAGGCGTATTGCCCGAAATTCTGTAGCAAACTTTCCTCGCTCAGCGCATAGCCCGCCCAGATCGTTTGGAGCATTCCCTCCCCGCCGTTTTCAATCATGGCCTGGGTGTATCCTGCGACATTTTTGGGCCTGTTCCAGACCGATCCAATCTGTTTGTAGCCCCACTGCTTCCAGAGCTTTACATTATTGTAAGATGACGGGCGGGCGTCATCCTTGTAGTGCCAGTCCGTGATCCAAGCGTTCTTTGGAACCACTGAACGCCGTGCGGCGGCTTCAATCGGATTATCACCTAATGCCGCATCCGGGGCTTGCCCCGGTGCGAGGCACTTGTCCCCCCAGAGCATCATCTCCTTCTTGTTGCGCACCGCGTAATCGCTGAGTTTTGGCAGGAGCACTTGCCAAAGCCGAGTCGTTAGCTTCGGGTCGTCCGGAAATCCTCTCATATCAACCTCGTCAAGACCGAAGTGAATCCACTTCGGTTTCAGTAGGTCGATCGCCTCATCCCAAATCGCAAAGACTTTTGCCACAGCCGCAGGATTTTCAGGATTGATCGCGTAAGGAACCTTCGGATTTTGGGCGAGTTCCAGATTCTTGCCGCCGGCAAAAAGCCATTCCATGTGGCCAAAACTCTGAATCAGGGGAATCGGCTCAATGCCATTCTTGCGGTAATTTTCGAAGATACGCTTAAGCGCCGGCTTTGAGGTGTTGATCGATGATTTGACGCCGTTGAGCGCATCCCATTGCGTCCGTTCGCACTGAAGAACGACATAGTTGATCTTTAGTTTGGGAAGGACTCTTTCCGCAAAGCGTTGGTGCACTCCTTCAGAATTTGGACCGACAAAAAGGTGTACTCCGCGCCAATTCAGCTTCGGCTTCCCTTCCAATTTGAGCTTCGCAACCGTGTTTGGTGTGTAGGGTTCCGCCGCCTTTTGCGTTGGGATTGCCTTCGCGGCTATCGCAATTTCCTTTGAAACTACGCGTTCCGAAGAAGTAAACCGTAACGCAGCAGTCACGACCGCTGGCTTCCCTTTTTCAACCTGAATCCCTTGATGGCCGACCCAAAACGCTGGGCCAGTTTGCGCCCAGTCAGAGGCAAAGCCCCGTCCGTCAATGGACATGATCGGCTCGGAACCCGTCCAACTCAGCTTGCCAAACGGACTCGCCAGAGCAAACTTCGACGGCATCGTTGCAAAGAACTGCCGCTCCTTCTCATCCCCGGACCTAGGTGTTCCCACGGGCAGTTCGTCGCTACCAGCGACTGCTTTCCCAGCAAGGAAAGGTGTAGCCCGCACGATTCCGAGGGTGTTCTCGACGAGCGCAGGTTGAGCGCCTTGCCAGTTGAATTCATAGCGAAAGTCCGCTCCACCGGGAACTGGTGTGATCACAATCTTGCCTGACGCCTCATCTTGCCGCGAGGCGAACTTGACCGTGATCTCACCGGTCGTGGAGCGGGTGATTTCCTGGTCGTTCCAGTTGGAGCTGTAATATCCCTTCGTCCAGCCTGGGGCGTAAAATTGAAAGAAGGAACCTTGGATCAATTTGACCCCACCCGAGCTCATTACCAGACCCTTTCGTGACTCGTAGTCAATCTGGATGGGTTGAATTAAATGGTTGAGAAGAGTAAGAGCAAGCAGGCTCATAAGCCTGCAGTTTACTGAATCAGAACTTTGCTTGTACGGCAGATCGTGAAGTACGCCACAATGCGCATATGAATGAGGAATTAGAAATAACGGCGTTTGAGGTGGATGAAAGTGATCGCCTCGACAAGTTCTTGAAGCGGATGCTTCCTGATTTCTCGCGCACAAAGCTCGTCGAAGTCATTACGGGTGGGTTTGTCACGGTGGACGGCATTGTTCGAAAGCCGGGCCACGAAGTTCGCGAGGGGATGCAGGTCGAAATCGTAGACCTTCCCGACGCGGCCCCGACGCACCTTGAACCCATTAAGATGGACTTGGAGATCGTGTATGAAGATGCCGATCTGCTCGTTGTCAACAAGCCTAGGGGGTTGCCGACCCATCCGGCCTCTTCCTACCCCGGAGCGACTCTGGTCCACGGCCTCTTGGCCCATGCCGACACTCTGAGTACCGGTTCGAGCGACTTCCGGCCTGGAATCGTCCATCGCCTTGATAAAGAGACCACTGGACTCCTGGTAGTTGCTAAGAGCGATTTTGCTCATGCACACTTGGCGAAGCAAATTGCCGATAAAGCCGCCGAGCGACGGTACTTTGCACTGGCGTACGGCACAACCGAGCAGGTCAAGTTCCGCGTCGCCGCACCGATTGCGCGCGACCCTCGCAATCGTCTGAAGATGTCCTGCCAACCCGTAGGGCGAGACGCCGCGACTCAATTCCGACGTTTCGAAATTTTTGGTGGCGGTTCCCTCCTTTCCTGCAAGCTTGAAACGGGGCGCACCCATCAGATTCGAGTTCATCTTCAGGCGATTGGGCACCCGGTCAAGGGCGATGCTCTCTACGCGACGGGACCTTGGGCAGAGGGTCCGATGCAGCTCCACGCAGCTCTGCTCTGCTTTGTCCATCCTCGGTCGGGCGAGGCTATGGAGTTCTACCTGGCTCCGCCGGAGAGTTTCATCGCGCACGAGCTTTGTACGCGAGAGTCGCTGAATTTCTAGCGACCCGGTCGCTCCTCCTCCGGGAGCGCTTATAACACTCGGGATCGTAGATGAAATTCGGGATCCTGCTGTGGTGAATCGGCGTTGGGCACGAAGTTAGTCAACCGACTTGGCGGTAATTCAGCCCTTGGCTGGGTTCTTGACTTCGACCCGGTCGGCGGTGAGCTTTACTTTCGCCCAGTACCCGTTCCGCTCCAGCACAGTCCCGCCCGTGACCTTGCCCTTCCCAATCGGAAGCCAGGTCAATGGATTTGCCGCGCGGCGTCCCGCCATCGACATCATGAACTCCGGGATTTCGTCAACCGCATCACGGAGAGCCTGGTAGTAGCCCATGGCATTCTGTGTCGGCGGTAACACCAAAGACCTCGCAAAAGCGGAATGGGGCAAAAACGACTCCGCCGCCATAACCAGTCCCAAATACTCGTTCATCGCCTCCACCGTGGTCTGCTTCAACAAATCAACCCGAGGCCCACGGTCCATTATGCGAAATACGTACGGTGAGACATTCTTCTTAAGGTAGTCCGAAATTGCGGCGGGCTCGGTGCCGACGAGTTCACCCGCATCGATATTTCCGCGTTGGACGTTATCCAGCATCCAGAGCAAATAGAGCCTTTCGCCGAGGTGCCCGTTTGCCCACTCTTCGGGCTTCTTGAATCCTCCAATAGGAGGCAAGGTCGCGTGACCATATTCATGGGCGAGTTCGCGAATCAGCTCCAGAGGCGCCCCAAGGTTCTTCCAATCGTAGATGTAAATCGCGTTGACGCTGCGAACCCCAGTCTTGGTCGTCTCCGCAGTCAGGAACTGTTCGCCGCCGGCTTTACCGTTGGGAGAGAGGTATACGTCAATAATCTGCGCGGATTTTTCCGAATGATCGATGCTCAATTCGTTCATATTGAGTTGCCAAAGATTCATCAAAAACCGGGCGATTCTTTCCGGTTTGGAACCAGGCTCGATCGGTTCTTGGCAGTAAACCCGCAGTCTTAACTTGAAATCGGGCTCCTTCGCTACGAGTCCATAACCCGCGACAAGGTGCGTAAAGATCTCGTCCCCTTTTGGTCCCTTTTTAGGTTGCTTCATCGCATCCACCGAGACTTGAAGCAGAAGTCGATCCTGGTTAAAGAAAACCGGCCTCAGTTTCGCGCGCTCCGCTGGTTGGGCAACTCCCACGGCCACCAAAAGTAAAATCGCGAACAAGGAAAAGAAAGGTCGCATTTTAATGTCCAGACAAGTATCGCTCGGCATCAATGGCAGCCATGCAGCCCGTTCCCGCCGCCGAGACGGCTTGGCGATAGACGCTGTCCGCCACATCGCCCGCAACGAACACACCGGCAACTTTGGTCTTGGTGGAATGAGGCTGGGGAATCAGGTAGCCCGCCGCGTCCATGTCCAACACTCCCGCGAACAGCGAACTATTCGGCTGGTGGCCGATGGCAATAAATACTCCGTCGATGCTCATTTCTCGTTGTGCACCACTGACGGTGTCCACAAGTTTGACGCCTGTGACCTTGCGCGGATTCTCTTGGCCGACAATTTCCTCGATTCCTGTATTCCAAAGGACTTCGATTTTCGGATTTGCGAGCACTCGCTCTTGCATGATTTTGCTGGCACGGAAGGAATCGCGGCGATGCGCGACATAGACTTTTGAAGCGTGGCGAGTGAGAAATTGCGCCTCTTCCATTGCCGTATCGCCGCCGCCTACGATCATCACTTCTTTGCCCTTGAAGAAGAATCCGTCACATGTCGCGCAGGCACTCACGCCATATCCGCCAAAAGTTACCTCGGATGGCAATCCAAGCCACTTGGCGCTTGCGCCGGTCGAGATAATGATCGAACGCG
Source organism: Armatimonadota bacterium (assembly GCA_021413725.1). Taxonomy (GTDB): domain Bacteria; phylum Armatimonadota; class Fimbriimonadia; order Fimbriimonadales; family Fimbriimonadaceae; genus JAEURQ01. The sequence continues at coordinate 7,959 of JAIOPU010000239.1, read as the reverse complement.
CCTCGTACATCTGGTCTTCCACCCAAACTTTCTTGATTTCGCCCTCAAGTTCCACCTTGGTCACTTGCTCATCGCGAATCACGGTGCCAAATCGCTCGGCTTGCTTGCGGAAAAGCTCCATCATTTCCGGGCCCATGACACCGTCTGGGAACCCAGGGTAATTCTCGACATCGGTCGTGATCATGAGCTGTCCGCCAGGCTGAAGTCCGGCGAAAATCAGGGGAGCAAGGTCAGCGCGTGCCGCGTAAAGTGCAGCGGTATATCCGGCGGGGCCAGACCCAATAATAATAACGTTATGAACCATAGGGGCACTCATGTTGTACCCGGAATGCCTCGCCCCGGATAATGGTTCCGACCCCCATTTCTTTGCGGGGACGCTTCCCCGCAATCAAACTATGTTCTTGCGAAAACCTCGCAATTTGGCCGATACGACCTCGTAATTACCTCATAGAGACAAGCCTGAGATCAGGGAAAACAGAACTCAAGTGCTCATAGCGAGCCGGGGTAAATGATGAGTATCAACACAAATTTTTCATATCTAGGGATGGGTAGCGGACTCAATCTGGAAAACATTGTCCAGTCGATGGTCCGTGCGGAATCCAAACCGGGTCAAAAACTTCAGGCCCAGCAAATCGCGGCGAACAACAAACTCAGCATGTTTCAACAATTCAAGTCTCAGATGTCTGCGCTTGGACTCCAGGCCACCAAGCTTTCCGCGTCGGGTTCAATCTCCATTGGATCGCGCATTGAATCGAATTCGGGCCTCATGAAGTTGACTGGAGCCATGACGGGTACGACGCGCATCAAGGTCGATCAACTCGCTCAGAAATCCGCCATCAGGTCCTCCGAATTCAAGGCTGATGATACTTTTGGTTCAACGGGAACATTCAAAATTAACGGTACGACGGTTACGGTCAAAGAGACTCAAAATCTCGCGGACGTTGCCGCCAACATCAATGGTCTCGCAACCGGCGTCACTGCTTCGGTCGAGAAAAACACTACTACGGGCAACCAATACCTCAAACTTGAGGCGAATGCGAGTGGCGCAAACGGCATCCAAATTTCCGAGGACACGAGCCATCTCGCCCGTACTCTCGGCTTGGTCACCGGCGGCGACGAGATTTACACAACCCAACAGACCACCACGACTCCCGTTTTCGCCAAAGAAGTTAAGTTGCGGGACTTTTCGGACGCGTTAAGTGGGGACATAAAGATTTCTCGTGGCCTCATTACGACGACTGTGACAGACAATAAATCGCTTCAGGATCTGTACGACTCGATCAGTACCGACGTCGGCAAGGCTACTATTCTTGAGTCGATTTCCATCACGACCGCATCCGGACACACATACGCGATCAGCAAGACCGACATCAAGGGTTCTCTTGAGGCCGCCCTTAGCAGCGAGTCGGGGAAGACCACCACGCTAGACACCTCAAACCTGAGCGCCATCAAGTACTCGCAAACGACCTCAAGACAGGTAGTCACTGGTTACAAGGACCTTGCTCTCGCCGGCGTCGTTTCTGTCGGCCAAGAAGCGAAAATTACGGTGGATGGCACGAGTTACTCCAGCGCTTCGGGAATCTTTACAGATGCCATCAAAGGAGTTACGATTGAAGCCCTGAAGGTAGGAGAGAATGTCGTCACCAGCACCGAAAGCCACGCGAACGCAAGCACGGGCATTCAAGATTTCATCACCTCTTACAACGCCGTTGTGGACTTCGTGAAGAGCAATTCGAGCCTCGACTCCAAGAGTTACCAGGCCGGAGAGTTCTTTGGAGACCGCCGGGTTTCCGACCTCACGGAGTCGCTCCGGAGGACTTTCGCGGCGGGAGCAGAGGGGTCAACTCTCTCTGCCCTCGGCATCAGCTTTGACTCCTCGGGCAAACTTGCCTTGGATCAAACCAAACTAGACGCATCTCTCGCGGCGGACCCGGCTTCGGTCGAAAAGTTCTTCTCTGGTGGCGAAAGCGGCACCGGCGTCGCAGACAAGATGAAATCCGTCGCGGACGCTGCAACCGCCTACGGCACGGGCACCCTCAGCACCATTGAGGATGGCCTCAAAGCGCAGTCGGACAGCCTCGCCCAAGACCTCGTCAAATTCCAGCATCGAATGGAGAACCGGGAGCAAGCGCTGCGGTCGAAATTCCAAGCGATGGACGCGGCCGTAACACGCGCCAACCGGCAGCAATTTCAGCTGACGAACTTCATAAGTAGCCAAAAGAGCAACGACCCCACAAGTCTGTTCGGAATGTTAGGCTAGCCACGGGTCCACCCAGACAAAATGGATCGTCGCATGAGCGGCGATCCATTTTTTACAGTTTACGCCACTTCAAAAGCATCCCGTAAGGCACCCTCATGTAGTGATCCGAGTTTGGAGTGCCACTGATCGGCTTGGGCTCATCGAACCAGTCCAGCGCCAATCCTCGCGTCAACCCGGCTTGAAGATACCGGCTCATCGGACGGTGATAGTTGAAGATTTTGATGCCCCTCCACTCCAAGGGTTGCCCCACCTCATCGAAGTAATTGTCAACCGCAACGTGCAAACGTTGGCCAGTTTCGTCCTCGATCCAAGGGTTGGGCCTCGTGGTGGTGAAGGGGGTGATCTGGGCGACCAGCAACCATCCTCCCGGTTTCAACACCCTTACCATTTCGTCCATCGCCTTGTCCAAGTTTGGGAAGTCAATGATGGTCAGGTACGAAACCAGCCCGTCAAAGCTGTTATCTCCATACGCCAAATTTTCAACATCACCAATCTGATAGTCCGAGATGGGATCGTCCTCGCGTGCTCGGTAGATGAATGCCGCCACCGGATCGATTCCCGTGACCTTGAAGCCCTTATCTCTTAATATTCGCCCGAAACGCCCTTCACCGCAACCGACATCGAGCACTTTTTGCCCCTTGCCTGCTGGCAGTTGGGCGAGCATCGCCGGGTCCATCACCCAGCGCCGGGTCCAGTCCCCTCTCTCCCCTTGAGCGTCCATCCAAGCCTCCGCGGACTGCTCCCACAATCGAATCTGATCTGGCATCCGATAGGTGTACCCGGTTTTCTAAGGTCAGGGGGATGCGAGGTTGAGACAGAGTCCTGTCGCTCGCGTGTGATATGATGAAGGGGGTGCGAAGGCAGTATGCGGGCTAATTGGGGGCGGGAGGGGGCGATTTTGTTTGCCGTCTTCCTGGATATGGTCGGATTCACGATGCTGATTCCCGATGTCCAATTTCGTGCGGAGGAGCTCCATATTGTCGGCTGGATGATTGGCGCGATGCTCGTCAGCACATTTGTCGTTCAAACGATTGCTTCCCCGCTCTGGTCGGGACTCGCGGATCGGGTGGGGCGAAAACGAATATTCCTGATCTGCACGATCTTCTCCGCGCTCGGAATGGGGCTCTATGCGATTGCAAACTCCTTGGAACTCATGTTCCTATGCCGAATCATGGCCGGACTCGGGTCCGCCAATGTCGCAATCGCGAGCGCAATGATGAGTTCGGGCTCCGCACCCGAGAACCGAGCCGCGACGATGGGAAGGTTCAGTGCGGCGATGTCCGTCGGCCTGGTGATTGGGCCTGCGATCGGGGGAGTAGCAGTGGATGATCTCGGCCGCTGGTGGCTCGGTGTCATCGCGGCGGGGCTTTCGATGTTGGGATTCTCTTGGGTGTTGCTCTCTGTTCCGAACGATCTAGGCGACCCGCAACCTGAGGCTAAGACACGACGCCCTTTCCGGCTCATGCTCCTTCGCGAGTATCCCAATTTGCGCGTTCTTGTCGTCGTAGCTTTCGTGGCATGGTTCGCACTTGCCTTGCTGGAAGGAACCTTTGGTCGTCTAATCAAGGCGAATCTCGGACTCAAACAGGAACACTTTGGACTGATTTTCGCCTATGAATCGGCGATTGCCGTGATTTTTCAGACGTTTTTGATCGGCAAAATTTCAAAATCCTTCGGAGCGGGCAAGGTCCTGATTGTCTGCTACCTGCTCCAAGGACTCGGGCTCATCATCTTCCCATTTGCCCCCAGTTTGGTGATACTTTTTGTCGGCTCGACCTTCTTTGGGATTGGAAGTGCTCTGGCGACCCCCACGATCAATACGATCGCCAGCCTCATCATTCCCGAGAAGCGGCATGGCGAACTCTTTGGTCTCTTCCAGGGTTGGCGCGGATTCGGGTTTGTCGTCGGCCCCATGATCGGCGGCCTGCTTTTTGACTTCCATCACGCCGCCCCCTACCAAGTCGCCGCAATTGTTTGCGTCGCCGGTGCGATTGCATTGATGTTATCTCCAGCCTCATTGCAAAGAGCGAGTTCTGAAGCCGCCGGAAACCCTCATAATATGGGCAATGTCTGAAATCGAACTTCGCGCGCTGATGTGCGATATGGGTCGCCGCCTTTGGCAGCGCAACCTGGTCGGAGCGACCGAGGGAAATCTGAGCCTGCGGCTTTCGCCTCAAAGGATTCTGTGCACGCCAAGCGGGGTTTCCAAGGGGCATTTGCGGCCAACCGACTTAGTCGTCATCGATAACCACGGCGTGCCCCACGGGGCGGGCGTACCGAGTTCAGAGATTAAGCTTCATCTGAAGGTCTATGCTGACCGCAAGGATTGCCATGCCGTTGTCCACGCTCATCCCCTCACCGCAACCGCCTTTGCATTGGCTGGGGAATCTATTCCCGATGACCTGTTGCCGGAGGCAATCATTGTTCTGGGGAGTGTAGCAAACGTCCCTTTCGCCATGCCCGGAACTCTCGATGTTGCTTATTCGATCGAGCCATTCCTGCCCCACCACCGCACATTCCTGCTCGCGAATCACGGAGCCTTCACGCTTGGAAAAACTCTGGAGGATGCCTTTTTCCGGATGGAGACCTTAGAGCGGGTTGCCCAGTTGGTATTGACGGCTCGACAACTCGGAAGCCCGCAACCGATCCCGGCTCGGGCATTTCGTGAACTGAGCGAGAAGTATTTGAACGGCGAACTTTAGCCGAGAGAATCGACGATGTTGAAGTCTGCCAAAAACCCAGGCGCGAGTTGCCCTTGGGAATCTGGGTCGCCGTTGGCGACCGCGCCCATTTCTGTGTAGCCCCGGATCGCCTCGCTGAGTGTGAGGCTCTCGGCGGGGTCAAATCCTTCCGGACGATTCACCGCCGAGTTGATTCCGTCCCAAGGATCGCCCGCGACAATGGGGCGGTCAGAATTGAGACTCAGCGGGATCCCTGCATCGAGAACGCTTCGCATTCGCTTCAATTTCCAAGCCCTGTCGTCGCCCAGTTGAGCGCGGTAAGCATGGCCGAAACGGCGCATAAACTCGGGCTGCATCGCGCAATGGCAACCAAGTAACGCCATCCGCTGAATCTGACCATCGGAAAGAATCATCGCATGTTCAATCCTGTGACGTACGGAGTCTAAAGTCTTGGCGTACCCATCCATCACCAGGTCCGTTGCGCGGTCACCGATCGAGTGAATCGCGATACGATAGCCCGCGTCATCCGCAGTCTTTATCATCGCCGCAAGCCTCTCCGGAGCGTAAATCAGTTGCCCAGAACTCTTTGGCTCCGTTAGGAAGTTCCCGTAAATCGCCGCCGTCGCTGATCCAATCGCGCCGTCCGCAAAAATCTTGATTCCCTCGATCCGGCAAGTATCCGGATTCATCGCATGGCCGAGTTCCTCTAGTCTTTCGGTTAGCATGGCTCGACCACCAAAGACCCTTCCCCATTGCAAAAACAGCCTCGTGCGGATTTGATTTCCGCGCTCTGCGGCGATTCGGTAGGCTTGCAACTCGAGGTCTAAGTCAAAGCGTCCGGTCATCATGTCGGTGGCCGTTGACGGAGCGCAGGAGAATCGGGCGGGTGCTACTAATCGCGTCCAGATGGGAACGATGCAAGTGCGTCGCGCCTGGGAATTTGGTCTGATCATAGTGAACTGCAAGGCACCACTTCCCCTCTTCCATAGTTTTCTCATAGTCTCGAACCGCATCCAAAACCTGTTCCGGCGTCTCGCAATGCCCGAGATGGAGTTTCTGCAAGTCCAATCCGGTCGGCAATATATGGCAATGCGCGTCAATGAAACCAGGGAGAACGAATTTGCCATCAAGGTCGAGTCCATCCCCAGCATCGGGCAAAACGGTGACGATTTGGTGATGGTCGGTGACCATCTGCCAGCGTCCCTCAACATCATATCTTCGAAAATTACACAGTTTTTCCATCACAAAACCTCGCGCGCGGCCCGCTGACCGCTTTCGATTGCCCCCTCAATGAAGCCGATCCAGCTCGCGGCATGATCTCCGGCGAAGTGAATCGGGCCGACCTTCGAATTCAAATACTCTAAGCCATTCAGCACAAATCCGGGAGGTGAGTAGGGGAACCCTCCGCCCGCCCAAGGATCACCGATCCAGTCGTGAGTTCGTCCTCCCACAAACTCCTCCCCGGCTTGTGGGAAGACTTTCGCAAGAAGTTCAATCGCCCGAGCAACGGGATCGGCGTGATTGGCAAAATCCTCGGCGTCTTGTCCGCAAATATAGCAATTCATTACGGGAGTCTCACCCAAGGTGGCATCCCAAATTTGCTGAATCGGCAAGTCGCAATACATCCGCCCCTTCCAATCAAGGTCCAACCACCACTTCGTGCGGAAGAAAAGGCTGATTTTAATCGTCCGACTCATCGGCGCATCCTGGATCGCAGAATCGATGTGTTCAGGGAGTTCAGGCTGAAATTCGATCTTTCTCAGCGCGACCGGAGGGATTGCGAGAATCACATGGTCCGCGGCAATCGTGCCTTTCTCAAACGTGAGTAGAACAGAATCGTCCGACCAAGACACCTTTTTCAAAGGGTTCCCCAAGTGCGGTTCCAAACCGGTTTCCGCCAGAATCCGCTCGCAAAATCCCTGCGCCCCCTCTGGGAAACGGTACCGACTCATCGCAAGCGGGTCGCGCTCCAGATACTTCATATATCCGCAAAGCCACCCCAGAAGGCCAATCCGCGAGGGCTCCTCACCTTCGTCCGAGCGATAGACCGCGTCCAAGTACCAACGGCCCCGTTCGGATTTGGCAATACGCTGGATAAACGCCCCCAAATTCAGCTCGTCAAGGCCCGAATAAAGGAGATTGTCCCAAGGCGTATCGTCCAGATCGAGGACAAGGAGGTCTGCCTCATTCTCAAAATTCTCCTCGTCCAAAGTCGCATCGGGCCATACATTCCCTTCAACTGAAAACTCACCTCGGCAAAGAACTTTGCCGGGACGTTGATTGGATTCCAGAGGAGTCTGTCCAAACCTCGCCAGCAGCCCCAAAATCCGCTCATGGTCCGCATCAATCCACTCCCCCCCCGCCTCATAAACCAAACCACCCTCCCGAACAGTTTGAAGACGCCCTCCAACCCGGTCGCGGGCTTCGTAAAGATGCGGGGCATACCCAGCATCGGTAAGTTCAAGAGCGGCAGCAAGGCCCGCCGGTCCAAGGCCGACAATGACAGTTTTCATAGCTGGCACACCTGGAAAGAATTCACATCTAAAACATACCAGATGAGGTTCTCAAGAGGGTCACAACTCGGTCTTTTTCCAACGAATTCGGGGGGTGGGCAACAACTGCTCATCCCTGCGAACCGGCAAGTTTGACTGCGAAGCCAAGTCCAAGAGCCGTCGCTCGGCTTCCAGTCGATACTCGTCGAACTGGTTCTCCATGTCCTTGCGAATCTCCTCCATATCATCCAGCAGGCGCAAAATAATCTCCACCCCCGCCAAATTCACCCCTAACTGCTGAGTCAGGCGCTGAACTCTTTGGACACGACGGATATCCACCTCGCTATAAAGCCGATTCTTCGAACCCACCCGCGAAGGCACCACCAGCCCAATCTTCTCGTATTGCCGCAGAGTCTGCGGGTGAACTTGGCAGAGCTGCGCCGCCACGCCGATCATATAGACCGGCTGCTGATCATCCCTCATTTCGCCGCCTCCAGTTTGGCGAGTTCTTCTACCAGCTTCTTCT